>NZ_JAAHHG010000135.1 GCF_010692555.1 Okeania sp. SIO3B5 | reverse complement strand
TTGAACAAGTAGTAAGTAGTTAATAGACATCTCCAGAAAAAAGGGAGTAGGGAAACCACCCCTCGCCCCTCCCCCTACCAGGAGGGGAATAATTGATAATTTTTTAACCCTACTCTGTAGGGACGTTCCATGGAACGTCCCTACCGTCTACTCCCTACTCTCTCTTTTCCAGAGATTTCTAATGATACTAAATACGGTTATGAAAAGGTATTTTTTTCAAATCTGCTCTAATCTAACCCTTCTTCCTTCTGCCCTCTGCCTTATTTTCCCAATAAAGCTACTATATAACCGGATTTAGATGAGTGACTGAGAATGGGGTTGATGAGAATTCTCACCCCACAGACTTCATTGACATCGCGGGTGAGAGTGGGATATAAAACCCATCATAGAAAAGATCGAACAGTAACAAGGAAAAGGAAGAATAAATAATCTATATTATAGCAATGCTTCCTGTTCCATATTCTCTATTACCTATTACCTTACAATCCAAATTGATTGTCAAATACCAAAAAACTTAGTGCTGTAGCATTAATCAAGAATCAATGAAAAATGATATTACTTGCCTAATTCCAATATTCTCAAAATAAAAGGCGCAAAATTTTACGCCCCAGAAAAAATAACTGTAGTTAAAGTGTTAGGAGTAATGTACTCCCAGGCTTTCTTGATGGACTATAGACTCTATTACATTAAGAAGGTTGGTCTTGATTCATCTGGCGTTCAATGGTTTGAATGGCCGCATTAAGTCCAGCTAATCTAGTTTCTAGATCGTCTCGCATCCACTTGAGGAATTTCAGTTTATTTTCTTGATGGACTTTACGAGACTCTGGTTGAAAAAAGTCCCAACCACAACAGGATTTAGCAAAGAATGGAAACATGGGTAATACTCTCAACTCATCTTTACTTAATATTTTGAAACAAAAATTCTAAAAATGGCAGATTCTATTCTAATTTATTTCTTAAGCCTCAAAAATGAAGGCCATGCCAGTCATCAAAAATCTTTAGAAGTCCGTACTTCAAAAAGTAGAGCATTATATCTATATATATACAGACTATATCATCTTCTTGGGTCTGTTTCTATAAAATGCAAGTCAGTTTTCAATGGAACTTAATACCCAACTTTTAAGGACTGGTTTTAAATATAAGTAGTATTTGCGATCGCATCCTTACTTAGTTTGATAGATTAATCACCGCTATTATTAACAGCGATCGGTTTCACAGCATCCGGATTTTTTTCAAAGTTAGATTAAGTTTACGAAACTCAAATTCAAGGTAATTTTAACACTTTCAAATATTGCTCCAAACTTGATTTCATGCTAAAATTTATACTGTAATTTTTTGGCAATAATTACGGTTATAATATTATCATTTTATTAAATATAAGAAACTCTAAATTTGCCTGAAAAATTTCAATAATATTTTGCATTTAACTATAACTATAAAGGAGATATGATTATGGTTGCTCAATCTCGTATCTATTCATCACCTCTACAACAAGCAATTGACCGTTATCCGCTAACTGTAACCCCCGAAACTCCTCTGGTAGATGTACTCAAACAAATGAGTATATTACAAAGCAGTTGTGCAATACCTGTCAATACACAGACAAATGGAAAAATTGATGAATCACCATTATCAAACCAAGAAAAAGCTACAAGTGTTTTAGTGGTAGAAAATAAATCAATAGAAAAAGAGCAGGAATTTTTTAATGCACAATCTTCTTTTTTATTAGGAATATTCACTATTAGTGACCTTGTCAAACTAATTGCAACTGGTCAAATTGGTAGTTTCAGCAATTTATCAGAACAAGTGAAGATAGCAGAAGTCATGTCATCTAATTTTGTGACTCTAAAAGAATCAGACGATCAAGATTTATTTACAGCTTTATCCCTGTTTCGCCAACATAAAATTAGTCATCTGCCAGTGCTAGATAGTATAGGTCAAATAGTTGGTATTGTCACACCAGAAGGAATTCGTCAAGTACTGCAACCTTCTAATATTCTCAGGTTAAGAAGCGTAAACGAAGTCAAAAATGACTCTGTTGCTGTCACAACTCCAGAAACGACATCATTGTTAGAAGTTAGTCAATTGATGGCAAATCAAAAAGTGAATAGTGTAATCGTAACACAGAAGAAAAAAAGTAAAACACAAAGGACTGAAATTGAAAAACCTGTGGGTATAATTACAACAGATGATATTGCACAAGCTTATTTTATAAATATTAGTTTGGCAGCAACACCTGTAAAAAAGGTAATGAAAATGCCAATTAATAGTTTGAAACAAACAGACTCTCTCTGGGATGCTCATAAAAAAATGTTGCAGGAACAGGTACAAATATTAATAGTATGTGGTAAACAAGGAGAGTTTCTGGGAACAGTTAATCAGGCAAGCTTACTGCAAGTATTAGACCCGACAGTAATGTTTGGGTTAGTCAGAAAATTACGAAAAGATGTGAATCAATTGCAAGCAGAAAAATTTGAACTATTACGCACTCGAAATGCACAATTAGAAAAAGAAGTGCAGGCACGAACGGCAGAAATACAAGCACAGCTAGAACGCGACCGCCTCCTAGCCAAAATAGCTCTTCGGATTCATCAATCTTTAGATATAGATGAAATTATTAATGCTGTAGTTACAGAAGTTCAACAATTCCTCAAAACAGATAGAGTAGTGTTCTTTCAGATAGAAACAGCAAAAGTCGCTAAAGTAGTTGCTGAGTCAGTAGAAAAAAACTGCGATTCTTGGATAGGAGAAACAATTTCATCTGAATGCTTAATGTCAAATTCAAAGATGAAGCAAAATAAGATTCAGGCAGTTTCTGATATCACTCAAATAAATTCAAGTACAGGAAAAACTACTGAGCTGGAGAAAAAACAGGTAAAAGCTTACTTAATAGTACCAATTTCCCAAGATGGACAACTATGGGGACTGATGTGTACCCAGGAATATTCGGGAATTCGAGAGTGGCAACAATCTGAAATTGATTTATTGAAGCAGCTAGCAACTCAGTTAGCGATCGCTATTCAACAGGCCCAACTTTATCAACAAGTACAAACTCTTAACACAGATTTAGAAAAACAAGTTCAAGACCGCACAGCAGAGTTGCAACAAAAAGTGCAAGAACTACAGCAACTTAATATTCTCAAAGATGATTTTTTAAGCACTGTATCCCATGAATTAAGAACGCCCCTATCAAACATGAAAATGGCTATTCATATGTTGAAAGTCTTTCCTATATCAGAACGCGGTCAACAATATTTAAGTATTTTAGATACAGAGTGTAAAAGAGAAATTAACTTAATTACCGATTTGTTAGATTTACAACGCTTAGAAGGTGGTACTGCACTTATTCCAATAGATACAATAGATTTAGCAAGTTGGCTTCCCACTATTATCGATCCTTTTCAATCTAGAACCCGAGAACGTCAACAAACTCTAAAGGTTAAATTGCCTAAAAAAATCCCTCAAATTGTGTCTAATAATAATAGTTTAGGCCGGATTTTAGCAGAACTCCTTAATAATGCTTGCAAGTATACTCAGAATGGTGGCGAAATCAAGTTTATAGTTGAATGTAATCAGAAAAAAAGTAGCAAAACAAGCTCTGTAGAAGCTCCTGACTCAATCAAATTTTTGATTAGTAACCCATCAGAAATTCCTGCGTCTGAGTTACCTAAAATATTTAACAAATTTTATCGAGTGCCCAATGCCGATCCCTGGAAACAAGGGGGTACAGGTTTAGGTTTAGCCCTAGTGAAAAAATTGGTAGAACAGCTCAATGGTAACCTATTAGTATCCAGTAGTAATGGTTGGACAACTTTTAAAGTAGAAATACCAATCTAACGAAGTCAGAAGTCAGAAGTCAAAAGTCAGAAGTTAACCCACCCCTAACCCCTCCCAGGAGGGGAGGGGAAGAAAGGAGACAACCCACCCCTAACCCCTCCCAGGAGGAAGACAGGAGGAACGGGGTACTTAGAGGAGGTAGGAGTAAGAATTGCAAGAATAATTTTTCTGCCCAACTATGTACCTAAAATACTAACTTTTTGAGGCTTTTAGGCTGAAAACCAGGCACTTTTTAAAAGCCCCAAAAAGGCACTTACCAATATCAGTAAATACTTTTAGATTTAATCAGCAAGCCCTAATTAATAATTATTATTCATTAAATAATTCTGGTTAAAAGCCTCCCCTTTCAAGGGGAAAAAGCGGTCGTAGCGGAGCTTCCCGTAGGGTGGGATGGCGTTTTGCTCCGCAACATATAAAGCGGAGCGGCTCTAATAAGAGCGGGTCTCCTCGCCATATCCAATCGACCAAAAGAAGAAATAATATTTCCTGATATTCAATTCCGTAACGGTTTTAACCAGAGGTAATTATCCATTATCCATTATCCATTATCCATTAATAAAAGTGCATTCAGGGAAACAAAGACAAAATAAAATTTCTCGCTCTCAGGATTGGTCATGGCCTCTATGGCCTATTTTACCTTTATATCCTTATGGGCAAAGACGAACATTACGAAAGGAGATTGTCAAAGATACAATCTGGACTTTTGACCAACTTCAGGGCATTTTCTATGTCACTGTACCAATTCGGATGACAGTGGTAAGAATGCTTGGAGGCGGTTTATTTGTTTATGCTCCCATAGCACCAACACGAGAATGTGTACGCCTTGTTAATGAATTGGTAGAAAAATATGGAGAAGTTCGCTACATTATTCTACCAACTATTTCTGGCTTAGAACATAAAGTATATGTCGGACCGTTTGCGAGAAATTTTCCCACTGCTGAAGTGTTTGTGACACCCAACCAATGGAGTTTTCCGATAAATCTACCTTTGAGTTGGTTGGGTTTACCGAAAAAACGCACCCATCTACTTCCTGCCAACAGTAGTGATACACCTTTTGCAGCAGAATTTGACTACGCAACTCTCGGACCTCTTGATATTGGTTTCAAACCTTTTGCAGAAGTAGTATTTTGGCATAGTCCATCCCAAACTTTACTGGCGGTTGATACTGTTTTATCTGTACCTGCTGAACCGCCCGATATTTTGAATTTAGACCCTTATCCGTTATTATTTCATGCCAAAGATAATGTGTCTGACGTAGTGGAAGATAATCCGATCAATAGATGTATAGGGTGGCAAAAAATATGTTTGTTTGCATTATATTTTCAGGTGGATGCTTTAGATGTAGTACCTACTAGAGAGGTATTTCAGAATGTTTTGAAAGCACCAGACCGCTCAAAGGGAGCATATTTTGGTCTTTTGCCATGGCGTTGGAAGTCTGATTGGCAGCGATCTTTTACACAGTTACGACAGGATGGACGGTTGTTAGTAGCACCTATATTGCAAACCCTGATTTTGAATCGCGATCCAAAACAGGTGATGGAGTGGGTTGAGAAAGTGGCAAGTTGGAATTTTCGGCAGATTATTCCTTGTCATTTTGATGCACCTATTCAAGCAAGTGGATATGAGTTTAGGCAAGCATTTAGTTTTTTAGAAAAGGATAGTGACGGGTATTTACCAGAGACAGATTTACAGTTTTTGAGACAATTAGATGATAAGCTTAAAAAAATAGGGGCTTTACGTTAAAGCTGAAGAGCATTTTCTTATTTTCCCTATATATAAAATGTATACCAAAGAAGCATTTTCTTGATGAGGTTAACATAGATATTGTTCGTTTAATTTGTGCGATTTTTTTACCACCACTTGGCGTATTTCTGCAAGTAGGTTTTGGCGGTCAATTTTGGTTGAATATTCTTTTGACTTTTCTGGGTTATATTCCAGGAATTGTTCACGCTGTTTGGATTATTGCTAAAAGATAAATAGTTATTGTGTTTTAGGTGGTAATATCCAGGTATTTCTGCCCAATTTACCACCTACCATCTTACCTTATCAATTTAACCTTAAACCTTCTTAAATAAATTCAATAGAAATTTACTAAAATTAGTGATTCTTACTTAGGCTTATAGTTTTTGTGGAATTAGGAGGCGAACGCCATCAAATATGAATAAATTAATTGTACGGCGATCGCTATTCTCACCAAGATTAATCTGGTCATCAAAGAGACATGATATTAAGCCTCATTTTTGACAAAGAACAATGCAGTACGGGGACCGATATTAATTCCACCGCGATTAGGGGAACCCCATTTATTAATGTACTTTTGACCGTCACCACCGTAGTCTACACACATTTCAAAGTCATACTGTAGCTCGCTGTAACAACCTACTCCTAAACCTGGCATTTTAGCAGCAGTGACATCAAATGTTTCAGCAGCTTTATTAATAATGGTTAAACCCTTATCTCCACGCTCGATAAAGAGCAAGTTGGGATTGTCCGCAGCAACTGCAATTTCGTTACCATTCCGATAGTATTGAGATTCTCCCATCATTTGTTCGTGAAATTTGGTTCCAGCGACAACCGTAGGCTCAAAAGCATCAAAAGTTAAAATTAAGGGCGTTCCTTCTTTTCTCCCTAAAACGTAAGCTGTTGCTAAAACTAAATCGTTCTTGTCAAATTTCAAATAATCGAACTGCCCTGATGCCCAAGTATCGTGATTACGAGAAAAAGTAACCGCATCGTCTCCAGGTAAAGCACGCTGGGTATCTGCTGGATTAACTAAAGATCGTAAGTCTCCCCCGTAACCAAAAGCACTTTTCAAGGTATTAACCAGTTGAAAATCTGTTACTTTTGGAAACACTGGAACATATTTCATGCTCTGGTCGTAGTTGTCACCGATAACTTCACCATAGTAAAATGTATCTTTACTTTTAAGATCCTTCACGATTTCCTTCCAATCTTCAACCGGCACATGTTTCACCGTATCAAAGCGGAAACCATCGGCTCCCAGAACGAGCAGTTTTTGAAGATATTTCCGAGCTTGCTCTTGTACATAAGGTAACTCTGTTTTCAGATCTGGTAATCCTTCCGGATCGCTGTGAGTACATAACCAATAATTTTCAACTTTGTAGGGATCTTTGTAGTCTTCGTCTTCAATACAGTGTTTCTCATGGAAATATTTCTTGTCGTTGAAGATCGGATATGCTCCGGCGGGGAATTGAACATCTTTATCTTTAGCTTTGTAATAACGATCGTAATTAGCCATGTGATTAAAGATAACATCGACGATGATCTTTATACCGCTATCGTGAGCAGCATCAATCAAATTCTTTAAACCTTTCTCGTTTCCCAGATTTCCGTCTACAACATAATCAAATGGTTGATAGTGATTACTCCATTCTTTGACTGATGCGCAAGGATTATCCTGACGTGGGGGGGTTTTATAGGGAGGGGAAATTTGGATATGAGTATATCCTGCTTCTTTGATTTCTGGCAGTTTTGCTTGTATATTGGCAAAACATTCATCGAAGGCGTGGTAGATAACATCTGCTTTGGCAGGAGTAGGATTGGATGTCAGTCCAATAATTACTGCCAGAAAGCAGGTACAAACCCACGTTATGAGAAAACTGAAAGCTAAACGATTTTTGTTGTTCATAAATATGATTCCTGTTTCGACTTTAGAGGTAACAAGTTGTCTATTAGATTATCAGGAATTTAGTAGATTTAGAGAAGTAATTTTTTATTGTGCTAATGTAGGAACGTTTCATAGAAGGTCCCTACCAGAGTTTACCTCAATAAATCTGCTGCCCAACATCTAGTCACTAAGTTGTCATCAACATAATGTAACTAGCATCTGGTACATAAATTGCACCTGCATTATGAATATCCGTTTTCTATTCACTAATGCTGATGTTTTTTGTTTAACTCATCCAAGTATACGTCCATGAAATCTTGAACGACAAAAGGATGTCGTCCGGTAACTAGGTTGCGATCAACACAGACAGCAGCTAATTTTTTATGAGGTCCAGAATAGTCTAGAATTGCTCCTGTATTGAGAACGTCATACATAATATTATGACCGCAAGTAACTCGGCGACCCTGAAGGCATTCTGGTACTGGAGTAAATATCCATAAGGCATGACAAATAGCTCCCACTATTATTTCTGGATTTTCTAATGCTGCCTTAGCAAATTGAGTGGCAACTGGTATCTCTTTTGGCCTTCCATGTTCTCCCTCTTCTACTTCTACTTCATAGCGAAGCATATCCATAGCGTATCCACCAATCAAGAATACACCAGTGTAGTTATCTAATATAACGTCTGTGGTTATATCCTTAGTTACTGTGATCGTATTGCTAGGGTTGTTGTTATCTGCAAACACCTTTTCTGGCTTTCCTCTGAGATTAGAAACATACTCAATTTCATATCCCTTTACTGGGAAAAAAGTTTCAAAGGCAGCAGTTTCGTTTCCGTCGTAATGGGATTCAATTAAAATCGCTATCTTTTTGTTTTTTGTCTGGACCATTATCTTCTTCCTCTTAGGAAATAACAACTTAACTTTCTATTTGTCGATAAGTTAATCAGTTACTCAACTACTTTTGATGTTGCCTCAGCAAAAAAAGGTCTCAAGCCTCCCCTTTTAAGGCGAAAAAAAGTAAACTTCAGTATTTCAAGCCTCTAGCTTCTGCAGTCGGTACTGATAACTAATAATGAATGATACACAAGTTGCAACACAAATCACTTCTTGCTGGAAAGATACAAGATATAGTTACTTGATTAGCAACCATATCTTGAGATTTAGGGTTTACCGAACATCAACTAATGTGACCATTTGTTGAGTTGAACCCCGAACAGGGCGAATCTTTTTCCCATTGCGCTTCCGAGGTTCAATGATGGATTGAACTTTAGCCGCAAATAGGTACGGACGAATTTGAGTATTCTCAGGAATTTCCTGGAAAGCAAAATACAAAGTGACAGGTAAGTTGTGAATTGCTTGACCAGTAATATAACCAACCAGATCGTGCTCAAAGCTGTGGAAAGCATTTTTCCAGGAGTGTTGCTTAGGTAAACTCAAGTTAGGAAGATTATTCTTAGCATATACCCAGTGCCAAGCACCACCATGTTCGTGGTCGATCATATACTTAAACCAATAAGCATAGCTGGTAGGCAAGTATTTAGCGTAGGAAGGATCGCGCAAACTGAAGGTAGCGGCAGTTTGATCCAACTCTGCTAAAATCCACCATTCTTTATCAGTTTCTAACTGACCATATTGATTGATTCGACGACCCCAAGTTCCGTCTTCTAGGAAAGCTTCTTCTAGAATTAAAGGTGCTTTTTCTTGAGCAAAGGCAGTCAGTTCGTAATGTCCAGTTAATTTACCGATTTCATAGATCAACCATAAGGTTTTAATGGAGTGACCAAAATCTGTATGATCTGTTCCTAATTTTTGTTTGCTCGGATCGGTAATTGCTCCAAAGAAAATATTGTTGTCTGGTGTATAGAACTGCTCGCTCATAATTCTGGCTAGATGCACTAAGTCATCTTCCCATTGGGAGCGGAGGGGCTTGCCATTAAACATTTCAGGCAATGTGGGAGTGAGCAACAACATATAACCATAAACTTGGTCAAGTTGAGATACTAATTCCCGTTGATCCTTACTAACTTTTTGCTCGTTACCATTTTCGTCAACATAATCTACATAATCCTCATGTGCCCAGGCAAGTAAATCCCATTCTGCATCGTAATAGGTCTCAAAGATATAGTCCTTGAGGGCAACGATATCTGCTAATACATCGTGGTCACGGGTAAGATAGTAGTAAAATCCTAGACCAGCAACAGCATAAGCCATATCTTGACTGATCCGGCGAGCTTTACTTGGTAGGCCAACTCCATTTTCAAAGTAGGTGTAAGCACCACCTTCTGGGTCTAAACCGTATGCGCGCACATAGTTTACTCCCTTTTTAGCCAATTTTAGGTATTTGCTCTTTCCTGTGAGATGGTAAGCAACGCCATAGGCAAAGATTTGTCTTGATTTTGCCCTGATGTACTCCCGATCGAGCTTGACGATACTCGAATCAGCATTTTCAAGTTCTGGACAGGGATTTATCCAACTGTACAGAGACCCGTCATTGCATCGATAAGTCGGGTAATTGCCAACAGGATCGCCCAGTGCTTCCTCCATTGTCCAAAATGGGAGCAAGTCTTCTTCCAAATGTTGCAGCCAACGTTCGCCTGTGGGAACATCGGCAATAATGCCATCAATATTATCTACAGGATATTGAGCAGTTGAGGAGACTAATGCTAAAGCTGGTTGAATGCTTGATACAAACAGAAGTGTAAAACTCAGCAATACACTGGCTGCCATCTTAAATAGATGATGGCGAGTTAGGTTGAACATAAGAACTATTGTTTGCTTTGATGTTTGCTTTGAAGGTGAAAAATTGAACTTTCTTGAAGGCCATAGCAATCAAATAATATTAGTTAGTTGCTTGCTGTTATTGCCTTTACTTCAAATCTTATCACATCCTTTTTTAATGTCAAAAATTTATTTTTTCTTAGAACATTAGAGATTGTAGTTGACAAATAATCACCAATAGCTTATAGATGAAACAATTATCCTGAAAAAGATGCAGGAACTTAAGAGGACGGCGATCGCTTTGAAAGCAAATGACTCAGCTAATAATATCTATTGACTCGATCCTTTGGTGAGTGTTAAAATTTCCCCATACCTAATTCAAGGAGATGATCGCTGTGTTGACAAGCAGTCAACAGAAAATCAATAAGCCATAGAAAAGGAGGCGAAAATGCAAAAAGTTAAGAAGAAAAGCTGGGAAAAACTGCTAGCAATAGTCATAATGACGGTGGCAATGTTAGCGTTCAATCTATTCCTACAGCCATCTGCTACGGCAGAATCAGAATTGTCTGCAAAGGCAATTTCTCAATGCGCTTCTGCGTCTCAAACTGTCTCAATAAACGTCGAACTAAATGGAGAAAAAATTTACGACATCCAAAACGTGCCTTGGATCGAAAATGAGACGGTAAGTTTAGCGATGAAGAATGCAAAGTTTGTGGACAGCACTTTCACCTATGAAACAAATACAAGTAGTCCTTTTGGAGATTTAGTAACCACTATAGGCGGGAACGGCCCTGGATTCAAAAAATATTGGCAATTGAGGATCAACGATAAACCATCCTTAAGAGGAATTGATACAGCCATCCTCCAAACATGCGACCAAATAGAATGGAAAAATGAATCCTTTTAACCTTTATCACTCGTAGGCGACCAAGAGAAGTTCTCTTCGTAGTCAGAAAGTGGTTTTTGTATCTGTGGATGACCAGAAGGAGCCCCATGCTTTCCTAAAGATGTTCAGTGTAAAACGGTTATGTTCCACGGTGCACTGCTACTCCCTCTCCGTTCTGCGGATGTATGTGCGTAAGGAATTAGGTTATATCATGTCCGGTAGCATCGGAGCGTGTATAAAATAAAGGTGACACTCTTGAGAAAACCTTCTGCCTCCTGCCTCCTGCCTCCTGCCTTCCTTTCACCAAGGTCTAATTATTCAACCGGACATGATATTAATGGCCTCCGAAAGGCTTAGGTTTTGAGAGGCGATCGCTTCCCCGATGCGATCGCCTAAAAATTGCTCTATTGAGAAATTACTGTATCTTCCCGGAACGCTAGGTTCTGAATCCGCTCGTCTGAGTCAGGTCCCCCATCCGCTTGGCTAAAGGCAGTGTCTGCTGTAGGAAAAACTTGATAGAAGTATTCCGCCAGTGAGTCCTGCTCAGTGCCGAAAGGAGAGAAGTCAGCAACGCCATCGACAGCTTCTGCAATTGCCTCATCCCTCACCCCATTTTTGTTGAGGTCCTCTTCCGGTTCAAAATCCCCATCGCCATCACTATCTGGCTCACCCAAGAGATCGACACGATTAAACAAAACCGGATCGGCATTCAAAAAGCTAGGGTAAGGATAACTGTCTCCACCGTCAGCGAGATAGTTAACGGTAATCGCCCGGAAGGTTCGACTGGGATCGCCGACGAGTTCGCCATCTTGAGCAACCACATCAGATTCGTCATCGCCCAAAACGACTAAAGAAATAACACGATCGCCAGCAGGACGTTCCGGATCGAAGCTAAACTTCAGACCGCCTACTTGGGGAAACTGGCCAGGGGTTGCACCGGGAGCTGTTCCTGCAACCCCATGTTCGAGTGTCTGTAAGAGTTGTTCTGCCGTGAGCGTTATTAGAGTGAGTCCATTGTTGAACCGCAGAGAGTTGTTGATGTCGAGTTGGGACACCTCTCCCTCTGCTTTCCCTGCCTCCGGATTTGCTTCGGGTGGCAACAGTTCAAAATCATTGGGATCGGTACTGCCACTTGCAGCGTTGATGATTCCGATATTGGAACGAATGCTACCCCCATTTTTCAAAGCAATCCGCGTTGTAGCATCAATCGTTTTGGCATAGGCAAGATCGGCATCGGAAGTCAGATTGCCTAGGTTGGTTTCTTCAGTGCGGACATAAGAGCGATCGCCCCGTAGGAAAACCGTCGTGTTGCCAAAAATGTTGCCATCCTGGGTAGCAATGACTTCATTGAGGGCATCAACGATTTCCACGATTTCTGGATCGGGAGTGCCGTCTGTGGCTGCAACCCCCTCTTCGTCAGCGGCGTAAGCTCCACTGATGCTGGAATCTATGCTACTGGGTATGAGTAGACCTTCGGCATCGAAGTCAATCACCAGGCGACCCACATAAGTATAGTTGGCTTTCGTGTTAACTACGGCGATCGGGTTTCCATCTGCATCAGTTTTGAGAATAGGATAGGGACCAGCGCTCGTATCTCCAGTACGGAGGCGGTCTGTTTCATCAGACAGCAACGTGTGGGAACCGCCCGCAACGAGGATATCCACATCTCGGAGGCGGGGTGCAAGTTCATCGCGCTCGATATTCAACTGTTGCATATGGGACAAAAGAATCACTTTGTTGATACCCGTTGCCGTCAGCTCGTCTACAGCAGCCTGAATATCAGCAGCCAGGGCATCGTAGTCAGTGTCATTTTCAGGAAGTACGATCACCTTACCTGTGGAGGCAATAGCAGGCAACAATGGTGTGCTTGCACCAACGATGCCGATTTCTTGGCCACCAACGGTCGCGATCGCCGTTCCAGCTAATTTTCCTGCTTCTAGGGTGCTAATCTCTTGTCCGTTTTCCGTCACCCGGTCTGCCAAGTCGGGGTCTGTACTGAAATTTAAGTTCGCGCTCAGATAAGGAAACAATGCCCCACGATATTCCCCAGAAGGTTGAATGATATCGCTCACTTCCTTGGTACCGAGATCGAAATCGTGGTTGCCAAAAGTGGAGGCTTGAAGGCCCAGTTGGTTAAGGATTTCGATATCAGCGTGGCCGATGCCCGCTTTACCCACAGGGGTGTCACTCATGCTGGGGTCGCCACTCGCAAACAGGAAGGGACTGGGAATGTAGTTATCTCCAGAGGAAAGGAAAAGGGTATTAGGATAGTCGTCTTTGAGAGCATTGAGGACGGCTGAGAAATGAGGCGCATCCTCCAGAGCTTCCAGGCCAGCTTCAAAGTCGGAAGCATGGAGAAGTTGCAGGGTAAAGGTTGTGGCCTCCGAGTCAGCAGCGGTGCTGGTGGGAGCGGGTTCGGATTTGTTAAACCAGTCAAACCCTTTGAAGAAGTCGAATAGGTTCCATGCTGTTGCCGGGGGGACAGCGACACTCAAAAAGAAAGCAGTGGCGATCGCAATAACCACTACATTCTTCCACAGATGCTTCCAAATACGATTCAAAATCATCGAGAAAAACCTCTAAATAATAACGTTGAACTTTGGACGAAATGTCCGTCGGTTCACTTTTTGTTGCCTTCGCATAGCAAGTTGTAAGTTTATCATATCATGTTCCCTTGAATACTTAGGGTTTGCTGAAAAAGTCTTTTAGTAGGGGTAGGAGACAGGAGACAGGAGACAGGAGACAGGAGAAATGGCTTGGGAGCGAGAAGGTAGAAGTAAGAATTGTCCCTTAATTTTTCTGTCTAACTATGCGCCTAAAATACTAACTTTTTGAGCGTTTTAGACTGAAACAGACGCACTTTTTTCGACTCCAAAAATGCTAAAGTCTTTATATGTCAATGCTTTTAGATTTAATCAGCAAGCTCTACTTATACTTTGGTGGAAGGAATACAGAGGGTAAAAGGCAAGAGGAAGAAGGCTTTCTTCCTATTGTGACTTAATTCTATACACGCTCTTCCACCGCTGATAAGCTAATGTGTTCAATAATTGATAATTGATAATTGATAATATCATGTCCGGTAGCATCGGAGCCTGTATAAAATTAAGGTGACAATGAAAGAAAACCTCCTGCCTCCTGCCTCCTGCCTCCTGCCTTCTGTACACCAAAGTCTAATTATTCAACCGGACATGATATAATTGATAATTACCTCTCCCTAAAAGGAAGAGGATTGAATCAAAGGAAAATTTGTTCTTGTTTCTCCTTGCTCATTAGAGGCTTTAAACCTAATTATTCGGTAATATCATGTCCGGATAATCAGTGATAAAAAAAACCTTTTCCCTTCTGACCTTTTCTTTCCTCCTGCCTCCAGCCTCCAGCATAGCTGCCTTACCTCCTCCAAAGTGTAAGTATTCAACCGGACATGATATAAGTTCCCACTCTACGAGACTAGCAGAGCGTATTTCATTGCTCTCCTAACAATGATCGCAAGTACTTGTTGTAGAAAAGGCCATCTGGATCGAGTTGATTACGGAAATTCTTAAATCTGTTCCAGGATTCGCTGTTGCGCGCGCGAAATGCAGCGAGAAAGTTCGGGTTGAAAGGCCCGGAACTGGTATTAGGATTCTTCGGATCGTAGAAACCATACATCTTGCTATGATGCGGAAGACCATTGTAGTCTTCAAACCATTTTTGCTCGACCTTGGCAAAAAAGTTGAGCAATTTTTGAGGATACTTTTCCACCGTTTTGTCTCCTACAAAGCCAATCAGATCCAGGTTGACAAAAGAGACATCTTCTTCTTCGGTATAGGTTCCAGACATTGCACTTTTGCCACCCTTCACAAAACGGAACTCCATGGGTGCCGCAATATAGAAGTCGTTACCCTCCTTCTGGAGCTCATCCGTGACTACCTGCAGCACTTGCCAGACCTTCCTGAGACCTGAATCATCGATATTGGGGAGTTTAATAAAGTAAGACATGAAGATCACTGGCATACCTTTCTCCAACCAGAGTTCTGAGTTAGTTTTGTTAGCATCCTTAGCCCAAGATTGGGCTTGTAACATTGCTATACTTGTTAGCAGCTTTGCTGATTCCTGATTCTGCTGTGCAAGTATCCCAGCACCTTCGGCTATTATATCTATAATATCTGTACCGTTCTTAGAAACCTACGATAATCTATATAAATCTATGATTATCTGTTCTATTCTTGCTTCTACCTGGCAACGTCGGCGCCTGTCCAGTCCACAAGCTGACACGGTCGAACTGACCGCCATAGCTAAATTTAACGCTCTTATCAAGTCTCGTTCGCGCTAGCGTTGCGGAGCAATCGCAACTGAAACCACAGTTTTCACATTCAAAAACACGCTCTGATAACAATAGAGACTCTTTAACAGTTCCACACCTGCTGCAGGTTTTAGAACTAGGAAACCATCTATCAATGATGATTAACTCTGAACCATATAACTCACACTTGTATTCTAACTGTCTGCGAAACTCGTAAAAACTCATGTCAGCAACAGCCTTAGCTAACTTGTGATTTGACATCATTCCTGATACATTTAAGTCTTCTATTACTATTTGACTGTGGTTTTTAGCCAAATAGGTCGTTAGTTTATGTAACGTATCTTTCCTGATATCAGCTATCTTTGTGTGTAGTCTCGCTATTTTTAGCTGTGCTTTTTTCCAGTTGTTGGAAAACTTAGTTTTATTCCTGTTAAGGTATTGCAGTCGTGATAGTTTAGACTCTAACTTTTTGTAAGATTTTGCACCAACAAAAACCTCACCAGTTGACAGTGTAGCTAAAGATTTTACACCTAAATCTACACCAACGACATCAACTGATTTATCAGTGACTTGAGGTTCTGTTTCTCAGAGCGAAACTAATAAACCATCTATCAGCTTTTTTGCTAATAGTTACAGACTTGGGAGTAACATTGTCTGGCAAGATTTCAAAGGTTTTAACCCAACCAATTCGAGGTAACTTTATACGATTAAAACCGACTGTAATTGAACCATCCAAAGTAAAACTATCATCCCTACCTTTTTTCTTGAATTTAGGTTGACCAGAAATTTTGTTAAAACAACGCTTCCAAGCTGATGACAAATATCTCAAAGCATACTGAGGCGCTGTTGAGCGAAACCTCGTAGTACCAATAGTTTTTAGGTTTGACCATTGCTACTAAAAGCTTATGTAAATCAATAGCAGTAGGAAATTTAAGTTTACTATCAGGATGACGCTGATTGTGATTAAGGATGTTTCTGGTAAGCCATAATCCCCAGTTCCAGGCATGACGAGCTACAAAGCGCGTGTTTAGCCAATAAGGTTTTTTGCTGATTTGTGGCGTGTAACTCAGTTTTGAATCCTAGTAGCATAAAATGAAATATAGATATTCATAGATTATAATAGATAATCATAGATTATGTCAAGCTGTTAATTACCCTGCATTTCTGGCCAGGAAAATAACTTTTTCCAACTCAGATTTGTTTTTGGGCGTGAAGTAGTAGTCATCCGCAGCCTTATAAGAAATATTCAGGCACCAGTTCTTCCATGTTGGCGACGAAACCTCAACATCTTGTTGGGAACTTTGGTTGAGGCCAAGGGCGTTTTGAATGGCCTTCAACCATCGATGAATGAAATTAGAATATCTGAGAAAACTCATTTTCGTCAACTCCTTGATTCGTAACAATTTGGGTTGATATGATACTTTGTTAAAGCAACGTTTCCAAGCTGATGACAAATGCCTCAAAGCATATTGAGGAGTGCCCGATCAACACTTCATCTTTTTTGACCGAAATGCGATCGCCTCTGGTTAGGAAGCGATCGCCCTATTGCTGGACTTACACTCAGTCAATGGGTTTTGACATTACCGAATAATTAATAATTAATAATTAAATAATTCGCGCCTTGAAGCCTCCCCTTTTAAGGGGAAAAAAGCGGTCGAGGGATGGCCAGGTCTCGGAGCCATATCCAATCGACCAAGAAAAGAAATAATATTTCCTGATATTCAATCAAGAGCGGTTAAAACCCGAAGTAATTATCAATTATCCATTATCAATTAATGAACAAACCATTGTGAGATGCCAGGGGCATAGATTTAGTTCATCTACTTGGTTGAATAATGTTTGTCAACCTCCTGAATGATTATATCCCAAAACTCTTCTTGAGTCACATTTTCAACTGGTTTGCCAGGCCGGGATGGGAGTTCGATGGTCTTAGCTGGAGAATACCAGATAGGAGAAGTATACACCCGCTCCTGTAAAGTCAGGGGAATATCATCACAAGCCGTTGGATTTTCTGCCTTCGCTTCCGCACACCACTCGTCGCCAAAAAATGCTTTGTCGTAGTCTGTCCAACGAGGAGTCGGAATTTCCAAGACTCGCGCATAGTAAAATGCACGTTGTGTCGGCTCGAAATCTGGGTCATGCCAGACCGTTGCTAGCTCAACTGCTCCGATGGTATTTTCCCAAGTTGCTGTGTCAGTATTAACTGTATTACCAACAGGAGAGAGACTATCTGGTGTATCATCAGGACGATCTGACCACGCGACATTATAGACTTTCTCGTGGGTGTCACCCTCAGCATCCAGCCAACCTTTGATAATTTGAATGCGATCGAGATTCCCCCGTAGCGGATCTTTCAATGCAGCTACCAAAAAGGTCGGTGGGTTGACTTTTTGATAATAATAGTTCAGAGTATCAGCAAGAGTGTCAGTCTTCTGAGCAATCTTTTCAGCCTTCTGAGCAATTTTTTCAGCTTTCTGAGCAATCTTTTCAGCTTTCTGAGCAATCTTTTCCATGTTGTCAGTCTTCTGAGCAATCTTTTCAGCTTTTTGAGCAATCTTGTCAGTCTTCTGAGCAATGCTGTCAGTCTTCTGAGAAATCTTTTCCAGTAAGTTCAGATCGAGTTCTTTAGGCGACGGCATATCCCTACCCATAGGAACACCTTTGGCATAACCCACATCACCAGGGTTACGATCTAAATCTTCGTCCGTAAAGTCCCAACCGCCAAAGAAGCGAACAATCATGCGGGGTCCACTGGTGGCATAAACTTCCCGTCGTGCCATGGCATCGAACAGAGATTCGCGGGTATTAACTTCGGCCCAAACGCCAACATAGCCAGCCGCCCCAAGCTGCCATCCGAACCGCTTGAGTGTCTCTTCAGTATGATCATCCACAAAAGAACTTTCCTTCTTGATGTTCGTCACCCGATTAGGACTAGGGGTATTATAGGGAAGCTCACCCATGTTGCTATCTTCTTCCACAGCTGATATGCTAGCGTGGTAATCTGTGGAACCGATGAGACCAAATTTGAAGGGATTTGCTCCCAGCTTGTCTTCAAACTTGAGTCCATTCTTGAGGGCTGCACGAGCATACTCATACTCATACATATCATCTGTTTTAGGAGTACTCATGTGCAAGTTGGCAGCATCCCAGCCTGCGGTCTCAAAACTGGCAAACTCATCATCAGGAGACAGCTTCGGATGAGTTTCGCTCGTTCCTTTTGTTTGGGTCACTTCATAGAGTGGCTCCCAGCGTTGCCGTTGCTCGGCATAGCTGTGGCTCAGGGGCAAATCACGAGCATCCACGTCCGCAAACATCTGTCCGTTACTCATATTGCCATTGTGGGGAATCGCCAAGACTTCACCACAGGTTGTATCTTCATAGGTTGCCATCCACTTCCAGAGCAGTTCTGGATCGGGACCATCTTCGGTAGTCTTGGGAAGCAACTGCTTTGCTTTGTCGCCGTTGTCGCGGTAGAGAACGTTACGGTGCAGGTTATCCCCCGCATCCAGAGCCGTCCACTCATACCCGATCAGTGCTGTAAATTTATAGGGGTCGTTGAAAGCTTCTGCAAAATCAACTTCCTCCTCCCAGGCAGTACGGAACTGTTCTTGAGTTTGGAGCATGCATTCTGGAGCCTCGCCTTGACCAAAGACGTAGGTGATTTCGTTTTTGACCTGCGCTCGCTCTTCGTCGTTGCCGTTTTCAATCCTTTCATACCACTCATCTACCTGAGCCTGATCCTCACCGCAGTTGTCTGGGGCTTCTTGAGTCGTCAACTGTTGAAACGATCCCAACTGGTCGGTGTGGTCACTGACTACCAGAAAGTCCAGGGGACGAGATAACTGGGCAAGTTCTCCCCCATCTGTCTCTACTTGCTCGCCCCGCGCAAAGCGATAGGAATCTTCAGGAGTTAGGGTGGTTCCAGCAGCACCCGCATCGAAGGAATAGACTGTATGCAGGTGCGTATCACCCCAAAATACCTGTTGGGGAAAGCCTGGTGCTGCTTGGGCTTGTCCCGCGTAGGGGGAGTAGTTTTTTGAGGTTGTTTTCTTGAACGCCGGAGGCTGTATAAGTCCTTTTAGAACTGGAGTGTCGTATTCTCCAGCAGGCAATCCAGCTTCTTCAGGGATTGGTGCAGCTAAAGCACTGTTGGAGGGAAAGAGGATGTTCCCTATTAGTAAGCAAATACACAATCCTGTCATCAACAGTTTGCGGATTTGCGAAAACGTTCGATTCATTTTGATTAACTCCTATAGGAATTGTCTTTTGTTGGATTTTTGAACCCCGGACTAGACGTTCACAGATTCAGTTTTTTTTGGCGTTGGCCTCTGGTTAGGAAGCGATCGCTCTATTGCTGGACTTACACTCGTTATTGCGAGGTGCCAGGAAAAGCGGTCTTGAAGACAAAAGGCACAAAATAGATTGATTTACCAAATGACAGGTAATATCATGTCCGGTTGAATACTTACACTTTGGAGGAAAGAAGGCAGAAGGCAGAAGGCAGAAGGAAAAGAAAGGTTTAAAGGGAGAAGGTTTTTTATCACTAATTATCCGGACATGATATAAATATCCCCATCTCTTAATTTTTTCGTCTTTGGAAATTAGTGGAACTTTATGAAGTAAACAACTAGCAACAATTAATCTATCCGCAGGATCTCCATGAAATTCTCCAGGTAATCGAGTTGATAAAACCGCAATTTCTGGACTAAGGGGTAAGAGTTGAGCTTTAGGATGCTGGAAAGCTAAACTCATCCAAATTTGAACATCCATTGATAATTCAATTCTATTTTTTGCAACTAGCATAGATAATTCCCAACAGCTAATAGCAGCAATCCCGATGATAGTATTATTCTCAATAGTTTCGATTGCTTTTTTTGAAAGTTTATACCATTTTGAAAAAACAATGTTACGAATAATAAGTGCAATAAAAAAAAATGCAGGAAATGTACCTTTGATAAAAAAGATAATTTATGACCTAAAAACTGGTATTAAATCTATTCCCATACGACTCCTGACTCCTGAGGACTGACTCCTAAAAAGTACCCTACCTATTTGTAGCAAACATTTATAAAATTGGTATTAGGAGATTCCGTCAACCACCAAATCCAAGCATGGGTATCAAGAATAATCATGAGTCAACATCCCAATTTTCATCAATCGGAGAAATAATATCCTTTTCATAAATAACACTATTTTTGAGTGGATTATTGACTAACCAGTTGGTTAGAAAATTAGAAGATTCACGATTTTTTTTGAGTGCTATTATGACATCATGTAGGATATTAATTGTTGCATCATCGACAGAATCAAGTTCGTTTTTGAGTTGTTCACGGTTAATCATAAGAAATATTTCGGAGTAAGGCTTTCATGGAAAAGTTAAAATGCCTCAACGATAGATGTTGAGGTAGAGTTGCTATCAGTTACCCCCAAAACGCAGCAATTCTCTGAATACACCAGAAGGATGCCATCGTCCCAATACTGTAGGTCGGCATCCACCTCAACCAGCGCGGATAGTTCTGGGAACCCAAGCGTTTCAGACCTTCCATAACCGCAACCACCGCCAACACAAAAGCCAGTTGTCCTAATTCCACGCCAACATTGAAAAACAATAATGCAGGGGGAATATCTTGGGGCGGCAACCCAACTTCAGTCAACGCTCCCGCAAAGCCAAAGCCATGCAGTAACCCAAACGTCAGAGCCACCAACCAGGGATATTGTTCAGTCAATCCCGGTTTCCCCATCCGACTGTGAGCTAATTCTGACGCTAAGAACAAAATACTTAGAGCAATTACCGCTTCTACTGGAGCTTGAGGTACATTCACAAAACCCAAAGTCGCAGCCCCCAGAGTAACGCTGTGAGCCAGGGTAAAAGCAGTAATGGTCTTTACCAAACGCCAAGAGGGGCCGACAATTAACACCAGTCCCAACACAAATAGCAAATGGTCGATACCGCTGAAGATGTGTTCGACTCCGAGTTTGAGGTAAGTCTGGCCTACTGCAAACACCGTCGTTTTTTCTGGAATCACAAAAGTTTCTTGCCCAGTTGGCAACATCGTAGTTTGGGAATGCCCATCCGCCCATTCCACTCGCAACAGCACTTCCACAAAGTTATTAATCAATCCTGGAAACGTAATCGTTGATTGAGCCAATCCTTTCTCACCACAATCTAATGTCCATTGGGAAACAGAAGTGGCGATCGCTCCAGGAGTAATGGCGACAGTACAGTGTTTAGGAAAAACGGGGCGAATAGCGATTGGCGGCCCATAACCATCATCCCCAGAACCGAAAGCTGGAGGTGTTTTCCAGAGTACGTCAATTTGACCAGATGGTTGTTCTCGTAATTCCAGGTAGGCCGTTTGAAAGCCGTGAGCTTCAGCCAGAGTGGGAGAAAATCCCAGAGTTATACCCACCAGGAGAATTAGACAAAGCCAACGTAGTAGCGCGTTCAATGAGCAGACGCGGAGACGCGGAGACGCGGAGACGCGGAGAATTGAAATCCCACGCCAAATTTCGCTCACCCAACCACCGAAGATTTCTCCCCCTTCCATAACCCCCCTTTCAAAGCTATGCGTTATAAACATCTTTCTTAACATAAAACGTAGACATTATAGACAAATTATGTTTGATACTTTAAAAGCCTTTTTCTAGAGAGAAAATGTATTTAAAAGTACATTGATTTTGATAAATT
>NZ_JAAHHG010000134.1 GCF_010692555.1 Okeania sp. SIO3B5 | reverse complement strand
ATAAGAATTCTTGATAGATAAGTCGCGGGAGGGCATTCTGAGACTCGTGCGCGGACGTGGAGGCAAGTGTAAGACTACCGTCAAGGTAGCAGCAGCCGGTGAGACGTCAACTCGCTGAAGAGCTACGGCTCGGTAGGAATCCCCGTGCCTTTAGGCCGGGGAGGATGTCAAAACGGTTAATATTTGCTATTAAACAAAATGTACAATAATACTTTTTTTGATTTTCCTGTCTACACAGTCATTGAGTTAACATTATTTTTCTCTATTATCTTAGGAATTATTTTTAAAGATATGTTGGAGTATAAATTAACACTATGGCTGAAAAGTAAAGTTTCTCAAAAACAAATAGGTTATCAAACTCCTAATCTTATTACTGCTTATTTAAGCATGACTTTATTTATCTTTCTGTGTGTATCGGCTAGTCTTTCTATCTTTAATATTGTTGAATGGTTATCTATTGTTATAGGTGCAGTAGTAGTATTTCCAACGGCTTTGTTGATTTGGGTGCAATTAGGGTCAATGTTTGAGTTGGTCGAAGCTCAGGGAATAGCGTCTATTAATATTGAAGAATATATGCCTGAAGAAAAAACAATTAAATCAGGAGAAAATGCTAATCAGTAGTTGCTAATATTTTGGAGTAAAGTTGTATGACAATTAATCACAAAAATACTGCAAATTAATATAAATAGAACTACTATCGATAGTAGTTCCCCCAAAAATATATTGTCTGAGTGTAACTAAAATATGAAAAGTAAAATGTAGTTGCTATATTTTTGAATATTTTATCGCAATAAACTATAATAAATAAAGTAAATTTACTTGCAAAAAATAAGCCTTGGTGGTATATTCCTGGTGAGGTTGTTATAAGAAGAAGCAATCGATCAATCGATGTCCAGTTAAACCTGTGAAAACAGATTTAAACTTAGACACTTAGACAAAATTTGGTGAGGTAGTCATGCGTCTTCCAAAATATACAAACTTGACAAGTGCTTGCTTGTCAATATTAATTACATTTGGAACAATTTATCCGGCGATCGCTGCTCCTGAAAATGAAAAAGTTGCCCAAAGGGAAAGAACTAGAGCAGCTGGGGGAGCAAATCAAATGGAGATTGTCGGCTATGTTAAAGGTATTATCGGAAATGTAGTCACAATTCTAGTAGATGAAGAATCCGAATTAGGCATTCCTGGCATTGGACCTAATGATGGTGAACCCACTTATGTCACAATTCCTGAAGAGGAACGTGGTCAACTACGAACTCTATTTTTTTCTCCTAGACATAGAATAGAAATAGCAGGTTTAGTACCTGGAATGCGGGTTTATGCAATTGTGGGCAAAAAGAATGACGACCCTGAAGATCCTTGTGGTTGTATAGATTTCTTTAAAGTCATCCCAGATTATAACTATGAACGGGTAGAAGTTCAGTTACCACAATACAATTTCCAGGGTCCTCCTACTATAGAGTTTCCACCACTTCAGCCACCTCCTCCTATTAGACGGCCACCACAACCACCTCCTCCTGTAAGAGGATTGTGGTAATGTTAGCAAATAAAAAAACTCTATAATTTCTATAATTCTGTAATGCCACTATATAAAATTTAGTGGCATTATTTATTTTAGTTTGACTACTCCCCGTAGCTGTTGCCGAGGGGATTCTAAGTTGATACTACGCAACACCGATAAATCCATGTTGCTTCGTCTCTCATGATTCTGACCAAAGATATATTCTTTGGGGACAAGTCAAGATGCCCCTACACAGTCGGCATAGCGTCTAAACCATGCTTTGCTGCTTACTTTTGTCTAAACATTTAAAGTGGTCTAGTCTAAACGACTCGCTTGTTTTCATCCCCCGGTTAAAACCTATGCTTTATAAACATCTTTCTTAACATAAAACTTGACAAAAATATCATTTGATGTTTGGAACTCTGAAAGCTCCTAGTGTCGTTGCGATCGCAACGACAAAAAACAACTTTTAGGAGTACACAAGTTAGTCAATTTGTCAAAGCTTGTAAAACCAATAAAATGCTCGTAAGCTTTTGATAATAGGCATTATCCACTTTTGTAAAGAATTTTGCTTATAATGGATAGGGTTAAAATACGGGGGCTTTCAACGTCGCTTTTCGGTAATTTATAATAGAGTCGTGACGTTCTCCCTCGTTAAGCTAGGGCTATAACGAGGGTTTCCCTACCTCACGAAGAAGGGTTTCCTGGCTTCTGCTGGTTGAGCATCCTCTTAACCGATCCAGGCAGCAACAATGAGACCCACCGCCGTTTTTTACTGTCCAGTTCTGTAATCACCTAGCTACCTTCAATATTTTACCTTCTAATATAGATTACTAGGACTTCTGAGTTAACCCCAGAGCTTGAGCTGTCTCGATTCTGCAATCAGGTGCGTATTACCGCTACTCCTGATAACATTAATCATAGCATAATTGAAGTTACTTTACTGCAGAAATGAGTTTTTTAGCAGGTCGCAATTCCCCTCCCGTTATAATCTCCGATTTAAGGGGATACCCCTCGCGAGATTTAGCTGGATATAGGAAAAAATTAGGAGGTAAGTTTTCGGCTCGTTGAATATCAAGTGTATTCAACTTTACTTTACTTAAGATGTGGACAACTATTATTCCGGACTTCACATAAAAAATAGTGCTGTTTGAAAACAAACTTAGTAATCAGTTTAGTCCATATTCTATACTGATGCTCGAGTCAAAAAGATTTTATGAACCGACAACTAATAAAAGTAACGGCAAACTGACTCAATCAAAATATTTACTATTACAAAACTTAGGAGTTTTTAGGTACAGCTCAAGCTACGGCTTTATTTCCTATCTAGTTGATTAGTAAGAAAAATAGACCGATAAAAACATAGGGTATAGCTTTTATGCTATGGCTAAATATCAATAAAGTTATGATTTTTGATTTATCTATCTCTTTTGACTCAAAATTTTGTTGTGTCATAGGATTTACAACTTTTGACACTGAATATTTTTTATGATAAATTCATCGACGATCACCAAGACTACCTAACCGAAAGATATACTATATTCCACTACAAAATGAAACTAGAATCACATCAGTTTATTCGCTATTTTGCACCTGAGCAAGCTGCACAAATTTCCCAGATTGCTATTATTAAAAAGTTTAATTCTCGAGAGATTATTTTTGAAGAAGGTGATGATTCAGATTCTTTATTTTTAGTTCTAGAAGGTGAAGTAGAAGTTAGTAAAAGGAGTGGTGATGGAAATAATTATGTTGTGATTACATCTGTTAAATCTAATGGTTATTTGGGAGAGTTAGGGATTATAGATAGAAAGCCAAGAAGTGCTAGGGTAGTTACATCTCAGGAAACTATTTTGGCGAAAATTTACTATGAATCCATAACAGAGATATTAGCTAATACAAAAGGAGATTTAGTCTTACAAATTTTAAGTTTTTTATCTCAAAGATTGCGAACTGTGACAACTGATTATGTCAATCAATTAGCTTATAAAGAGAAAATGACTTTGATTGGAGAGATGGTTAATACTATTATTCACGATTTTAGAAGCCCTTTCACGGGTATTCAATTATCAAGTTCAATGTTAAAAGAACTACATCCCGACCAAGAAAGTCAAGAATGGTGCGATTTAATTTCAATGCAAGTTCAGAGAATGTTAAATATGGCAGAAGAAGTCCTTGCTTTTTCTCAGGGGGATACAACATTATATTGTCAGTTAATTGATATTGCTAAACTCTTACAAAATTTTGCCAAATTAAACCAGGTTTATATTGATTTTGCTTCTGTAGAATTGATAGTTTCTGTGGAAGAGGGTTTAATCATAAATGCTGATGAAAATAAGATTAACCGTGTCCTACAAAATTTATTATCTAATGCTGTAGAAGCTCTCGATCAATCTGAAGGCAAAATAGAAATCAGAGCTAGAAGAAAAGATCGATTAGTTGAAATTACTTTTTCAGATAATGGTCCTGGTATTCCTCAAGAAATTCAGAATAAATTATTTGAAGCTTTTGTAAGTTATGGAAAACAGGGTGGTATTGGATTGGGAACTGCTATTGTTAAGACAATTATTGATGCCCATGATGGGAAGATTTTTTTTGAATCAAGTCCATCTACTGGTACAACTTTTTATCTTCATTTTCCCCTAGCTAAAGTTGATTGAGTTGGGCAAAAATAAACTTATATCTTAGGGAGTAGGGAGTAGGGAGTAGGGAGTAGGGAGTAGGGAGTAGGGAGTAGGGAGTAGGGAGTAGGGAGTAGAAAAGAAGAAAAACAACTGTTCCTCAGTAACTTGAGAAATGCTATATTTGAATTTTTAACTTTTGATTTAAAACGGAGTAGGAAATCAGTTATCAGTTATCAGTTATCAGTTATCAGTACCTCTGCAATAAGGAGGCTTGACATTTCAGTTATCAGTTATCAGTTATCAGTTATCAGTACCTTTGCAATAAGGAGGCTTGATATTTCAGTTATCAGTTATCAGTACCTCTCCAATAAATGAGGCTTGACATAAGGAATATGCTCTTTTTTTATCTCCTTAAAAGGGGAGGCGTATACCCACAATTTTTCGGTAATATTTGAATTTTTAACTTTTGATTTAAAACGGAGTAGGAAATCAGTTATCAGTTATCAGTTATCAGTTATCAGTACCTCTGCAATAAGGAGGCTTGACATTTCAGTTATCAGTTATCAGTTATCAGTTATCAGTACCTTTGCAATAAGGAGGCTTGATATTTCAGTTATCAGTTATCAGTACCTCTCCAATAAATGAGGCTTGACATAAGGAATATGCTCTTTTTTTATCTCCTTAAAAGGGGAGGCGTATACCCACAATTTTTCGGTAATATTTGAATTTTTAACTTTTGATTTAAAACAAAGTGACCGACGATTTCAATAATAATTTTCCTCCATATACTGATATTAAAACGAATACAAAGAATACAGAAATTGGCTTATCATTAGCAAGTTTAAGAGAAAAAGCAATTCAACAAATTCGTTCCAATTTACGGCCTGGGCAACAACAAATGGCTGACTGGCAAGGAGGGCCTTTAGGAGTTTCAGCAGTTCCTGGAGCAGGAAAATCATACGGGATGGCAGCAGCAGCAGCTTTAGCGATCGCTCGTTATCAGCTACATAGTAATCGTCAGTTAATTGTTGTTACTTTTACCCGTTCTGCAGCTAGTAATATTAAAACTAAAATCCGCAAACATTTAAAGGAATTATCTTTACCTCAAGGCAGTTTTATTGTTCATACTTTACATGGTTTGGCTTTGAGTATTGCCATACGTCATCCTGAATTATCTGAGTTAGATTTAGAAAATACTACTTTAATTCTTCCTACTCCAAGCAGCAGAATAACTCGCACTTGTGTAGAAAATTGGATTGCAAATAATCCCAGACATTATCAACTTTTAATCGAAGGAGTTCAATTTGATGGAGAAGAAACTGAACGTTTAAGAAGGCAGTCTGTTTTACGCACTGAAGTTTTACCTCAATTAGCTTGGAAAGCAATTCAACAAGCAAAAAGTTCTGGTCTTAAACCAGAAGATTTATGGCAATTACGAGACAAAATTAATGACCATTATCAAGTTGTGACTATTGCTGCTAATTTATATCAAACATATCAGGAAATATTGAGAGAAAATCAATTAATTGACTACGATGAAATGATTTTAGCCGCGTTGCGGGTATTAGAAAATGAAGGTGCTAGAAAAATGTGGCAAAATCAAGTTTTTGCAGTGTTTGAAGATGAAGCTCAAGATTCTACGCCTTTGCAAACTAAACTTTTAAAAAAACTGGCTAATTCAAGTGAAAATGATGATGATATTTCAGAAAATAATGGAATTTCTCAAGAGCAAAAATTATCACAATTAAATAATCTCAACCTCATGCGTGTTGGAGATCCAAACCAAGCAATTAATTCTACATTTACTCCAGCAGATCCAATAGATTTTCGGCAATTTTGTGAAGACTGCGAACAATTAAATAAATTGGCAACTATGGAACAAGCAGGCCGTAGTTGTCAAAAAATTATAGATGCAGCTAATTTTGTGTTGAAATGGGTAAATAATTCAGAATTAACAGGAATAGAAAAACCATTTCGAGACCAAAATATTCATCCGGCAAATGATAATCCTTCAGCTACTGGTGGTGGTTTAGAAATATATGAACCCCGAGATATTTACCAAACACTTGAGTTGATGGGTAAACGCATAATTAATTTATTTAAAGAAAATCCCGATGGTAATTTTGCTGTATTAGTACGGGAAAATAAACAAGGTAAATTTATTACAGATACTTTTTCTAATCCTGGAAAATATGGAATAGATATTGATTTAGGCAAACAAAATATTTCAATACATGATGTTTCTCAAGGAGCACGTCACTCTCAAATTCCAGCAGAAATATTGGCATTAATGCAATTTATTGACCGCCCTCATTCTCCAGATTATTTAAAATCTGCTTTGAAAGTTTTGGGCGATCGACACTTAATTCCTAAGCAAGATTATAATGTTTTTGCCTCTCAACCAGAACAGTTTCTTTACCCAGGGCCTCTCGATCCTTATCAATCAGAAAAGGTGCGTAAATGTCGTGATTTTTGTCGTGGTTTGCTCAGGGCAAAATCAGAATTACCTCTGTATCAATTAATTTCTTTTCTTGCTTTAGCTTTAAATTATCAACAATCAGATTTAGCAACTGCGGATAAGTTAGCAGAAAGAGTTGCTAAACAAACTTTTGATAATAGTTCGATGAATTCTATTTTAGAAGTTTTAAGTGAAATTGTAGGTTCCGAGAGATTTGAACCTGTTGAAGTGGATGAAGATGCAGAGAAAAATTATACTCGCCCTCAGCAACTTACTATTATTACTATGCACAAAGCTAAGGGTTTAGATTGGGATTATGTCTTTTTACCTTTTTTACATGAAAATATAATTCCTGGTAATTTACGAGTTTTGCCACAGGTGAATTTTTTGGGAGAATTTGACTTAGCTGAAGTGGCAAGAGCGCAAATTCGTGCCAGTTTACAAGGGCAAGATTTACCAGACATTTCTACTGCTTGGAAACAGGCAGGATATCTGAAGACGGCAGAGGAATTTCGGTTACTATATGTGGCTATGACTAGAGCAAAACGCTTGTTGTGGATGTCTGCTGCTAAGTTAGCTCCTTTTACTTGGAATAAACCAGACAGTTTACAGGAGCAAAAACCTTGTCCAGTTTTACCTGTATTGAAGACTGAATTTCCTGATAGTTTCAGATAAATTTAAAAGCATCAAAACAGAGTTTCACTATAGTATTCCAGAAGAAGGAAGAAGGAAGAAGGAAGAAGGAAGAAAGAAGAAGGAAGAAGGAAGAAGGAAGAAAGAAGAAGGAAGAAGGAAGAAGGAAGAAAGAAGAAGGAAGAAGGAAAAATCTTACATTGTTCTGAGTTTTAAGCTTTTTATCTGTCCTAACCTTTTCTTATACCATTTCTCTGTAACAATGCGCTTAATAATTCTTACCAAAACCTGAATTTTACTAATAGCTGTTATCTTTTATTAAGCGCAACTTCATGAATAAATGGTATTAGACTGCTATAATTAGCGCCTCACATAAATTCTGGATAAATATTTATAATTTCTACAATTAGGTATAGATTAAAAGTTCTCCTAACTGATAACTGAAATGATCTATCTTCCTCTTGTAGTAAATGCTAAATTTTCTCAATCATATATCTTAAGGTAAGCGTTCACAAAATTATAAATAAAACATATCAACTGACCGGATTTAAACAGAGGAAGCAGTAAAATTTAATATATAGCAATCCTAAATCATTTGTAATAATTTTATTGCTTCGGTGTTTCTCATTCCCTGTCCCCTGTTCCCCATTCCCTATTCCTTAAAATCTACAATATCTCACAACTCAAATAAGATTGCTATAATTGATTTGACATTGAGAATAAAAGCCCTATTTTCAAAATTATATTGACAAGGCAGATAGTATATGTAAAAATCTTTTAAACTTCTAAAATATAGGGGATCGATAAATTATTGACTAGATATGATTTTTTAATACATTATGCGTATCTACTTGACTCACACTTTTGAATTAAGTAAGAGAATAAAAAATTTGAGTAGTTATACTTCAATTTAACTCAAAAAACAAATCCATGTAAGTATTAATTACTATCAACTATCAAGTTTATTATCCTGGAAATTTATCCCATAATTAACCCATAATTTTTATAGTGATTTTAATCACATTAAAACTAGATAAGGGGTCACATACCTTATGGGAAAAGTAGAAGATTATAATAGAAGGTAGGAGAAGTTAGGAATAAAGAATAACGTAAGCATTCAGCTATTAGCAGTCAGCTTTCAGCAACAAGACTCTCTTATATAGGACAGTGTTTAAATTAATATAGAATTTAAGGGCAAGAGAGCCAACTTTTGTAGTAAGATAATTAAATATTGCTTTTATCGTAAACTAAAAGAAATAGATGATAGCTGATGGCTGACGGCTGAATGCTTACAGAATAACTTCTCTCTCCACAAAAACAATTTACCCTAATTTATTTACTGAAAAATTATGTACACTCCCCTAATTAAAAAAGTTATAGCTAAAGCTTGTAATGTTAGTATTGATGAATGTGTAGAAGTTCAGAGATTAAAACTAGAAGTTCAAAGATTAACCCAGGAAAATCAAGAACTAACAGAACAATCACAACAATATCAAAAAGAAAATCAAGAACTGCAAAATAAATTAACCAACCTGAGAATGCAATTAGCAACTCTCTCAGAACAGTCCCCCCCTCTAACCCACTCTTTATCTGCTAATTTAATATCTTCAAAAGAATCAACCAAAACAAAAGTTATTTTAGTTGATTCACCAACTCCAGAACTAGAAGAAGATCGAGGTAAAACTGTAGAACTTCTAAATCAATTACCAAACGGTATGTGGCACGTTAAAGTTGAATCAGGAGTTCAAGTTATTCTCAAACCAGAAGCTCTAAAAGTTCTAGCATAGTTTTCTTTGAAGAAGGAAGAAGGAAGAAGGAAGAAGGAAGAAAGGAAGAAAGGAAGAAGGGAAATTTGCTTATGGATAGTCTTCGACACGCCACTACGTGTCTACAAACCACAAACAATTTTAAGTACAGTTTAGACAGTGGGGAATTAAACCCACTCAAGAAAAGATAATATTCTGAAATGGTGAAAAATTTCTAATACCATTTCTCAATGAAGTTGCACTTAATATAAAGATGAGAATAGTCAGTTTAATAAGGTCTGAGCAATAATTATTAAGCGCATTTTTACAGAGAAATGGTATTAAGATACTTTTATGTAGAGGTAGTTTGAAATAAAGGCATAAATTCAGCCCACGAAAATACTTACTTCTAATATAATTAGCCTCTACTCTAAATACAGAGTATTTCATATTAGTAAGGTACACTAATCGCGGGCAAGATGCCCGCACTACGAACACTTTACCATTTATATTTGTACCTCATTTACCTGAAATATGCTGTATCTTGATAAATAGATAACTGAACTTGATATTACCTATTGAATTTCTGAAAATCAGGTGATACTTTAGATACAAAAAATTTAGTAAACTTTTAATTATTTAGGTGATATATGACAATTTTTGGAAAGGTAATAAAGAATAACTGAAGAGAAAAAAATACTCTACCTCATTAATACTAGAGCCTGTATAAGACAAAGAAATAGGTTGTTATAGCAGTAGAAAGAAAGATTAGTAGGAAATATAAAAAACTTAAAACTAAAACAACGCAAGATTTTTCCTTATCTCCTAGATAACTAATACAAATTCCCAAAAATAATGCTATACTTCATTGGCATTTCAGTTATTAAGTTATTAACTTATGTCGAATAACTTTTTTGCTACTCTGAGGTAAGTTAATGTTAATTATTCTTATGTTTAATTCTCCCCCACTCCCCCACTCCCTCACTGCCCTACTATGCGAAAATATAGAAAAGTTTTTGATAAATGCTATAAAACCTTCTTCTTTCTGTAATAAAAACTCCAACAATTCGACCTATCTATTGAACAGAAAAAATGCTCGACTCAATAAGCCGAACATTTCTTACTTTTGCTGAATCAAAAGAATTAAAACTAATGCAGGATGGCGGAAATAATTGACCAGTTACAAAATCCTAAAACAATTACAAATCAATACTTTTGACTTTTGAATTCCGCGTAGCGGCACTAATTATTTTGCGACAAAGAAAAACTTGGTTTACTAGCTACTGAATTAGTTTCAACAGTCTGAACTAAAACCGAATTCAACATAGGAGTTTTAGCAATAGCATTGTTAGCCAAAGTAAATAAAGGATTAGATAAAATTCCAGCTAAAGATGTTGCTAAAACAGACAAAATCAACCCTACTTGTAAAGGACGCATACCCGAAATATCCCAACGAATAGGAGGATAATTTTTAATTACATCCGACATTTCTTGCGGTTCTTTTACCACCATCATTTTCACCACACGAATGTAGTAGTAAATAGAAGCAACACTGGTAATTAATCCTAACAAAACTAACCAATATAACCCAGCTTGCCAACCTGCCCAGAACAAATAAATCTTGCCAAAGAAACCCGCTAGTGGAGGAATACCACCTAAAGAAAGCAAACAAAGACTCAACCCTAAAGTTAATAGTGGGTCTTTTTGATATAACCCTGCATATTCACTAATTTGGTCTGTACCTGTACGGAGAGAAAATAGAATCACACAGGTAAAACCACCCAAATTCATAAACAAGTAAATTAGCAGGTAAAATATCATACTAGCGTAACCAGCTTCAGTATTCGCCAAAAGACCAATCATAATAAAACCCGCTTGTCCAATAGATGAATAAGCAAGTAGACGTTTCATGCTGGTTTGGGCCAGAGCAACCACATTACCCAATACCATACTCAATACAGCAAGGGCAGTAAATACAAAATGCCACTGTTCCGAAACTAGAGGGAAAGCAGTAACCAAAAGACGAATAGCTAGAGCAAAACCAGCCGCTTTAGAACCCACCGAGAGAAAGGCCACAACTGGAGTAGGAGAGCCTTCATAAACGTCCGGAGTCCATTGGTGAAAAGGGACAGCAGAAATTTTGAAAGAAATACCAGCGATCGCGAATACTAAAGCAATAACTAGAGCGAGTGAAATACCGCCACTTGCTACATCAGCAATACTAGAGGCGATCGCTGTTAACCTAGTTTCTCCACCAGACAAACCATAGAGAAGGGAAATGCCATAGAGAAAAACTGCCGAACTTGCAGCGCCAATAAGTAAATATTTTAATGCTGCTTCATTGGAACGGGGGTCACGTTTTGTGTAACCAGTTAATAAATAAGAGGAGATACTCAGGGTTTCCAGAGAAACAAAAATCGTCACCAATTCATCTGCTCCAGAAAGGAACATTGCCCCCAAAGTAGCGGTGAGCAGAATACAAATAAATTCTCCTAGTGGAGTCCCAGTTTGTTCTATGTATGCCACCGACATCAATATAGTGGTAATTGCACACAGAGCAATGATACCTCTAAATACTACACTGAGGGCATCAGCATTAAAGCCTCCCAAAAAGCCGATGGTATTTGTACTGTCCCATTGAGTATATAAGGCCACAATAGCTATGGATAGACCTACTATGGCTGCGTAGGGAGTCCATTTAGCAGAAGTACGTCCTACTATGAGGTCTCCAACGAGAACTACAAGTAGGGTAATTACAACTATTGCTTCTGGAAGGATAGTGCCTGCGTTAAGCTGGGCCGCAATGTTAGAGAAATCTATCATGTTAGATAATTTGAAATTTTTTGTGTAACTAACTAAAAATTTTGGCTGATTAATAATCCTTTACAGATAAAAAGCGGGTCTAAAGCCCCATCGTTCACGACGGATTATTTTGAGCTATGATAGTTTATTGTGAACGACAATGATCGACCATGCTTGTTTTTGAGATAAAGTTGCAGGGAAAACAAAGCCAGTACAGGAAGCTAGACGAAGCTATCCGTACAGGCCGGTTTGTTCGCAACAGCGTCATCAGAGCATGGTTAGATGGTCAGATTAAAAGTCGCAACGATGCCTACAAGTTATGCAAGGTACTGTCGGACAATCCAGAGTTTCCTTGGGTGGCCAGGTTGAACTCAATGGCACGACAAGCACATGCAGAAAGGGCATGGGCATCAATCGAGCGATTCTATCGGAATTGTAGGCAAAAGATACCAGGCAAGAAAGGTTTTCCAAAGTTTAAGAAATACCAAGTTAGAGCATCTATTGAGTATAAGACATCGGGCTGGAAACTCTCAGATGATAGGCGTTATTTAATCTTTTCAGACAAGTTCCAAGCAGGTACATTCAAACTTTGGGGAAGTCGAGACTTGCACTTCTATCAAATCAAGCAAATTAAGCGAGTTAGGGTGATTAGAAGGCATGACGGATATTATGCACAATTCCTAGTAGACCACGAACGAGAGGAGAAGAAAGAACTCACAGGAAAACATACAGGGTTAGATGTGGGTTTAAACTATTTTTACCGAAAAGCGACGTTGAAAGCCCCCGTGTTTTAACCGGGGGATGAAAACAAGCGAGTCGTTTAGACTAGACAACTAAAGTTTTCCTGTGGTATTATTACCTACAATAACTTTCTGTCAGCCCCCTTTCAAATTTAGATGGTGACAATCTACCTAAATTATGGTGAAAAACCCAATGATTGGAAACCGTCAGGAAAAAGAATAAAGCGTGGTTTGTATAGAACCGATAATAATTAGTGTGAAGACTGCAGGCTTTAATGGGGCTAAATATAATCACAAAAGTAAGCAGAAAGCTAAGTTTAGACGCTATGCCGACTGTGTAGGGGCACTTTGGCTTGTCCCCAGAGAGTGTATCTTTGGTCAGCTAAGAAAAAACGAAGCAATATGAATTTATCCTGTTGCGTAGTATCAACTTAGAATCCCCGTGACTTAAGTCCGGGGAGTAGTCAAACTGATTGTTCTGGTAATCAAATAGAAAATCCTCGGTTTTGGAGGAAGGATGAGCACAAAATCAAAAGGTTGCAACGTAGATTATCAAGAACCCAAAAAGGGGGTCAAAACCGTAATAAGGCCAGAAATAAATTAGGTAGAGCACATCTGAAGGTTTCACGCAGACGTAACGATTGGGTTTGTAAGTTAGCCCAACACGTCATCCAGTCTAACGATTTGGTTGCAGTTGAAAACCTACGGATACGGAACATGGTGAAAAACCATCATTTAGCCAAATCAATTAGCGATGCAGGTTGGTACAAGTTTAGAGAATGGTTAGAATATTTTGGCAGACTGTATGGAGTTCCAGTTATTGCTGTTGAGCCAGCATATACTTCCCAGAATTGCTCTAATTGTGGTGAAAAAGTGGTCAAAACTCTCAGCACTAGAACCCATAAATGTCCCCACTGTGGGTATGTTGCAGGCCGTGATCAAAACGCTGCGGAAAATATTCTCAAAGCTGCATTAAAACAGTTAGCAAATACCGTCGGGCAGACGGAAATCAACGCCTCTGGAGAGAATGGCCTCTGCTTTGTTGGGGAAACTCAACCTAGTAAGTCAGCTCGAACTAAGAGAAAGAGGAAACCCAAATCGTGAGGTTTGAAATCTCCTATGCTTTAGCCAGGGGAGGATGTCAAAGTACAGGATTGTAGCGTTTTTCCAGAGATTTTTTGGTTTTTTATTAGGTGAAGCAGAAAAAACCAAATTTTTCTAAATTATTGGAGAAGGAAGAAGCAAGAAGGAAGGAAGGAAGAAGGAAGAAAAAACGGACGGGGACTTAAACCCCAATTGTAAACACCGTGTAGACGGCGGGGTATTAAACCCAAAATAAAAAGATAAAATTTAACTTCTAAGGCTTAACTAATATTTATTATGACATTGCAAAGTATGCTTAATAAAATTTAATTAACTAGGAGAGATCCTCGTTAAGGGATAAAAAAAGATGATTTTCAAAGTCCTCACTTAACCATATAGCTTATTGCTGATGGTTTACACATCCATTAATCATCAAGACTTTCAGGCATTTTATTAAAAAGATTTAGTCAGAATATTTGTGAATGACTCTACAAGGGATAGCCTACTGAAACATACTTTGTTTGGTGTCTACTAGCTAATAATAACTGACAGTTTTCAGTAACCGGGCTGGTTTATTTTTTCTCGTGATGTTAAATTAAAAATGTAAGTAATATAATAAAAGAGGAAAAAAAAATGTCCATGATGAACAAAAATTCACCAAAAAGCCTCGTTAAATTAAATGAGGTTCATAAGGTCAATATAGAAAAAAGATTAGCTCATCGTCTGGAAGCAGCTAGAGCTCAAGGAAACCAAGATTTAGTGAAAGCTTTGGAATCTGAAAGAAAACTACTGAACTAAATAAGTTTCTTTGAATCCTAATCTATAGCAGGGAACAGGGAACAGCGGTGCGGCCCCGCGTCGGTGGCAGACATAAGGGAATGCTGATCAAGAGAGGGAACGCGCACCAAGACAGGGAAAAGTTGGTAAAACATTTCCTAGTCTAAGATTCATCATCAGTAATTGTACTAACCAATTCTTTCTTAGCTATAGTTAATAGTAGTCTTTTCTCATGTTAATTAGTTACTTGTAAAGCTCGGTATCTTGAAGATACCGAGCTTGATAATTTTGAGTAACTTTTGTTCTCTAGATAGTTATTTTTTCAATTGCCAAAGCATTAGTTAAGACATAGGTGAATTTTAGAGGAAAAAAAACGTGAGTCGCGCAGAAAGATACCAAATTGGTTCCATAACACCTAAAACCTACAACCTATAACCTAACACCTACCATCTTCTTCAAGAAATCTCTCGAACTATTGGCTGCCCATCCTGAAGTTCTCCAACTAATATTACATCTGCAACCCCCACAAATAAACCATTTTCCAAAACGCCAGGAATATTATTTAAACTTTTTTCTAATTCAGCAGGGTTATCAATAGAATTAAACTTAACATCAATTACTAGATTACCCTCATCCGTAACTACAGGTCCAGCTTTCTTCACACCCATCCGAAGTTCTGGTTGACCACCAAGTTTTTCAATTGCTCGAATTACAGGAGTCATTGCCATCGGTATAACTTCTACCGGGAGCAAAAAAGTAGAACCCAACCTATCTACTAATTTAGAACTATCTACTACTACAATAAACTGTTCTGCCAAACAGTCCACAATTTTGTTAAACTAAGCCAGTTTGTTACCAAACCGACTCGTCTTCAGAACCGGACGTGAGACTTTCACCTCATCACGGCTCCTCTCTTAAACGTCCCTTGTCATGGGTACATCCCTGCCTTAATATCAACATATCATCAACCCATAAATAACCTTCAGGTAAGTCCTGTGACTTTGGTTGTATGTATGTCTTTTTATCTAAGGCAGTTTTAGTATCGTGGCAATGTCGGTGCAACAATTGTTTATTCTTATATGTGTTGTCACCACCTTTAGACCTTGGTTTTATATGGTCAACTTCAATTAGGTCAGTTGGTCTAAAAGTTAGTCCACAAGATGCGCATTTATTCTTTTGCCGTTTTAACAGCGTTGTAACTTCTTTCCTTACGCCTGGATGTTTACCGATTCTGCTACTCCAATAAGTCCAATCGCCGTCATAAGGGGATTTAATACCTTTCACTTTTATGTGTCTAATAATGGGGACATCTGAGTGTTGGTTTAGTATATACTCGCCGTCATTAAGTACCCAATTCCTGGTTTCTTTGCAGCGAGGGAAATACTTTTTCTTTATCCAAGCTGCTGACTTATTTGGATGCCTCCTACTTGCCCATCGACCTAGCCTTTTCAATAAAAGCATATTCATTTTACTGAATATTTCTTTACTGGCCACCGTTGAGAAGTAGTTAGCCCATCCCCTAATTACCGGATTTAATTTAGCTATTAAAGCTTTAGTGGTAGCGGTTTTAAGCTTGTCACATATATCCGCTAATTTCCGATAGTGAGTTTTTATACTCTTGGAGGATGGTTTAATTAGCGTTTTAAATCCTTGTTCGGTTGACTTAACCTTAAATTGCCTAATTGTGAATCCTAAGAAGTCAAATCCGGGTTTATTGCCTTCATATTCTTCCAAGGTGTGGGCAATCTTGGTTTTTTCTGGTTTTAGTTCTAACCCTATCTGACTTAACCATTCCTGTACCACGGCTTTTGCTTGTAGCACTATTTTGATGTCTTTGTGTAGGATGACAAAGTCATCAGCATAGCGTATTAAGGATAATGCTGTTTTATTATCTCGCTTTCTTCCTGGTAAGGTTTCAGCAAATTTGTTTAAACACTCCTCCATACCGTGTAAGGCGATGTTTGCTAGTAAGGGCGATATTACCCCTCCCTGTGGTGTACCTTCCACAGATTCTAGGAATTGATTATTATCAAACGCCCCAGACTTTAACCATTGTTTAATTAATCGTCTGTAGGGAGATTGACCTATCTTTCCTAGAAGTGCATCGTGGTTAATTCGGTCAAAACATTTGGATATATCTGCATCAAGCACATATTTTGGTTTATGGTTAATGCTTATATGGATTGCCTCTATGGCGTCATGTGTTGACCACCGGAAAAGACCATAGCTATTAGGCTCAAAACGTGCCTCCCATTCTGGTTCCATACCTAACTTCACCAGGGCTTGTAACGCTCTGTCGTACATCGTGGGGATGCCTAACGGGCGTTTTTCATTTTTTCCTGGTTTTGGTATCCAGACACGGCGGGTAGGACTTGCTTTGAGGTAACGTGAGTTCAGGAGGTCAACCAAGTTAAAGCGCTGCCTTGGAGGAAGGTTTTTAATTCCATCCACCCCAGCAGTTTTCTTGCCTTGGTTATCCTGAGTTACTCGCCTAACAGCTAGCAACCTAGGGTAATAACTTTTGTTCAGAAGTTTTTGATACTTGCGCATTTTGCGGATTTCACCACGGCTGGATGCTCTGTAAATTAACTTTTGCAACTTAAATACATATTTTTCTACCTTCTTCCAGTTAATATCTTTCCATTTAAGGTTTGGGTTGGTACTAACTTGATTCGGTATATCGTCTGTATCCCATGCCACGCTTAAAAATGGTCTAGGATTTCCTAGTTTTCTTTTTAGTGTTTTAGCTTTATTCATAGCTAATCATTCCTTTACATTACGTCTAACAGTAGGTACGTCTGCATTACTGCTTTTTACCTAATCCTACTCTCCCTAAGACCTGCAACCATTGTGCAGATTGACCTTGAATGGCTTCCTAAGATTTCGACCTATATACTTAGGTGTCTTAGAGAGGTTTCCTCGTTCCCTTATTCCTTTATTACGGCTGATTTAGTGAGGTAAAATCTCCCGGAGGGTTCGGCATGGTTGCTGATAATCTCCGCGAAATAAGATTATCCATTGACCCTCTGACTTTCGTCCTACATCCCATAGCTACCTTGGGGATGGTTCATATCACGAGAGTTTAATTACCTTCCTGTTCGTCCACTTGTCAGCCTTTGCTTGCGGTATCGTTCCTGGTAACTGGTCTTTTCCCGCTTTTAGGCCAGCTTCGGAGATTGATGTTCAGTCTCTACTCCGTGGCCTATGCTGTCAACCCAACAACAAGGCGGGTGGAATCTCACCACCAAGGTAATAAGAGTTATTCACAAGTCGAGGTTGTCCTCATGTATTGACTTGGAATGGCCATTTATACCTAGTTTCCTAGTTTAGTGGCCAACGAGTCGCACTTCACGGGTATGAGCTGCTCCACCACCCTTGATGAGATTTTTCTGTGGGTCAACTTCATCGGCACCATCAATGGCAATATCCATGTGGTCAACTTCATCGAGGGTGGTTAATGGTACACCATACTGTTTAGCTAATACATTTGACTGAAAGGAGGTAGGGATACCTTTGATATCTTTGAGTTGACCACTTTGTAGACGTTCCCCCAAAAATTGAATCATATAGGCAGCGGTCGATCCTGTGCCTAACCCCACTATCATTCCAGACTTTACTCGGTCAGCAGCAGCTTTGCCGACTTGCTGTTTCATTAATTTAGTGGGGTCTTGTTCTGTGACCATAGTCTATACTCCTGATCTTAAGATAAAATAAAATAACAAACACTGTTTAACTTTACCAAAAAAATGGGTTTAAAGCCTCGCCATTCTAGAGCGACTTTATAAGGGTTCGTAGAGAAAATGTTAGCTGAAAATTATTTCAACACAGCCAATCAATTGAAAGATTCTGGACAACTTTATACAGCGATGATTGCTTATCAAAAAGCTTTGAGTATTAAACCAGATTATGTTGAAGCTTACAAGAGGTTAGCTGAAGTATATTTGATGCAAGAAAATTTTGATGCAGCGATTTCCGCTTGCAAGGAAGCAGTTAAAATTCAACCAGATTTTGCTTCTATTTATTTGACTTTAGGGAATATTTTTCAACATCAAAATTTATTTGAACAGGCAATTAATACTTATCATCAGGCGTTAAAGATTCAACCAGATTTTGCACAAGTATATGCTAATCTTGGCAGTGTTTATTATAAACAGAGGGAGTTTAATTTAGCTATTTTTAATTATAAAAAAGCTTTAGAAGTTAATCCTGATTTGGCACCTGTGCAGTTGATGTTGGGAAATGTACTTTCTCGAATAGGAGAATTTGATCGGGCAGTTTATTGTTATCAAAAGTTGCTGCAAATTGAACCAGAAGAGCCTAAAGCTTACTGCAAGTTAGCAGAGGTATTTGCTCTGTATACAAATCTTGAACCAGCTTTTGATTATTATCAGAAATCTTTATCTATTCAACCAAATTATCGGGAAGCTTTTGTCAAGTTATATAAGTTGCTAAGACCTGGAACTACTGAACGTCAATTGGAGGAATTATTCACTGAATGGCAAAGATTAGCAGGGGAAAATAATCAGAATATAAAGGAATATATTGATTCGGTAATTCAGGTTGAAGAAGTAAGAAGGAAGAAGGAAGAAGGAAGAAGGAAAGGGCAAAATCGAGAAACTATTATTCCTGATGAAGACCATGAAATTAAAACTGCTAATGTCAATCTAATTCCAGAGCAAAAATTTGAAGCTTTCGAGAATAATACCGAGAATTTGTCCGGTCTAAACCAAGTCAAGAAAAATCAGGAGAAATTCATTCAAGGTAAAATCTTTGAACACCAAGAATTAGAAACAGAAAAGGAAAAATTTATAAGAGAAGAAAATGGAGAACCTATTATTCCTGATGGAGAGCATGGAATTCAACCTGCTACTTTTAATTGGATTCCAGACCAAAAGGTAGATAGTTTTGAGAATACTTCTGATAATTTACCTTACCCAAATGAAGTAGAAGAAAATTTGGAAAAAACAGGTAAAGTTACGACTTTTGAATATCAAGAATCAGATTCAGAATTTCCCAAAAAATTATTAAAATTTCCAGCAGCAGAAACTTATAGAAATCAAGCCGATATTGCTCTCGGAGAAGGAAATTTAGAAGTAGCGATCGCTCGCTGTAAAGAGGCTTTAAAAATTCAACCGGATTATGCTCCATGTTATGTAACTTTAGGAAATGCTTTTTACAGACAAAATAATTTAGCAGCAGCTTTGTCTGCTTATAATAGGGCATTAGAAATTGAGCCGGAAGTTGCAGAAGTTTATGGAAATGTGGGTAGTGTCTATTTGCAGTTAGGTCAATATAAACAAGCACTTTTTTATTATCAAAAGGCTGTTTATTTAAAACCTAGTTTGGCTGGTATTTATTGGAATATTGGTAAACTATTTCAATATTTAGGAAAGGTTGATGAAGCTCTGGAATCTTGGGAAAAAGCATTAGAAATTCAACCAGATATAGTAGAGGCAGATTTTCACTTTAAATTAGGCAATACCCTAGTTAAATTGAGTAGAATTAACGACGCAGTTAGAAGTTATCAAAGAGCTATTAATCTCAAACCGGATTATACCGAAGCTTATAGTAATCTAGCTAATATTTTAGGTAAACAAGGAGATAGAGAAGCAGCAGCGAAGTATTATCAGAAAGCATTAAATATTAATCCAGAACTCAAACACTTACATGAAAAAATAGCTAATAATTTATTGCTGAAAGGAGACTACGACCAAGCAATTCATCATTATCAAATAGCCATTAAATATAATCCTAACTCCTATGATGCTTATGCCAACTTAGGAACAGCACTTTCCAATAAAGGATTATTAGAATCAGCACTAGAAAAATATCATAAAGCATTAGAAATTAAACCAAATTGGGCAGAAGTATATTCTCGTATCGGACATATTATTAAACAAGAAAAAATGGAAGAAGCGATCGCTTTATTTGAAAAAGCGATCAAAGTTAAACCACAATTTGTTGAAGCTCATCAACAATTATGTGATTTACTCAGTCATACAACTAAACTTGCCCATGCTAGAAAAGCAGCCGATAATTTTTGTAATTCTTGTGGAGAAATAGCTCCTATTCTTTCAGGTACTGCCTTTTTATTCGCCTATTTTCAATCTGGAGTAAGTGATATGGCAAACTCCAAACTTTCAGAAGTAGAAAAAAATTGTTATCAAAGCTGTGAAACCTTCAGCGAATTAGAAATAAAACTACTCTATGAAATTTTCTTATTTGCCATACCTCACCTCCGGGATAACTTAGAAGGAAACGCTAAATTTTACAAATTAATAGCCAAACAATATTATCAAAATAGAGTCAAAAATTATCAAACTCCAAAAACTCATATTTCTACTTCCCAATCCCTAAAAATAGGATTCCTTTCCAAACATTTTCGCCGTCATTCAGTAGGTTGGTGTAGTGAAGCCTTAATTAGAGAATTATCTCAAATTACACCTCACGTTCATCTATATATTACAGGTCCGTTGAAGCGAGATGATATTACTCAAAGATTTGAACAAATGTCTGTCAAAACCTATTGGCCGAAAAAATATCCTAATGGGTTTCCATCCTACGAAGAAATTGTCGAACAAATATTAGAAGACAAGTTAGATGTAGTAGTAGATTTAGATTCAATGACATTGCCAGTAAATGTACATATTATCCATGAAAAACCTGCGCCAGTTTGTGTTTCTTGGCTAGGTTTTGATGCACCCTATATTTCTGAAAATAATTATTTTTTATGTGACTCGTATACTCACCCTGAAGGAAGAGAAAAATATTATCTAGAAAAATTAGTTAGATTACCAGAAACATCTGTAGCTGTGGGTGGGTTTGATAGTCATTTAGTTGATAGAAATACTGCTAGAAATAGTATCGGTATTGACTCAAATAAGATGGTTTATTTGTGTATAGCACCGGGACGAAAAACGAATCCAGAAATGGTACGCGCTCAATTAAAAATTTTGCAACATACACCAGAAAGTATATTAATTCGTAAAGGTCAAGGAGATGTAGATATAATTTATCAAACTTATCGTCAAGAATCTGAAAATATAGGGGTAGACTTTAATCGAATTATCTTTTTAGGACAAACTCAAACAGAAGAAGAACATCGAGCAATTTATCAGATAGCAGATGTTTTATTAGATTCTTATCCCTACAATGGAGGTACTCATAATTTGGAAGCTTTATGGGCAAACTTACCAATAATAACTAGAGCTGGAGAACAATATTTATCTCGGATGGGTTACTCATTTTTGCAGAATGTAAATTTGGATATAGGAGTAGCTTGGAGTTGGGAAGAATATACAGAATGGGGAATTAAATTAGGTAAAGATTTAGGCTTAAGAAATTCGGTGCGGGAGCATTTGCAGAGGTCAAAAAATCCAGATAATTTAGCGCCTTTGTGGAATCCTAAAAAATTGGCAAAACAGATGTATCAGATATTTGTTGAACTCAGAAATAAGTAAGAAGGAAGATGGAAGTTGAAAAACTTGTATTATTATATTGCTATCACCCCGGAAAATCTCCACCATGCGCACTGCCTACCAATATAAATTAAGGCCCAATAAAGAACAGTTAGCCACAATAGAAATGTGGTTGGAATTATTGCGTCGGCAGTACAACTATCGGTTAGGTGAAAGATTCTCATGGTGGTCAGAAAACCGTTGTCCGGTTAATGCTTGCCCTTTGGTAATGCCAATTCCAAGACTCAGGGATAATCCAGATTATTACT
>NZ_JAAHHG010000133.1 GCF_010692555.1 Okeania sp. SIO3B5 | reverse complement strand
ATATCATGTTCGGATAATCAGTTATAAAAAAACTTTATCCCCTTTAACCCTTTCTTCCCTTCTGCCTCCAGCATAGCTGCCTTCTGCCTTCCTTCGTCCAAAGTGTAAGTATTCAACCGAACATGATATAACTCCCCCAGATATGAATGGTAAAGTATTTGTAGTGCGGGCATCTTGCCCGCGACTGGTGTACCTTACTAATATGAAATACGCTCTAAATTGGGTAGTCCTGCATAGTAATGATACACAGCAAAGAGAGACGTTACTAATGTGTGGGTATGATTTGTATTTTTTGACGGTTACTAAACTATTAGACATCTCCAATAATAAAAAATAAAATCAATTATCCCAAAGAAATTATCAATTCTTCCCCTCCACCGGAGGGGGAGGGGCGAGGGGTGGGTTCCCTACTCCCTACTCCCTACTCCCTACTCCCTCTTTTCTGGAGATGTCTATTGAATGACAAATATTTGAGATTCTTCAGTTTTTCTTTTCATACCTTGATTCAGCAACGCCCAAAGAGGAATACCTGGCATGGGAGCAAGATGCTCCCACTGCTGTGTCCTGTAAAAAACATTGCCAGACAATGCACCACTACCATAAATTTTATTAAACCCCTCTACTTGCAGACTTTAAGCTGCTTCTTCTTTTACTTTTTCCAATTTCGGTTTTTCTGCTTCCTTCTCTATGACATTTAACTGTTTATTCTCAGCTAAATATTCAGCTAACTGCGCCTCAATATTCTCTTTGACAATATGACGATATTCATAAAAATGTTCTATATGAGCGCAGGTACTAATATAACGTGGCAAAATACTAGGATTATGTTTTCTAATGCTCCAAAAATGATGCCAAAACTTCCAACGAGTTTTCCGCTTTATTCCCTGTCGCCAGCAAATAATTAATAACGCTCGCAACTCCATCCAACTTGGCATTTTTGCAACACCTTTAGCAGTGGGGGCACCCATCATCAGAAAATGCCGATAAGTTCGATCTAAAAATTTTTCATGGTCGTACAACTGCCAAAATGCTTCTACATATTCTCTGGCAATATTTTCTATTGGTCTGGTGGGGATAAAATTCATCAGTGTCACTTGATTAGCATTAGCACCTTTATCTAAAAGCCGACCTTCCTTTTTTAGACGATGCCAAAGTGCGGTATTTGGTAAGACTTGCAACATACTAAACATAGCAGTGGGAATAGTTGTTTCTTCCACAAATTTAACGATGCGATCGCCTGCTCCTGGTTTTTCTCCATCAAAACCGATAATAAACCCTGCCATTACTCTTATGCCAGATTTAATAATTTTCTCTACTGCTTCATTGAGAGGGTTACGATTATTTTGATATTTATGGGTTAACTCTAAACTATCTTCATCAGGAGTTTCTATTCCCAAAAATACTGCTCTAAGATTGGAATCTACCATTAATTGCATTAATTCTTGGTCTTCTGCTAAGTTAACGGAAGCTTCGGTGGTCATTTTAAATGGATATTGATGTTCTGCTTGCCAAACTTTTAATTCTTTCAGCAACAACTTGACGTTACGTTTGTTGCCAATAAAGTTGTCATCCACCATAAATAGAGAACCACGCCATCCTAAATCATATAAACAATCTAATTCTGCTAATAATTGTGCTGGCGTTTTAGTACGGGGTTTGCGACCATACAGAACAATAATATCGCAAAATTCACATTGGAACGGACAACCACGGGAAAACTGAACCGACATAGATTCATAATATTCCATTTCCAATAAATCGAATCTTGGAATAGGAGTAATTGTCACATCTGGTTTATTCCCATCTGCACGGAAAATACCTTGAGTTTCTCCCCGCTGAATAGCATCGATAAACATGGGCAAAGTAATTTCCCCTTCGTCCAGAATCAGAAAATCTACACCACTGTCCAGTTGTTCTTGGGGTAATGCCGTAGGATAAGGCCCACCACAAGCTACTAATTTATTGCGTCGTTTTGCTTCTCGGATTTGGTCATGTAAGTCTTCTTTTTGGACAATCATGGCCGAGAGTATTACGAGGTCTGCCCATTCCCATTCTGCTTCTGTAACTGTCCTAATATTTCTATCTACTAATTTATATTCCCATTCCTGGGGTAAGATTGCTGCTACTGTTATTAGACCTAACGGAGGTAGCATGACTTTGCGATTTATCAGTTCCAGAATTTTTTCAAAAGACCAGAAAGATTGGGGAAATAGGGGATAAATTAATAAGACTCGCATTAAATATTAGTTCCTCAGATTAGGATGAAATATCAGTTGATACAGACTCAGCCTAACTTTAACGTTATTAGGTTAATTTCGACAATTAATTAAATTAAATATTAATTATTTACTGGAGGAGTTATTTTAGTTATCAGTATTCAGTTATCAGTACATCCTCAAATGGGAAAAATTTTTGGGCTTTCTCTATTCATAGACGCTCTACTAATAGAGAAATTAACCCAACCTACAGTTTTTCTACTCGTAGCAATTCCAATTAATTGAGATTTCACTAATAGATATATTAACCCAACCTCTACTAGAATGTAAGTTAATTCAAATTAGCAATAGCTTGTCGCACTTGCTCAACTTCTAATTCTAAAATTTCAGCAATTTCCTCAACAGAAAAGCCTTTTCTTAATAAACTAGGAATGACTTCCAATTTTCCTTCTATTTTCCCCTCTATTTTTCCTTCAGCTTTTGATTCTGCCATTAATTCCTGAGCAAAACGAGTTTTTTTTAAATCATCAATACTAAACATAGTTTCTAATTCCTGACGACTCATTTCTGGTAATTTTTCTAAAAAAATAGTTGAAAATATGAGAGAAAATTTGTTGGGTTTTCTCCATTCAGAGATGCTCCACGAAGGGATACATTAACCCAACCTAGAATGTAAGTTAATTCAAATTAACAATAGCTTGCCGCACTTGTTCAACTTCTAATTCTAAAATTTCGGCAATTTCCTCAACAGAAAAGCCTTTTCTTAATAAACTAGGAATAACTTCCAATTTTCCTTCTATTTTTCCCTCTGTTTTTCCTTCTATTTTTCCCTCTATTTTTCCTTCAGCTTTTGATTCTGCCATTAATTCCTGAGCAAAACGAGTTTTTTTTAAATCATCAATACTAAACATAGTTTCTAATTCCTGACGACTCATTTCTGGTAATTTTTCTAAAAAAATAGTTGAAAATATGAGAGAAAATTTGTTGGGTTTTCTCCATTCAGAGATGCTCCACGAAGGGATACATTAACCCAACCTAGAATCTAAATTAATTCAAATTAGCAATAGCTTGTCGCACTTGCTCAACTTCTAATTCTAAAATTTCGGCAATTTCCTCAATAGAAAAGCCTTTTGCTAATAAGCGAGGAACTATTTTAAATTTTGCTTGTTGCTCCGTTTACTCAACCAACTATTGAGCAAAACGAGTTTTTTCAAATCATCAATACCAAACATAGCTTCTAACTCCTGACGACTCATTTCTGGTAATTTTTCTAAAAAAATAGTTGAAAATATGAGAGAAAATTTGTTGGGTTTTCTCCATTCATAGATGCTCCATGAAGGGATACATTAACCAAACCTAGAATCCAAGTTAATTCAAATTAGCAATAACTTGTCGCACTTGTTCAACTTCTAATTCTAAAATTTCAGCAATTTCCTCAACAGAAAAGCCTTTTCTTAATAAACTAGGAATAACTTCCAATTTTCCTTCCAATTTTCCTTCCAATTTTCCTTCTATTTTTCCCTCTATTTTACCTTCAGCTTTTGATTCTGCCATTAATTCCTGAGCAAAACGAGTTTTTTTCAAATCATCGATACTAAACATAGCTTCTAACTCCTGACGACTCATTTCTGGTAATTTTTCTAAAAAAATAGTTGAAAATATGAGAAAAAATTTGTTGGGTTTTCTCAATTCAGAGATGCTCCACCAAGGGATACATTAACCCAACCTAGAATCCAAGTTAATTCAAATTAGCAATAGCTTGTCCCACTTGTTCAACTTCTAATTCTAAAATTTCGGCAATTTCCTCAACAGAAAAGCCTTTTCTTAATAAACTAGGAATAACTTCCAATTTTCCTTCTATTTTTCCTTCTATTTTTCCTTCTATTTTTCCTTCTATTTTTCCCTCTATTTTTCCCTCTATTTTTCCTTCAGCTTTTGATTCTGCCATTAATTCTTGAGCAAAACGAGTTTTTTTCAAATCATCAATACCAAACATAGCTTCTAACTCCTGACGACTCATTTCTGGTAATTTTTCTAGAACAATAACTGACAATAGGTTCAAAAGTTGTAACCGATAATTTTCTTCGGTAAACTGCTGTTTTACTCGATTAATTAATACGGTTACTCTCTCCAAAAATTGTTTCTTCCTTGCTACAACTAATTGAATGATTTGTACGCCTAAAGGAGTTGTTTCATTCACTTCTAATTCATTCAAATAGATGCGCTTGACCAGGGGAGAATCTAAAAAGGGTTGCACAGATTCTCTTTGTCTTTCTGTTGGTTCCATACTACGACTTTTAAATATAATCATAGCACGCCAACGTAAGTCCGGGTCGTTGTCTCTAAGATAGGTAAAAATCTCGGAGAATAAGCGTAAATAAATTTTGGTGTCTTTTTGAAATTGTACCTCCTTAATTAATGAATAATGAATAATGAATAATGAATAATGGATAATGAAAACTATCTCTAATTATTAATTATTAATTATTAAGGTTGTCTGATAATTCTCCCCACAACTGAAAGAAGGTTTCGGGTAAGTCTTGAAAAATTCGATAAAATATATGGTTGGTTTTCATAAATATAAGCGTTCAGCTATCAGCTAGCCTCCTGCGGAGGAACTGCGTTAATAGCTATTGTTTTTGGTGCGTGATAAAAGCTTATTAATTTAGCAAGAATTAAATCTTACTACGAAAGTCAGCTACCTTGACCTTAAAGTTTATATTCATTTAATACCATTTTTAAAAAAGAATGTTACGAATAATAAGAATCATAAATAAACTTTCAAATAAAGTCTATTTGACGAAAAAGATAATTTACAACATCAAAAATGGTATTAAATCTATCCCCATACGAATTCTGGATTCTGAATTCTGGATTCTAAGAAATACTCTACCTATTTGTAGCAAACATTTATTAAATTGGTATAAACACTGCCTTTAAGGGGAAAGTCTTATTGCTGTTTGCGCAGCATTCCGCAGGAAAAACTGACTGCTAATAGCTTTTTGCGGAGCATTCCGCAGGAAATGTTTACTCTTAAAGAAATCGGGTTCCTCAAAAATTTAAGTTTATAATTTAGTCATAGAGTTTAGTAGATTCTAAAAAAATTATTATTATGTCTCAATGTCTGAACCCGGAATGTCTAACTATTAATCCTGATAATTTTCAGTTCTGTCAAAAATGTGGAAATAAACTATTACTTGTAGAACGTTATTGGGCAAAAAGTATTCTCGGACAAGGTGGTTTTGGTCGAACTTTTTTAGCTGTGGATGAGTTTAAACCTTCTAAACCTCTTTGTGTGATTAAACAGTTTCTTCCTCAAGCTCAGGGAACGGAAAGTGTGGAAAAAGCTGCCGAGTTATTTGCACAGGAAGCGGAAAGGTTGGAGTTGTTAGGAAAGCATTCACAAATTCCCGAACTTTATGCTAAATTTACTGTGGATAGTCGTCAATATTTAGTACAAGAATTTATTAAAGGAGAAACCCTGCAACAAGAGTTAGATAATCATGGGGTTTTTAATGAAGGTCAGATTCAAGAATTGTTAATAGACTTATTGTCTGTTTTGCAGTTTGTTCACAGTCATAATGTGATTCATCGGGATATTAAACCGGAGAATATTATTAGGAGAGAGGCAGATAAAAAGTTAGTTTTGGTTGACTTTGGAGCATCTAAAGTTATGCCGACAACTCAACGTCGGACGGTGACAGGAACAGTTATTGGTTCCGCAGAATATTGCGCCCCGGAACAGTCGATGGGAAAGGCAAAATTAGCAAGTGATTTGTATAGCTTGGGAGTAACTTGTTTGCATTTATTGACTCAGATGAGTCCCTTTGATTTGTTTGATGTAATAGAAATGGAATGGGCATGGCGAGATTGTTTAAATGGAAATTTTGTGAGTGATAAATTGGGTAAAATTTTAGATAGTTTGGTGGAGCAAAAACCGAAGCAACGTTATCAGAAGGTTGAAGATGTTTTGGCTGATTTAGAGTTTGGTAATTCTTCTGTTTCTCCTACTCAAAAAATTAAAAAGTCTCCAAAAATTTCTGTTTCTCCTACTCAAAAAATCAAAAAATCTCCTTCTCCTACTCAAAAAATTAAAAAGTCTCCAAAAATTTCTGTTTCTCCTACTCAAAAAAATCAAAAACCTCCACAAAATTTTGTTTCTAATGATGTACCTTTGGTTTCAGCTAGAGGAGTAAATTATGAAAAGTTGCGTGGCTTATTAGCAGCAGGTAAGTGGAAAGAAGCAGATCAGGAAACTGCTAATTGTATGTTGAAAGTTACAAAGCGAGAAAAGGAAGGTTGGTTAAGAGTAGAAGATATAGACAATTTTCCTTGTGAAGACCTACGCACTATTGACCAACTTTGGGTAAAATACAGTAATGGTAAGTTTGGCTTTTCTGTGCAGAAACAGATTTATCAGAGTTTGGGTGGTACGAGGCAGTACGATAGTAAAGTGTGGAAAGTTTTTGCCGATCGAGTTGGATGGCGTCAAGGAGGAAGTTGGTTGCCATACTCTAACCTGAATTTTGAAATCAACACACATTATACGGGGCATCTCCCGTCGATACGTTCATCAATCCTCGAATTGGGGGTTGAGCAGTGGTGGCGTTTAGGCTCTCTTCTCTCGCGCACAGACTTGTAGGTTGTAACATATAGCCGTTTCAGCTGCCTGATATTCAATTATCAGTTATCAATTTTTAATAACCTATTTATCATTCCTTTTCCTCTTGCATGACAGAAGTTATTGTCATTGCGAGGCGGTGATAGAAACAGTTAACCTCTAGGATTTACCATTAACTTAGCCGAAGCAATCTCCAGTATTCTAGAAAAGATTGCTTCGAGGGATTTAGGGGTGCTTCACATAAAATAATTGCTTTTCCTTCCCCCCTCGCTGCGAACATGATTATTCTCAGAGATTGTCCGAAGCGAGGCAGTTATAGAAACATTCCACTACTGGACTACATCCATCCGTGCATCCGTGGCCAAATCCCTGTCTAGCGCGGACATGATTATTCTCAGAGATTGTCCGAAGCGAGGCAGTTATAGAAACAGTCAACTACTGGACTACATCTATCCGTGTATCCGTGGCCAAATCCCTGTCTAGCCCTGACTTCAAACTTTTAACTTCTGACTTCAGTATTGTTAACTAACAACTAATAACTGATAACTGATAACTGATAACTGATAACTGATAAATCATCCATCCGTGTATCCGTGGCCAAATCCCTGTCTAGCGATTCAGCCAAGCTCTAACTCCTTTTGTAAATCATTAAAATCAACATTAAAAACATCTATTTTTTCCCTTGCCAAAATAACAAGAAAGTCCCTACAATTTAACCCAGCAACCTGAGCCGCTTTTTCTTGATAAATTTCCCCTTTTTAATACCAATATATAACCGCTGCTAAACGCATATCCTCAACAAATTCTTCAGGCAGCTCAACGACGAGTAGAAAAAATCTCTTCCGGTAAATTAATAGTAATTTCTGACATAGCAATATTTATCTAAAATTACAGAAATTATACCAACTTGATAAATGTTAGCTACAGCTAATTTAGCCATTATAATAGATACTAATCCCCCCAACCCCCTTTGAAAGGGGGGCTATTAAAATTTTATGTTGAACTATGAATAGCTTTACTATCGAGCTTGACTCAGTAATTGAAATGACAGACGAACAATTCTTTCAACTCTGTCAAAAAAACCAAGATTTAAGATTTGAAAGAAATGCTAAAGGAGATTTAATAATTATGTCACCTGCTGGTGCAGAAACTGGAAATCGAAATGGTAGATTAACCCAACAATTATTTAACTGGGCAGACAGAAATCAACTTGGTATTCCTTTTGATTCATCAGCAGGTTTTAACCTCCCAAATGGAGATAACCGTTCACCCGATGCTGCGTGGATACCAATAGAAAAATGGAATAATTTAACTCCCGAACAAAGAACAAAATTTTTACCTCTTTGCCCGGATTTTTTAGTCGAATTAATGTCACCTTCCGACAGCTTATCTGAAGCTAGAAAAAAAATGAAAGAGTATCTGGAAAATGGCATGATATTAGGTTGGTTAATCAATCGCGAAACTCAGAAAGTAGAAATTTATCGTGCGGGTAAAGATGTGGAAATATTAGACTCCCCTGAAACATTATCTGGTGAAAATATTTTGCCTGGATTTATATTAGATATGACAAGAATTTGGTAATTAAAGAGCAGTTAGCAGTCAGCGGTTAGCGGTCAGCATTATGACTTTTGTTTACGTTTAGGAGGGGATTTAAAACCCGACTCAACTATAGCAATCCTAAATTGGTTGCGGGTAATCAAAAAGTAGATAAAAAAACTGAAACTCTTACCTATTCCCTAAAAACAGTAAGATTTTTATACACAAATAAAATAGGACTGCTATATCTGGTGTAATAGTTGCCAATTTAACCAAAGGTCAAAAAGATGATAGCTAAAATGCTGATAGCTGATAGCTAATTAACTCTGAGGAATAAATAACCAAAATGACAAATTTGACTATCGAGATTGACTCAATAATTGACCTAACAGACGAACAGTTCTTTCAACTATGTCAAATAAATAAGGAGATAAGATTTGAAAGAAATGCAAAGGGAGATTTAATTATTGTGCCCTTAATGGGGGGAGAAACTGGAATGATTAATGCTGAAATTTGTGGCAATTTAGGAATGTGGAATAGACAAACAAAATTAGGAGTTGGTTTCAATTCTTCTGTAGGTTATCAACTCCCCAATGGTGCTAAGCGTTCTCCCAGTTGCTCCTGGATACCTATAGAAAAATGGAATAATTTAACTCCCGAACAAAGAGAAAAATTTTTACCTTTTTGCCCAGATTTTTTAGTCGAATTAATGTCACCTTGGGACAGTTTGTCCGACTCCAGAGAAAAAATGAAAGAATATCTGGAAAATGGGATGCGTTTAGGTTGGTTAATTAATCGAAAAAATCAGCAAGTAGAAATTTATCGTGCTGATAAAGATGTGGAAATATTAGACTCACCTGACAGATTATCTGGAGAAGATGTTTTACCCGGATTTATATTAGAGATGACAACAATTTTGTAGTTAACTCATCAGAATAAATAACTAAAATGACAAAGATGAGATTAGGTTGGCTAATTAATCGCAAAAATCAGCAAGTAGAAATTTATCGTGTTGGTAAAGATGTAGAAATATTAGACTCGCCTGACAGATTATCTGGAGAAGATGTTTTACCGAAAAATTAACGTATATAGCCTCTCCATTCATGGAGAAAAAAGAAAAAAATTCCTTTTAACCCAATCCTCTCCTTGAACAGAAGAGGTAATTCTAAATTCGCGCATTCTAAATTCTAAATTCTTGAACCGGATTTACCGAAAAATTGGGTTTAAAGCCTCGCCCTTGTAGGGCGACTTTTTATTTTATTTGTAAGTGAATTGAATATATGCTATAGTGTTATTAGTTGCCGGGGGGCACTCGGAAACTCGTGCGCGGACGTGGAGGGAAGCGTTAGACTACCGCCAAGGAAGCAGCACCCTGTGAAGCGTCAACCCACCGAGGAGCTATGGCTCAGTAGGAATCCCCGTGCCTAACAGCCGGGGAGGATGTCAAATTAGATATGACAACAATTTGGTAGCTATATTCATTTTGTGAAGCTCCAGAAAAATCGGTTACCGGAATCAGCTTGCAGTTTCTCAATATTTTTGATATTCTTATTGTATAAGGGTAAACTTGCCTATACACATGACTTTTTATTCAACAAAAAGACATATATCGTAGAGAGTAATAACTGACAACTGAAATGACTAATATTCAAGGTACACCAGGTATTGATTTTCTTAGTGGCACTCCTGAAGATGACATTATCCCTGCTTTGACAAGTAAAGATATCGTTCAAGGTTTCGGGGGTAATGACCAAATCTTCGGCAACCAGGGAACTGATGTCCTTCAAGGTAATCAAGGAGATGATATTTTATATGGTGGACAAGATGCCGATACTATTTTTGGCGGGCAAGGAAATGACTTGATGTTTGGAGATTTTGGCCCTGACTGGTTAATTGGGGACCTGGGTAGCGATACTATGAGTGGAGGTGAGGGTGATGATTTATTTGCTATTGGTAGACGTGGCGGTTTATCTTCTACTGGTGGAGTGAATATTACAGATGCAGATGTAATTACTGATTTTGGTAATGGTGGCGATCTCCTAGTCCTAACTGGTGGCTTACAATTTAGTGAGTTGAATATTATTTCTTCTGAGAGTAATACTATTATTCAAGACCGAGTAACGGGAGAATATTTGGCAGTTTTGTCAGGGGTGACAAGTCTTGGGGAGTCAAGTTTTAGTTCTATTTTTGGTGAGGTGGAATTAGGTCAAATGTTACCTATTTCAGCACAGGCGAGTTTTTCTGGTCAGACTATTAATTTGGAAGTGGCACAAACTCCACTTGAACAGGGGATAGGTTTAATGTTTAGGACTGAGTTGCCGGACGATCGAGGAATGTTGTTTGATATTAACCCTCCTCGGACTGTGAATTTTTGGATGAGAAATGTGTTTATTAATCTGGATATGGTGTTTCTGAGGAATGGGGAGGTACAGGCAATTTTTTCTAATTTACCTCCTTGTGAATCTGAACCTTGCCCTACTTATGGACCTAATGTTCCTGTAGATGGAGTTATTGAGTTGAGGGGGGGAAGAGCTGCTGAGTTGGGTTTAAGGGTTGGCGATCGCTTAGATATTCAGCCTGTTTTTCTGCCTGTCTAAATTTTTTGTGTTTTGATGTTTAGGTTAATTGAGTGCTATTTTTTTTTGCGTTGAATAAAAAGTCATGCGTATAGGCGAGTTAGCCCTTATAATTCTATACTATCACAGTTTTTTGTTTATTGCCTGATGAATTTCCTCTGATTTTTTTGAGCTTCAGAAAATGAAGCGAAGAAATTTTTCTTTTCTGACTTGAGGATTTTAAAGCTTTCTACTTCTTCTCAGAATATCGGTAAGAGTAGGACAAAAAATTGGTAGTTGAAGGGTGGCTAGATTAATTAAGTGTTGAGTGGCGATATTTTCCCATTCATCATCACACTCTATACTTTGTTTGAAACTCTACTAACCTGTTTTTTGCGTTGAATAAAAAGTCATGCGTATAGGCGAGTTAGCCCTTATAATTCTATACTATCACAGTTTTTTGTTTATTGCCTGGGGAATTTCCTCTAATTTTTTTGAGCTTCAGAAAATGAAGCAAAGAAATTTTTCTTTTCTGACTTGAGGATTTTAAAGCTTTCTACTTCTTCTCAGAATATCGGTAAGAGTAGGACAAAAAATTGGTAGTTGAAGGGTGGCTAGATTAATTAAGTGTTGAGTGGCGATATTTTCCCATTCATCGTCACACTCTATACTTTGTTTGAAACTCTACTACCCTGTTTTTTGCGTTGAATAAAAAGTCATGCGTATAGGCGAGTTCACTCTTATAGTTTTATACTACCACAGTTTTTTTGTTTATTCCCAGGGAATCTCCTCTAATTTTTCTGAGCTTCAGAAAATGAAACGAACAAATTTTTCTGACTTGAGGATTTGAGAGCTTTTTACTTCTCTAGTGCAGGATGGCAGAAATAACTAACCAGTTACAAAATCCTAGAAGCCTTACCAATCAAGACTTTTGATTTTTGACTTTTGACTTCTAATTTTTCTGAACTTCAGAAAATGAAACGAACAAATTTTTCTGACTTGAGGATTTGAGAGCTTTCTGGTTTTTCAGTGATGGAAAATATCTCTAGTTCTCAAAATATCAGTAACAGTAGGACAAGAAGTTAGTAGTTGATGAGTGGCTGGATTAATTAAGTGTTGAGTGGCGATATTTTCCACATCAATTGCCACACTTTATATTTGTTTGAAACTTTGTTACCCTGTTTTTTGCGTTGAATAAAAAGTCATGCGTATAGGCGAACTCACCCTTATACTTCTATGCTATCACAATTTTTTGTAAGTTGCCTGGGGAATTTACTCTAATTTTTTTTAGCTTCAGAAAATGAAACGAACAAGTTTTTCTGACTTTAGGAGTTGAGAAATTTCTACTTATTTAGTTGTGGAAAATACCTCTAGTTCTCACGCGTATCAGCAACTGTAGGACAAGAAATTGGTAGTTGAAGAGTGGCTAGATTAATTAAGTGTTGAGTGACGATATTTTCCACATCATTCATCGTCACACTCTATCTTTGTTTGAAACTTTGTTACCCTGTTTTTTGCGTTGAATAAAAAGTCATGCGTATAGGCGAACTCACCATTATACTTCTATACTATCACAATTTTTTGTAAGTTGCCTGGGGAATTTCCTCTAATTTTTTTTAGCTTCAGAAAATGAATAATGAAGGGAGCAAATTGTTCTGAATTTAGGATTTGAGAACTTTAGTACTTGTTCAGTGATGGAAAATATCTCTAGTTCTCAAAGTATTAGCAAGAGATTGCTAAACTATATCTTTGAAACTTTCCAGTTACAAAATCCTCAAACAATTACAAATCAAAAATGATTGACTTTTAACTTTTAACTTTTAACTTTTAACTTTTGACTTTTGACTTCCGCGTAGCGGCTAGTTTTCAAAATATCAGCAACAGTAGGACAAAAAGTTGGTAATTCAAAAGTAGCTGGATTAACTGGATTTTGATATGTAAAATGACGATATTCCAAACAAAATCTATCCCAAGCCGCCATTTGAATTTTGAATACTGAGATAATTACCTCTATCAACCAAGGAGACAAATTAAACTGGAGGTAAATTCGTTTATTCAGATATGCACAAATTTCATCAATAGCTTGATTAACTGTAACTTGTGGATTCCCCAAAATTAATTTTTGTAGTTCTTTTGACTGGGGTGGTTTTTCTACTAGATAAGTAACAACTCTAGCAATATCCTCAGCATGAATAAAATGGAAACTACCATCAGCTTTTAACCACCGAATTAAACCAATATATTTAATTATTTCTGGCAAACCAGAGGAAAGATGAGAATAAGGTTTTTCCTCATTTCCTCCTAAAACCAAAGTAGGAAAAAGACAAGTTAGAGGAGGAACATTCTTGAGTCGAGATAACTGATACATACAGTCATATTTAGAGCGGATATAATCAGTACCAATCTCACCAGCTTTTCTAAGTAATTTGTTTTGACTGTCAAGAATACTAGCTGTAGAAAAATAGATAATATTTTCACATACTTCTGGATTGAGTAATTTGACTAATTTAATTGTTTTCACAACATTTATATCAAATACTTCCTGTAAGTTACCCCAAGCAGTAGCAATTAGAATAGCCACATTAATTTCTGAAAGTAAATCTGAAAATCTTTCAATTTCTCGGAGATTTGCTGTTAAAAGATTTATACCCGAACGAGCTTTATAATCAACTTTTAACTTTTCGGGGTTTCGCACTAATAAGAAAAGTTCGTGTTGAGTATTTTGAATTAATGACTCAACAATATAATGACCGATACATCCACTAGCACCCGTGACAAAAATCCGTTTATGGCTCATATATTTAGGGAGTAGGGAGTAGGGAGTAGGGAGTGGGGGAGTAGGGGAGTGGGGGAGTGGGGGAGTGGGGGAGTAGGGGAGTGGGGGAGTAGGGGAGATTTAAGGCTTGAAGTTATAGTTATCAACATATACTATATGACCGGATTCTATATAAAATTCAGACAATACAACGTTTTTCCTTCTTATTTCTTACTTCTTATTTCTTGCTTCTTCCTTCTTCCTTACCTTAATATAGGGGCGAGTTTCAACAATTGATAATAAACAATAAATAATGGATAATTACCTCTCCTTGAAAGAAGAGGATTGAACTTAAGGAAAATGTTTTCTTTTTATTTTCTTCATAAATGAAAAGGTCTTAGAACAAATTAAGCAACTATCCATTATCCATTATCCATTTATCCATTGATAAACCCACCCCTAGACAAAGCAAAAATCAATAGAAATCTCACATAAGGTTGAATTTAAGTGACATACTCCCACACGCTCGCTGAAGCTATAGTGTGGGCTTCTCGTTTCGCAGTCCCGGTATCCCGTCGGACAAGCGCGTGCTTTAAGGACGGGATGCCCCACCGCCCTTTTTGCACATAAAAAACTGCTCACCTAGTTCTGCAATAAGATTTTACATTTTCCCACAGTTGACTAGAAATTTAGGCCAACAACCCCATATCCTATTAAATTTTTATGGTTCATTACTGGCGGCGATGAGCTGCAAACCAGCATAGTTCGGTGATAACATAAAAATTTGTAAATTAATGAGACATCGAGTCCCATTGATTTACCGCCGATTCATCTCACGCCAAATCACAGATTATGGCGTGAGGCTCAAGAGCGATTTAGCTAAGCTGTCAATGCTAGTAAATTGCTGACTTCTTTAGCAGTTTTAAAGAAGAACTCTACATTTTCTTCTGGAGTCTTTTGCAAAACACCATGTCCTAAATTCAGAATATGACCTTGGTTGCCTGCTTTGCGGATAGTTTCTAAAATGCGAGACTTGATAAATTCTTTAGAACCAAACAGTACGCCAGGATCTATATTTCCCTGTATGCCAATATTTTTACCAAGGCGTTGTCTTGCTTCGCCGATGTCTACTGTCCAGTCTACACTAACTATATCAACACCAGTTTGGGGCATTCTCTCTAATAATCCAGCACTGCCATTAATATAAAGAATAAAAGGTGTGTTTGGATGAGTTGCTTTAACCTGTTGTACTACTCGTTTTTGATAAGGCAAGGCAAAAGTTTCATAATCTTGAGGACTAAGTTGGCCTGCCCAAGAATCAAACATTTGGATAACTTGTGCTCCACTATTTATCTGGTAACGAGCATAAACGGCGATCGCGTCTGCTAGTTTGCCGAGAAACTGATGCAACATTTCTGGTTCGCAAAAGGCCATTCTCTTGATAAAAGTATAATCTTTAGAACTTTTACCTTCTATGGCATAAGCTGCTAATGTCCAAGGTGCCCCAATAAAGCCTAAAATTGCTGCTTCGTTCTTAACTTCTCTTTTGAGAATTTGTAAAATTTCTCTAATAAAGGGTAGAGACTCTTCTGGTTCGATGGGATGAAGTTGGTCAATTTGAGATTGGGTGCGAATAGGAGGGTCAATTATTGGTCCTTTACTTTCGACTATATCAAAGTCAATGCCTATTGCTGGAAGTGGGGTTAGGATATCTGAGAATAAAATTACTCCATCTGGTTTAAATGCGTGGAAAGGTTGCAGAGATATTTCCACAGCAATATCTACGTTTTCGGAACGCTCGCGAAATGAGGGATATTTATCTCGTAAATCTCGATAAGATTTCATGTAGCGTCCTGCCTGTCTCATCATCCATACAGGTGGACGTTCTAATACTTCACCCTTGGTTGCTCGTAATAAATATGGTAGTTGGCTAGATTCGGCCATCTTTATTTTACCTTCTACTTCTCAAATTTTTTATCTAAATAGCTAGCAAAGCATAAGGTTGGGATATAACAAAAGTCTCAAACTCAAATATTTATAGTAAGATAGCCTTTTTCTTTTGCCTTTTACCTTTTGCCTTCTGCTATATGTGTAAGGTCAACATTTTATAGTTGTCCTAATTTGTAAGTTTACAAGGACGTGACATTTGTGGAAATAGTCTGGTTGGGATTGTAACGAAAGTTTACTATCGAGAAAGGGAGTGGCTCACACGGATTATGGCACGGATACACGGATACGGTAGGGAGTGGGGGAGTGGGGGAGTGGGGGAGTGGGGGAGTGGGGGAGTGGGGGAGTGAGGAGTGAGGGAATAGTAAACATAAGAATAATTAACACGCTTCTTATTAATAATGATTAAAAAGGTTATTTGGTCTGTGTTGATTACTTAATTATTGAAGTAGTACCTAAGTATAGCAATACTTTTGAGATTTGGTATTAACTGCTGAATTTGGTTTCATTAATTGATAATGGATAATGGATAATTGATAATTACCTCTGGTTAAAACCGCTACGGAATTGAAAATAAGGAAATATTATTTCGTAAGCATTCAGCTATTAGCAGTCAGCTATCAGCAATTAGTAATTATTCATTACTTCTAAGGTTTAGGAAGGAGACTTTAACAGTAATTTTTATTCTGTCTCAATTTATCAATTATTTTTACCTTCCCCAAAATTAATAGCTGATAGCTAATAGCTGATGGCTGAATGCTTACATTATTTCTTTTTTTTCCCTTAAAAGGGGAGGCTTTAAACCAGAATTGTTTAATTATTAATTATTAATTATTAATTATTCGGTAATTTATCATAATTCGTCGCTAAAATCATTCAAAAAATTACTTGATTTTACATTTTAGTAAATAGGCAATAGGTAATAGGAAGCAGGCAAAAAGTATTTATTCCGTTAACTGATAATTTTTTTAATTCTGACTCCTGACTCTTGACTCCTGACTCCTATTAAATAGTTTAGTTTTGCATCTGAAAGTTTTTAATATATTCTTTGAATAAGGGGGATAGGCTAAATAAGGTATTGTTGGTTTTTATTTGATTTAATAAGTATCGTCTTTTTAGGGATTGTAATCCATTGATAATATCTATAGAGGACAATGAGCAGGATTTTTTTAAGTCTTCTATTGAAATATTTTCATCGCATTTACTTATTTTTAAAACTATTTGTTTTTCTATTTCTGACATTCTCTGATATAAGGTGTCGAAGAGTAGTTTCATTTCTTCTGTGATAATTAAGTTCTCTTCAGCTATCAATTGAGATACTAGGTCTTGAAAGATGTCTTTGATTAAAGTACATATATATTGTAAGTATAAGGGATTGCCTAGATACATATTGTTTAATTTCAGCCAATAGTCTCGGTCTTGTAGTTTATATTCTTGGATTATTTCTATTCCTGCTGAATTATCTAAGCCTTCTAATTCTAAACATTGAATTGGATATAATTCTCGGTCTAAAGCTGTCATTTCCTGAGCTTTTTCTTGGCTAATTAATATTACACAACTTTGATGTTCTGTTTGAGCGATCGCTTGGAAGAGGTTTTGATATTCTGTGTGTTGAGTTTGATATTGTCCGGCAAATTTTCTACTGATAAATATGTTTTGTACGTCGTCGAGAACGATTAAACATTTTTGTCTAGATAATAAGTCTAAAAATTGGGTAAATTGTTCGTCTGAGATGAGAATATTTTGATTTTGGAGAGTGATTTTTTTTAAGAGTTCGGTCATTAGAGAGTTTAGAGATTTAACAAGTTTGAAATTTCTCCAAATTACTACATCGAACTGTTGGATATTCAAGTCAATAAATATTTTGACTAGGGTTGTTTTGCCAATACCACTTAATCCTAATACTGACATCAGACGAGTTTTTTGATGGAGGATATAGTTGGAGATAATTTCTAGTTCTTTAGTACGTCCGTAAAAGTAAGCAGGATTAATTGTAGGGGCAATACTTAAATCCTGAAAAGTTATTTTAGTTGTATCTTTGCTTTGAGAATATTGAGGATATTTTTGATATTGATATAGATTTTGTGACCCGAAATTATGATTAGTTCCTACACAAATATTTTGTCGTGACTTTGCCTCTGTTTGTAATCTTTCAATAGTAGAGCGAAAATTAGATTTATTTATTTCTTCTCCTAAACTTTCGGAAAAAGTTTTCCATAGTTGATAACCTACATCTCGAATTCGACTTTCACTACGGTTACATTCTTGTGCAATATTTTCATAAGTTTTACCTTGCCAAACGCCTTTAATAACTGTTTCTTGAATATCATCTAAATGTTTTCCTCTATGAGCAAAAACTAGGCGATCGGCAAATTGTAAAATTTCTGTAATAGTCATTGAGTTTAGTTCTAATAATAGTTTTAGCCATTTTAGCTCATTCTCATAGGACGTTTTAGGATATTTTCCTACATTCACTTGATTTTTATTTACAAAAATCGCGATTTAATCAGACAATTTACTATAGTCAAAACTGGATTTAACTCTTAAATTAGGATTTAGGGTATGATGAAAAATTTTCTAATTCAATGTACGATTAGTTAATATTTTTAGTGTATCTAAACTAAGTTGTACAGCTTGAAAAAAGCTGACTGCTAAGTGCTAGTACAAGAATAACTTTGAAGTTAAATTTAAGGGTGAATGATAATTTACCAAAATCTTCTCCAGAATCAGAAGAAGTAGACCTATCGTTTTTAAAAGTCAGAGGCAAAACTTTAGTCTATAATAATACTATTTATCAAATTAGTAACATTAGCAGTATTAGTTTGGTTGAGAGGAAAAAAGCAAAAAAGAGAACTAAAATATATTCTGCTTCACTCTTTATAGGTGTAGTGTTACTTGCACCTATAAGTATTATATTACTGTCATATCCAAACATGAATTTACAAATATTTGGTTTGTTAATGATAGTTATTGATATTTTAGTATTGCCTCGTTATATACTAAATATAACTTATAAAGAATATGGTATGATTATTCGTGGAAATTCAGGGGATAAACAAACTTTATTTAGCCCAGATAAGGAGGGAATAATAAAAGTAATTCTTAAGTTATGCGAAATTATGAATACAGAAGAGATAACATCAGTAAACGTCTACTCTCAGGATAATAGAATTAAATTAGAAGATAAAAGCATTCAAGTAGGAACATCCATTGCCTCTTCTTTCGTACCAGGTAAAGTAGGAGGAAATGTAGTCTCTTCTATTAATTAATATTTCCAATTTAAAAGTATCGAATTATTTTGAAATCAGCAAATTTTTCATAAATTAATTGAGGTCAGACATGGCAAACAAATCTATCAAAGTTGAAACAAGTTATGCTTCTAGTTTTTCGACAGGTAATAAAAATGTTATTACTTCTTATATCAATGAATTACCTGATTCTTCTGAACCAAATAAACCAGGAATTAAAGAAGCTTTAACTCAACTTCAAAAAGCAATTGAAGCAGAATCAAATTTGAATCAAGAGGATAAAGAAGAAGCTTTAAAGGAATTAAAAAATCTGGCAGAAGCAGGAAAAAATCCCCAGGAAAACAAACAAAGAGCAAAAGGAGTAATTAGATTTTTTAAAGGCTTATTTACAGAGTTACCTAAGACGGCAAAATTAATCGAACAGTGGGAAAAATTATTACCAGCGATCGCCAGTTTCTTTGGATTTGAAAATTAGGATATATGAGCAAATCTTCAGATTACGAAAAGACAACTAAATTGGTGAGGAATTAAAATTTAATCCCGACTTTGACACAGGAGAAAATTCCGACAAAAAACTTACTACTTGTAGGTTGGGTTGAGGAACGTTAGCGGAGCTTATCCGTAGGATAAACCCAACAAAATAGAGGTGTATTTCGACTTTTTTCATCTTTCTTTTGCTATATATGTTGATTTACGCTACCACTTAATCCAACCTACGGTATTCCCAACTTTTACAAGTCATAAAATTAGATAAAAAATTTACTATTTGTCCGTTGGGTTGATAAAAAAAACTCAATAAAAATAGAGATGTATATCAATCTTTTTTCCCCTTCCCTTTTACTGATAACTGATAATTGATAACTGATAACTGAATATGTTGGGTTGCGCTACCGCTTAACCCAACCTACGGCATTCCTGACTTTTACAGGTCATAAAATTAGACAAAAAATTTACTATTTGTCCGTTGGGTTGATAAAAAAACTCAACAAAAATAGAGATGTATCTCAATCTTTTTTCCTCTTCCCTTTTACTGATAACTGATAACTGATAACTGAATATGTTGGGTTGCGCTACCGCTTAACCCAACCTACGGCATTCCTGACTTTTACAGGTCATAAAATTAGACAAAAAATTTACCATTTGTCCGTTGGGTTGATAAAAAAAACTCAACAAAAATAGAGATGTATCTCAATCTTTTTTCCTCTTTTCTTTTACTGATAACTGATAACTGATAACTGAATATGTTGGGTTGCGCTTTCGCTTAACCCAACCTACGGTATTCCAGACTTTTACAGGTCATAAAATTAGACAAAAAATTTACCATTTGTCGGTTTGGTTGATCAAAAAACCTCAACAAAAATAGAGATGTATATCAATATTTTTTCCTCTTCCCTTTTCCTGTCATTCTATTTCTTTATTTCCTAGTTCAAATCCATTTTTTTTAACATAAACATAAGGAATAGTTGTAGCCTTAAAATCAACTATATTGGCTACATTTTGTACCCACTCACAATAAAGTGGATTTAATTGTTGATAAATTTGCTTAAGATTTTGTATTTCCGCTTCAAGTTGATTAGCTTTTTCGTTGACTGTTTTAACTTGCTCCTGTAATTCTTTTCCTCCTTGATAAACTTGTTCTTGTAGTTCCTGCCATTCCAGTCGAGATTTTTTTGGTGCTAATGTAGTTTTTTTCTGATTAAGTTGTGCTTCTAATACTTTGAGAGATTGATTAATTTCTTGTAATTCTTCTTGCCGCTTTGCAGCTTCTTCAGCATTTTTTTTATGAAATTCTGCTAGTGTTTCAGGAGTATTATCTGGAGGAAAACTAACATCTATTCGGAAAGAAGAACGTTGATGACGAAGAGTCTCTACTTCGGTCTGTAAAGTCTCTATTTCTGCTTGTAAAGTTTCTACTTCTAATTTGAGTTCTGCTATATTTTCTTTCATATATTTGAACAGGGTTTAATCTAATCTTTCAGGAACTACTATATATCCGGTGGTGTCATTGCCCAAAACTAAATTTTTTGCTTGACCCCAATACCACCAGTATGCACCAATATAAGCACAAATTAAACTATCTAATTTATCTTCTGTAGTTTTGAGGGTAGCTATACTATTTATATTTTCAGTATCTAGGAAATTTTCGGAAATTTCTAGGGTTGGTTCAAGGATAGTTAAGATATTTATTATGTATTGGTGCAGTTTCAAAAGTTCTGATTTACGGTCTGCTAATTTCCCTTTTTTGTATTTCAAAATTTTTTCTAAACCAAATAAATTAACTATAGCTGGATGAGGATAAACTTCGATTTGAAAACGTCCTGGTTGTTGCGGTTCAATTGTTGGTGCATGAATAAATCCTTTAGCTGTCAAACTCATACCAAAATTCACGGTTTTCTGAGCAAAAGGACGGTTAAGATTTGCTGGATAACATCCTGCATGATAACGACCAAAATATTTATGAGTAAGTTTATCTGGTAGTCTAGTTCCTGTTTGATTGGGGATTATTGTTGGAGCATCTACGGCAATTAAAGCAGGGGTTGGTAGGGGAGTTAAATTATCAATCCAATGGAGAATATATTCAGTTTCTAATATGCAGTCTAAGTCTAATATTTTTAACTTTTGGTCTGAGTATTGTAGACAGCATAAACCACTTTTTCCCGAACTCCAACCGAGGTCTATTCCAATAAATTTCATACTTTTGATTTTGGTACATCTCATATTTGCAAAAATACTTTTTTCCTATATATTCTCTGTTGCCTATTGCCAGATGAGCTGTTGTCTAAAAGAGATAAATTTTTGGGTTTATTCAAAGAAGTTATGTATTTTTCTGTTCAATGCAGATTTTAGGAGAGTAAACCTATTTAATTAGGGCTTGCTGATTAAATCTCAAAGCATTGGTAAATAAAGGTAAGTGCCTTTTTAGGATCGAAAAAAGTATGCCTGTTTCAATTCACTTACCCTCAAAAAATGAGAATTTTGGGGTGAGGGGGCAGAAAAGTCAAAGAACAATCATTCCTCCTACTTTCTCTGTCTTCCCACCCTCCCCACACTTCCCACCCTCCCCACATTTTGCTTTTTTCAGCAAACCCTAATTAGAGGTTTTTCTCCCCCCATTTCCCCATCTCCCCCCCTCCCCATCTCCCCACCTCCCCCTCTCCCCATCTCCCCCTCTCCCCCTCCCCCCATCTCCCCATCTCCCCACTCGGAAGACCACACCTCTGAACTCCCGTCACCACCCCGCCCCGACCTCCTCTCCCCCCTCCCCCTTGCA
>NZ_JAAHHG010000132.1 GCF_010692555.1 Okeania sp. SIO3B5 | reverse complement strand
ATACTTAAGTATCATTTTAGTAAATTAACTTTAATTCTGGTATTGCTGAGGGGTGGGATGAATATACAGCAGATTCCAAGTACACGAAGTACAGATATTAACAATTAAATTTTTGTAGTGCTGGCATCTTGCCCGCGATGGGTATACCTCACCAAAGTGCAATCTACTGTAAGTGGTGTGGGTATCCTGCCTACGGTGAAAATATCAGGAACGGGAACGAACGGGAACGAACGGGAATGAACGGGCCAGAGGCCCATTCCACAAAACCCATTCCACAAAACCCATTCCACAAAACCCATTCCACAAAACCCATTCCACAAAACCCATTCCACAAAACAACTTTAATTCTTAATAAGCATTCTTTTTTGCTCGAAATATAATGATAGATTATTTCAATTATTCAGACACTCCATTATTCGGTTTACCTTTAACTAATCTTCCGGAAGATAATCAAATTAATAATCAAAATATTGCCTCTAGTTCGGAAATATTACCCCAAAAATTAGAAGTACAAAAATTTGATACACTTCCGACTGATTTATCCATAAATAATGACCCTTTTACAAACATTAGTTTTATCGAAAATGCAGGACAAATTAACAATACTGAGATTGAGTATTTAGCAAAAGCAAATAACTATGATTTATTATTTGCCCAAGATGAAATTATCTTTGCTGCTGCTCAAGAAATAGAAGGTCAAACCACCTCAGATGTAGTAACATTAAATTTCCAAAATGCTAATCCCGAACCTATTATTAAACCTTTAAATCAACTGCCGGGAGTTGCCAACTTTTTCCAAGGTAATAACTCCGATAATTCATACGATTCATATACAAATATTCCGACTTATGCCGCTATTGAGTATGAAAATTTATATCCTGGAATTGACCTAATATATAGTAGTATCAACGGCAACCTAAAAAGTGATTTTATTATTTCTCCCAACATCGACACTTCTCAAATTATTCTTAACTATAGTGGAATAGAAGAAATTAATATTCTTGCTGACGGTACTTTATCTATAGATACTAAATTAGGAGAATTAACTGAAGCACCCCCAATTGCTTATCAAGAAATAAATGGTCAGCAAATTGAAGTCGAAGTCGCCTATCAACTCCTCGAAAATAATCAAGTAGGATTCGACATTGGAGAATATAATAAAGACTATGAATTAGTTATCGACCCCACCGTAGAATATTCCACATTAATCGGAGGAAATGGTTTTGACCGTGGCAATGGCATTGCTGTAGATATTGCTGGAAATGTTTACATAACAGGAGATACTACCTCCGTTGATTTTCCCACATTAAATGCAATTCAATCAGACTTTAATGGTGGGGGAGTAGTATTTAATAACGATGCTTTTGTCACTAAACTCGACCAAGATGGAAATGTTCTTTGGTCTACTTATTTTGGAGGAAGTAACGATGAATTTGGCACAGATATTGCTGTAGATATAGCAGGCGGAGTTTACGTTACAGGTAATACTAATTCTCTAGATTTCCTAACAGTTAATGCCTTCCAAACTACTTATGGTGGAGGTAGTTTTAACGGTGATGCTTTTGTGACAAAACTTTCTAGTTTAGGCAATAGCGTACAATATTCTACTTACCTTGGCGGTCGAGATGAAGATATTAGTAGAGGTATTGCCGTAGATAATAATGGCAATGCTTTTGTAACAGGAAGTACGGGTGGTTTTTCACCATTTCCCGCAGATCCAATTCCTGGTTTTGCCGACTTTCCTACTACAGAAGATGCTTTTCAAACCGAAACTACTAATAATCTGAATCGCGATGCTTTTGTAACTAAATTATCCAGAAATGGCAAAACATTAGAATATTCTACTTTATTAGGTGGGATAGATTTTGATTCAGCAATTGATATTGAAGTTGATAATAATAATAATGCTTATATAACAGGTTCAACTAGGTCTTTTGACTTCCCGCTTGAGAACCCACTGCAAAATTTTTATGGGGGAGATAGCGATATTTTTATTACTAAATTAAATCCTGAAGGTAGCGACTTACTTTTCTCAACTTTTTATGGTCAGGGTGATGGTGATTCAGGCAGTGGTATTGCTATAGATTTAGCTGAAAATATTTATATTTCTGGTACAACAGGAACTCGTATTCTTGAGGGAGATATTGCTACTTCTCCTGTGGGAGATTTTCCTGCTTTGAGTGGATTTCAAAATTTCTTTGGAGGGGGTAGTAGTGATGCTATTGTCATGAAAATTAATCGGGATAATAGTTTAGGATATGCGAGTTTTTTAGGTGGAAATAATAGTGAATTTGCTAATGATATTGCTGTAGATAATTTGGGTAATGCTTATGTGACGGGTAGTACTGCTTCTGTGAATTTTCCGATTATTAATGAGTTTCAACAAGGTGTTGGTTTGGGATTACCGGATGATGTTTTTGTGAGTAAAGTTGCTAGTAGTGGATTGTTTTTAGATTTTTCTGCAACTATTGGTGGTGTAGGAAATGAATCTGGAAATGGTATTGCTATAGACCCCGCTCAGAATACTTATGTAGTTGGTTTTTCTGATTCTATAGATTTTCCAGTTATTGATGCTTTGAATAATTTTGGTTTAGAATCTAATGCTTTTGTGGCTAAGATTGTTTCAGATATTACGCCACCTGAATTTTTCCAGAATTTTATTGAATATTTGATAGAACAACAAATTAATCCAATAGAAATCTATTTTGATGAAGAATTTTATTTAGAAAATAACGTTGATGTAGCCAGATTTGTGCAAAATGGTTTGTTTACAAATGGTTTCGACCACTTTATTAATCAAGGTCAATTTCAAGGACGCAACCCCAGTCTTTTATTTGATGAAACTACTTATTTAATTGAAAATCCAGGAGTGGCAGAAGCAGTGGATAATAATGTTTTTAATAGTGGGTTCGAGCATTTTATTAATGTTGGTTTTTTTGAAGGACGTGATGAAAATACAACTGAATTTGATGAACGATTTTATCTAGCTTCTAATCCTGTTGTAGCTTTAGCAGTAGAAAATGATGTTTTTAATAGTGGGTTTGAACATTTTATATTGTTTGGTAAAGCTGAAGGGCGATCGGGAAATTAGTATGAAGTTAGAAGTCAAAAGTCAAAAGTCAAAAGTTAGAAGTTAAAAGTCAGGAGTAAGGAGCAGAGGCGTTACATAAATGCAGGATGATTTTAATAGTTTTGTGTTTTGTGGAATGTGCCTCTTGTGGAATGGGCCTCTGGCCCGTTCCAAATCAGAGATTATAGTGCGGGTCTTCTGCTAATTTGTTAGATAAAAATCATAGTTCCGGTGGTATCTGTCGCGTCTTCGCCGATAATCATAGTCCCGGTGGTACCCGTCACGTCTTCGCCCATAATCATAATCTCGGTCGTATCTGTCACGTCTTCGCCCATAATCATAATCCCGGTCATATCTGCCACGTCCTCGCCCATAATCATAATCCCGGTCATATCTGCCACGTCCTCGCCCATAATCATAATCCCGGTTGTATATGTCACGTCTTTTTCGTAGTCGATAATTTTCTAAAGTATTCCATTTGCGGTCAAGTCTACGGTCTAGATCGTCGTGAGCTTCTTGAATAATTCTTTCTTTTTCTGCTTTAGGAAGACTTCGGTTATGAGGTTTATCCATCTCATATTTAATCCTGCGATCGATTCTTTCGTGTAGTTCATGCCTTTTTCTTTGTCGGTACTCATCTTCCTTTTGACGCGCTCGAATGCGATATTTATCTTTGCGATCGGCTAATATAATTTGATTTTCCTCTAAGCTTTTTTGTTCAGTTTTGATGTTAGTAACATTATTGAAGGCCATTGCTGGATAGGTACAACTAAGGCCAAAATATAAGGGAATAATAGCGAGCAAAAATTTGTTATTCATAATCAAAACAATGGGGTTGCACATTCTGGAATGATACTGCAAAAAATTGGTTTATACTTTGACTAAAAAAACCGGGTATTAATCATTCTAGCAATTCTAGAATCCAACATCCTATTCATCAAAAATCTCAAATCATTCATCACTGTGCAACGCCAAAAGCAGTTAACCATTATGGACTCATTAAGTCCAAGGTGGAATTTTAAGGATGTACCCATGACAAGGGACGCTTAACAGAGGAGTCGGATAAGGTCAAAGTCTCATGTCCGGTTCTGAAAACGAGCAGGTTCTATAAAAGAATCAATCTGGAAATGAGCTTGCTTAGTTTAACACTGAAATTGATTTTAGGTTTTCAGTCTAATTTATCTTCTCCCGGGAGAAGCCCCACGCCGTTTGCGTTTGCGTAGCATCCCGTAGGGAAGCATGACCTAGGAAAAGCGGGGAGCGTGGGATGAATCCCAGCCTTAACCATCCGGTGTAGCCTGAGAATCTATATACTTTTTCAACACAGAAATAGTTACACCACCACAACTAGCAATAAAATAAGAACTATTCCATAACACAGGTTTTTTGTAGTAAGTTTTGCTTAATTCTGAACCAAATTCTACACGCATTTTTCGACTAGAAACACTTTTAAGAGAGTTAACTAATTTGCTCAAATGTATATCTGGGTGATACTGGAATAATAGATGTACATGGTCTTGTTCGCCATCAAAACTAACAACTCTACAGTCTTGCTGTTCGCTCCAAACCTGCAAATATTTCATGTAGCCGTTCAATCATTGTCCCAGTAAAAACTTTACGCCTATACTTTGTAGTTAATACGTTTAGGGGCTTTCAAGTCAGAGAGAGACCTTCCTTTTGAGTAAAAATCATTTTTCAAGCGACATTATAGAATATTGTGTTATAATCAGTGTATATTAAAACTGTATCACCTATGAAGTATACTTACCAATATCGTATATATCCACAGACTAGCCAGAAGTTGACACTAAACAACTGGCTCAGAATTTGTCGGTATTGGTATAACAGAATGTTAGGAGAACGTTTTAACTGGTGGGAGCAAAACAGATGTCCTATAAATGCTTGTCCTCTAATTTCTCATTTACCTCAATTAAAAGACAAACCAAATTACTATAACCAGAAAAAGCAATTACCAGAACTGAAAAAGGCTATAGTAGAAGTCAAACACTCAGGCGAGCATCTGGATTTTTCCCAAGTCTATTCAACAGTTTTGCAAGATATCTGTAAAAGAGTAGAAACAACATTTTCGCTTATTTGTAGCAGGCGATCGTAAAGGTAATCGTAGCGGCAAACCGAGATTTAAAAGTCAATCTAGATATCGTTCATTGAACTTTCAAGAGTGCTGATGATTCTTGGTTAAAATTTTCATCAATTAATAGTAAATGGTTATATATTTCAATTCCTAAAATAGGTTTGATTAAAGTCAGGACTCATAGAGTAATACCTGATGGAAGTAAAATCAAACAAATTTCATTAACAAAAAAAACTGATAGTTGGTGGATAAATTTAAGCTTAGAGGATAAATCAATCCCTGAGTTGAAAACTGACAAGATTCAACCTACATGGGAAAACTCAATAGGATTAGATGCCGTCCTAGACAAAGATATATATTTAGCTACATCAGAAGGGGAAAAATTACCTTCTGTGAAACCTTTAAGAACAAATCAAGATCAACTAACGAAAGTATCCCAACGCAAGAACAAACGTAAAGATGGTAGTAAAGCTAGGCGTAAAGCACGCAAAACGCGAAGGCAAAATTCATCAAAAAATAGCTAGAATTCGTAAAGATTTCCAGTACAAAACAGCTTACAAATTAATTCAAACAGGTAAAAAAGTATTTTTCCATGAGAAATTAAATCTCACAGGATTAACTCGCAGAAATCAAACCAAAAAAGATGAAGATGGGAAATATTTGCCTAATGGTCAATCCTCCAAATCTGGATTAAATAAATCCTGGCTCGATGCTGCATTTAATCAATTCTTTCAAATACTAGGTCAGGTAGCCGAAAAAGCTAACGCTAGAGTGGTAGAATGCAAACCAAATTATACATCTCAATTACTTTCTTATCGAGATGAAATAGTGTTTATAGATTGCAGTATCAGAGAATATTTTGATGAGAAATTACAGTTGAAAATTGATAGAGATATTAACGCTGCCATCAATGTGAAACGAGTCGGGCTGGACTTGTTCGGTGACTATAAACCGCCGTCAAAACAAAGTGGTTATAGCTAAATCTAAAACCGCTTCTGTTTCTAAGGAAGTTCTGACAGTCTTTAAAAGGCATTTCTATGCCTACACAGAAAGCGGATTCGTCTGTGTAGGTAAGTCACGTTTTATAACTTAATTAACTACATTTATTAATATACGAACTTGTTACGACTTGTTACAAGACGAAATAACCTTATTTTCTGTCTTCTTATTTTTTGTATCTTCATTTCCAAACAAGTAGTAGTCAAAATCAAACCAAACTGTGTAGACCCCATTTTCACTATGGTTTATTTTAATACTAAATTTATCTACATCATCAGGAGGATATTTGAATTCCTGATCATCTAAAACTTTAGAGTCAGATTTTTGAGTTAAACTAGCACGGTATTCAAACTCTTTCATCATCATAGCACTTGTCTCGGGTTTATTAGTTAATTGGGGACATTCTAAGTAATCCCAATTAATAGTTAATCTTTCGACAATAAAAGTACCACTAATATTTTTATTACCTATCTCTATATCAGCATAACTATTCCTGCTATCTATTTTCTTCATATTATATGTAACTGTAGGTTCATTAGGATTACCAGGAGGTGGATCTGGATTTGGAGGTGGAGGTGGAGGTGGAGATGATGCAAAGTTAAGAACAATACCAAGCACTAGAAGAAATAACCCTATAGGAATAGTAAATTTTTTTTGTTCTCGTGAAACCTCAATTATACCACCTATTTTTGTAACAAATCCTAAAATAATAATCAATAGTCCTGCCACAATTAGCATGGTTGGTATTTGCAAATTAAGTAATACTTCTATTACGTCTGTCATATTTTCTAAGTTCTTTAATTGTAATGAGCTGGTGTTGAACACAGTATTAATAGCGGTTTAAAATGCGCTAGAATGTTTTCTATTGTATTAAGATAGGCGAGAATAACTGAAGTCAGAAGTGGGAGCATTGAACTCCCACACTTGGATAATACAACCTAAAAATCGTTAGTCTTGAATCATATTGCTCATCAGAGCATACCAAGTTAAAAGACCGACAATGCCATCAACTTCTAAGAGACTGTTTGTAAAGTTTTGTAAGGGAAAGCGATCGCCATAACGCAAAAGGTAAGACAATGATAAACGAGAAATTTACACCTGGAAAACGTCCGGGTCAAGCTGGCTCTGCGAGGCTAATTTTTCTCCCACATTACTAAATTCATGCCTAAAAAACCTCGACCCAGAAAAATTATGCTTTCTCTGTCAGGCTGATGTTGAAGAGATTACCATACGCATAGATCTCAAATGGGTTCTATAAGGTTTTAGTTGATTACTCTGTGCTTCGTCAACTTGTCGGTCTACCATAAACCCGAATTCCTTCTAGTACCACGGATTTGTTACTTTGAGACAAGAGGTCGTCAATCTCCACTGAAATACTCGATACAGGTGTGGAGTAGTCCAGGTAGACCCTCAGTAAACTGGTGTTTCTGTAAGGGAACTGACATTTCTCGTTGCCCTCCTCTCCACAGACCATGTCATCATAAGTCGGAAACAACCCCTGACCGATCTGTGACCCTTCCTGATCCAGTACAGTGATCGTTTTAGGACGCTTTTGCCACCAGTCAGATTTCACGACGACTTGGGTAACAATAAAGCTATTATTCAGTGGAATCGACACTTGATAGGGCAACGACTGCGATAGTAGTTTCTTGTTCAATGAAAGCTCAGTAATGAGTTCGGAGGTGGTGATCGCCACTTGAGGCCCCTGCACCATCGTGCTGTCAAAACTATTCTCATCTGCCAGAGCTTGTATTGCCAACTGGTAATCGCCATCGGGCGTGGAGAGAAAGTCACTTGTCTGGACGGTCAACTGCCAAGGAGTAGCGTCCACAGTTTGGGATATGGCAACTAACTGGGTAGCGGCTTCTAAAATTTCGATCTGGTATTGTACTGCCTGATCATTGCCCTGCCAGGTCACGTTGATCGCCTCAGTTTCTTGAGACCAGTCCATGGTAAGCTGGGTGGGAGCCGCGATTTGCAACACTGGTTCAGAGGCAGCAACTAGAGTTCCGGTCAGCAGAGTTGTCGTCCCCTTGGAACGCACTTTCGCAATGAGAGCCAATCCTTCCGCGTTAAGATAAGCCGTCAAATCAATTGAGACAGAGGGCGATTGAGTTACGGAGTCTGGTTGATCCACAACTAAGCTCGTGAGCGGTGTGGATTCTCCCTGCTCAAATAGCTGAACTTCATATTGAACTGCACCGTCCAGGCGGTTCCAGGTCACGACCAATTGGTCCGTTGCTTTGTTAGCAGACTGTGTAAGCCCCTGAACATCGTCCAAGCAGGTCACAGTAGCCGTTGATTCTCCTGCAAGACTTTGTAGAGAGACGTCATCTCCTACAGCGACAACTTGTGCATAGTACACTCCAGGACCACCCGTAAAATCAGTCAGGGGAACGGTAATCTGATTGTTTTCAGCCAATACAGAGATGTCTTCTATCCCCTTGTTACCGTTCTCATCAAGGAGGCTGACCAAGTACCCTGGTGCCGATTCCACAGTGTCCCACGTGATATTTAGAGTTTCTGCGGATGGGTCAAAAGTTAGACCAATATTTTCTGGTGTGGCAAGAATATACACCGCATTCGAAAGTGAAGAAGGCAAGCTCGGCAGTTTGGTTGTATCACCAGTTGCTGTGACCGTTACGTGATATTCCCCAGGTGAAAGGGAGCTTGCCTCTAATTCCGCCGGCGAGCTTTGTGCCTTTGTGGACGTGAGCTGATTGTTGTCTTGCATCAGCTGGATCACATAACTTTGCTCGTTCCCTGTCCAAACGACCTCGATTTGCTGTGATTCATTTAGCACGGAAAGCTGTAGATTCGCCGGAGTTGACCATCGGTCAATGGTTGCCTCAGTTGCCTCACTGGTGTAGTCGCCACGAGTGGCGGCAACTTTAACCGTATAACTTGCAGCAGTCATAGATTCGTCGATCGCAAGCGATGCAGTTCTCTGTCCATTGGACAAAGTTTCTTGAGACAGTTGGGTACCAGATGGATCGACAAAGGTCACTTGATAGCCAGCCGCATAAATCACTGCCCCCCAGCTAGCGACAATCTGAGCGACATTATTACTGTCGTCATAAAGCAAAGTTACGGTGCTAGGAGCGCTGGGATTATGATCTGTGCTGCTACTGTTGCCACCGCCACCTCCTCCATTGCCCCCATTACCTCCTCCATCGTCATCCTTATCCTTATCCTTATCATCGTCATCATCGCCACCTCCTTTATTGCCCCCACCGCTACCCGACAGAGACCCCCCAATTGCACCTATCACGGCACTGATGGAGCCTGCAGCCGCGACGCCTCCCGCATCAGCCAATGCAGCGACTCCAGCATCCACTGCAGCAGCCACTGCAGCATCCACCAAGCCATTACAGACAAGGTCGGCAGCATACTGTGCAGCATTTTCCCCTGCGACGATTACCAGGAAGGTCGCGATCGCCTCCGAATCGTTCAGCAAAGCCTGAACAAAAGACTCAGCCGCGCCGGCAAGGGCATCGAAAATTTCGTTGGGCAATGCATCCAAAGACAGATCGTTGGGCAGCAGAAACTCTACGACATTCGGAAAATCGGCAGACATAAACTCGTTACCGTCAACAGATAAGGTATAGCTGCCGTTCAATACAAAATATAACCCGTCCGATTTTGTGTCAAAGGATGGCGTAATTGTGAATTTCTCATCTATTGTGTCAAATAAAAAATCGGTCAGCTGTCCGCATGGACTGGTAGGGTCGTTTGCGATCTGCTTCAAGGTTTCTATAAAGTCGATGACTTCCCCCTGGTAATCGAATTCAGGCCAGTTTTCAACCAAGAAACCTTCAGATTTGCTGTAGCTAAATGTAATATCTAACTTTCCGAAGATTTCGAATGTTTCTGTAGAACTCAAAGTTCCTGCAATCTGTGTGGAACCGTTTGTATCTTTAACTGTTACACTTGTTTGACCAAAGTCTTCCTGGAAGAATTTTAATCCGCATTGAAGTTCGATATATGAATTATTGTTTATAGTTGAAACTTCAAATATTGGGCCATCTGTTCCCCCATTACTGTCAACAATTTGCAACACATAAACATCTATCGGAGCATCCAATTGAATAGACGCAGTAATTCCGTCCGATTTGATCCCAAAATTTCCGCTGAAAGAAATCGTTTCGAGAATAGTAAGGTCAATTTCTGCATAGATATTGAAGTCTGGCTCGTATGTATTAGAATCTGCAGTAGAAATAATTTCATCCGCATCATCTATTTCGAACAAAGTAGATTGAAGCAGTTGGTCGCTGCCTTGTTGGTCGTTATAGTAATAAATAGTGCTTCCTGCTTTGAACTCAATATCAATCAAGTCTGACGGCCATTCAAAATCTGGTATCGATTGTGCGAACAGAGTTGCAATAGATAATGATGCGTTCAATCGAATGTTTACAAGGATGGGGGTGCTGCCCATCAGATAGATTTGACCACTCAGACTCAGGGTTCCGTATTCAACTCCACCCTGCAGCCAGTAGAGATTACTGGAATCATTACCATCTTGAGGGGCCTGCACAGCAAATTTCAGATCAGAAAACTGAATTCCTGGCATGTCGAATGGAAGTTGCAGATCTATCTCTCCATCAGCAGCCAATACTCCGGAAACAGTATTCTCCTTCTTGGAGATAGTTCCGTCGAAATAGTATGTTTGTGTTTCATCGATAAAGTTTTGTACACCGATTTTCCCCTCAATAGCATATTCAGTAGAATCTGCCAACGTATACGCTAACCTTAAATATTGAAAGGAAAAAAGCTTAAATAATGTAAAATCCGGCAATTCAGCGTAATAGGTTGATGTCGATTGTATATCGCCAGACTTTGAAAAGAAGCCGTACAAATTTAGATTATTGCTTTGTTCGCTTTGTTCGCTTTGATCCCTTTGATCGATGCCGATTTCTAAAAGCGAACCTGCGATCGACCAACTGGAAAATTCAATCTTGGCCCAGAAACAGGTTACGCTTTCTAATACCTGATTAAATTGGTCGGTGGCGGTCGGAAAGGGGATTTCTGTAAAATCACCCGTCAACCTTTCGGGGGTGATAGTGGTGTCGGAGTCCAAAGTCTGCAACTGGAAAAACCCAGCCTGTTTGACGAGAAGTTTGAAATCCAAATTCAGATTAAAAGCCTCACTGAGGATTTTAATCACATCGAATCCACTCTCCCCATCCGCATTTTCATCAGAAAGAAAGACATATATCAGCGCATAATCCGTCGCTATGGTCAGTTGACCTGTAAGGGAGCTATTGATTTCATCCCCATCGAATACGCTCCCCAGATTTGTAGCACACAATAGTGAAAACTTCATCTCTTATACTCATAAAAAGTAGACTGATTCAGATAAGCAATAATTACAAACTGAATAAAGGATTCAGCCATTGACTCTCATTGAGGTGTGTCCATGTATGGTCTTGTTTTATATTGGCGATCACAGCAGCCTAAAAATAGAGGTGCGATCGCCTCAAAACCCGCTTAAAATCAGCCGAGCGAGAGATTGTACCCAGTGACAGGGGCTTGAAAAATCGCTGAAAGTCCTTCGGGTGAAAGCTTTCGTTAATTTGTCAATCCGAAAGTTCCGTTTTTAGTAGTAACTAGGGCTTGCTGAATAAGTCTACAGAGCGAATCTAGAGGCTACACAGCTTGAAAAATAGTAGGTTCATCCCTTAGTTCCCAAATTTACCCACCGATTTTCCAGAAAAGTGCAAGGGTTTTGAGCCTCCTTAGGTTATAACCTTGCACTTGTTTGGTCAAAAAAGGCTCAAAACCGATATCTGGTCTATCTTCCAAATTTATTCAGCAAGCCCTAACTAGCAACTTGGGTCACTAGAGCAATAAAGTCACTGCAAGCCTATAAGCGGATATGCTCCTGGTTGATACAATGACAAGTCAGAATATCTTATTATTATTGTGAGCTGAATGTACCAGCAGTTGTATCATAGGTTCCCTCCTGTACATTTACCGCTAAGTCCTGAATTGTATCTCCGGGAAGCACTGATTGGGGTGGCTCGAGGTTAACGTAGAAATTAGTTCCACTACCATCATCCCCACCAACTGCCAGATCCAACAGGGTCTCGGTCTGGGTACTACCATCGGTCGTATCGGTCGTTATCGTCGATACCGAAAACTTGTATGGACTGTCATTGGTAGGACTTCCTGAGGGAATCCCTAAATCTATGTTGTAATCTTTGTTATCTAGTTTCAGAGTTACATTGATACTTGCTTCCATGATTAATCTCCTTGAATTTAGCTGATCGGTGTTTTGATGCGTCCAAATGGACTTGGACTTTGGACTTTATTTGACTTTCTGTCTTCAGTTTCTACACTCTTAAGAGGATTCCAGAGAGCCAATTCTGAATTTTTCGAGTTAGAGGCTGTTTTTTCCCAACTTGTGGTAAATCATGAGGAAGTGCCCGCCATGTACAGCCGTTATTACAAACAACAGAGTTCAGTTTTGTTGAACATCAAGCTCGACTTCTTTGAACCTCATATATTCATTAAATTTCACTGCATACTGACTTATCGCCTGAGAAGATCTGACTTGTGACTGACTTTTAGTTAATCAATGCTAAAGTATATATAGTAGTTAGATTTAGGAGCCATGCCCAGGTCACTTAAAGTTCGTCAAGGGTGCATTGAAAAAGTCAAACTAGCAGTCAGGCGTAACGGCTTTCCCAGCCAGCGAGCTTTGGCTGAGGATGTCGGCTTGGCTTTGGCCACAGTCAGCAATTTCCTCACAGGTAAACCTGTTGACTTTACGACTTTTGAAGAACTTTGCAGTAAATTGATGTTTTCGTGGAGAGAAATTGCTGATTTAGATTTTGATGTGCCATCCCAGACAAGCAATTTTAATCCTGAAACTCCTCAGTTCAGGGATGCCAAACCGGACAAGTCCCCTCCTTACCCCAACGGCCCAGTCCCCCTAGATTCTCATTTTTATATCGACCGTCCCCCGATGGAACAACTGAGCTGCAATGAAATTCTTAAACCTGGAAGTGTTACTCGCATTCAAGCACCTCGGAAAATGGGAAAAAGTTCCCTGCTGCTCAGAATTTTAGCTTTTGCTCAACAACAGAGCTACAAAATAGTAAAAATAGACTTTCAGGAAGCAGATAAGGCCGTTTATGCTCACTTAAATAAATTCTTACGCTGGTTTTGTGCGAATATAGCTCGCCAGCTACAACTACAGCCTCTTCTAGACGAATATTGGGACGAGGAGATGGGTAGTAAAGTAAGTTGCGGGATTTATTTTGAAGGGTATTTGTTAGGGCAAGTAGACACCCCTATCGTTTTGGTCTTAAACGAAATTAATTTAGTTTTTGAACATCCGGACATCGCTGAAGAATTTTTACCCCTGCTGCGATTTTGGCACGAACAAGCAAGGCAAAGTACGCTATTTCAAAAACTGCGTTTAGTTGTAGTTCACTCTACAGAAGTGTATATATCCCTAGATATTAATCAATCTCCATTTAATATAGGATTGCCGATAAAGCTGCCTGAATTTAATTTCAAGCAAATTCAAGATTTAGTAACTAGACACGGATTAAACTGGACAGAAGGAGATAGAGTGGAGCAGTTGATGGCAATGGTGGGAGGACATCCTTATTTAGTGCGCATTGCTCTCTACCATTTGGCCCAAGCACAAATAACATTAGAAACATTGTTACAACAAGCTCCTACTCAAGGAGGAATTTATGGTGGTATCTTACGCCATCACTGGGAAATCATACAAAAAAAACCAACACTATCAGCAGCACTTCATCAGGTGGTAATGACGAGGGAGAGCGTCAAGTTGGACCCAATTGTGACTTATAAGCTAGAAAGTATGGGACTCGTCAAATTAGACGGCGATCGCGCTTACCCCTCCTGTCAAATGTATCGTCTTTATTTTGCTGGTCAATACCAACAAGAAGAAAATAGGGTTTAATTCAGCTAACTAATAAATGATATAACCGTACGAAAAAAACTGTAGAAAATCGTAACAGCTTTTATCTTGATATTGGATTAACCAATACTGGCGCTCTCGGCACAGCTCACTATTCCCTCGCCAGTAAATGCCTCTGGGAATTTCTTTCTTATTATTTGAAGACTACCATTAATATCGGCATTAATGACTATACCAGTTCCACTCCGTTTGGAAACCACGTTTGACTCGTTTACCCCTATAAGTTTCATGTTTAATTGGTTGCTCAAGGTCAACGGCAGATGTTTTGCTTGTATAGCTTTCCTCTGTTTCAATCACCTTGATTCCTGCTAGCTGACATTTATAAGTAATTTGCTTGGGTTTTCTTATCATGTGGTATTTGGGTGAAATTTTGGTTGTTTTTTTTGCCTATATTTGCACTTTGTTTCCAGTTATCATTTTTTCCTATGACTACAGTACCAATATTATTAGTTACTAAATAATTGACAACTAATTTACTGGTGTTATGCAGATAATTCTCGACAAAACGGTTCCGATGATAACTCAATGCTTCAATATATCCGACTGGTTTTTCTATTGCCTTTGAGATGACTTTGGTACTTAGCTTTACGCTTGTTGTAAAGCTGATTGACGCTTTTTAGTGGCTTCCCGTTAACAAGCAGAGGTTTCACACCAGGCTTGTTTGTAGATAGAGCAACTAATCTGTCAATCCCTAAGTCTATTCCGGCTACATATGTTGAGTGTATTTGTGGCTGAAGTGTTTTTTCATAGACTACTTCAATTATATAGCAGTTGGTAGCAGGTACTATCCTGACTTCGATTACAGTTTCCACAATTACAGGTATGCATGATTTCACTCATGGATAAGTGACAAATACCATCTTTTAGAGGGGCTTTATAGACTGATTCCTTTGAATATATAACTACCCGATCGACCTTGAGTTTTATTTTTATACTTTGGTATTTTTGGTTTACCTAAAAACTTCCCTGGATTTTTTGACCATTCTTTGATTGCCTGAAAATAACCACGCCAAGTTGCAACTAGGCATTTTATTATTTGTTTTGATACTTTCGTTGGTAATGCTCTATAGGCATCGCTATTTTTGGTGGCGTGATATAGCTTGGTTAAATCTAGACTTTTTGAGAACTTGAAAAAATGCTGACGACAATAATAGTTAGCCAGGTTGTACAAGTTTTTTGATTTAAAGGCTAACTCATCACACACCCGCCAAAAGTTATGTGTTCGGTTAATAATATGTCTGTCAACAAGTCGCATTCACCCACTATAATTCATCTTAAGTTTTGTACCTGTTTAATATTACAACACTTTTCTTATAATAGCAACTACTTTCTACAATTTTCATTCAACAGTTAATCACCCACATTCTGTGGCACAAAATGTAGCAACCGAAGAAGGAGTCAGGAGACAGGAGACAGGAGACAGAATTTTAGAAGAAAATCATAACTGCCGTGATTGAGTAATCAATCAAGCAAGTATTTATGCGTAAACTTTTTACTCAGAATTTGGAGGTACTGATAACTGATAACTGATAACTGATAACTGAAATGACTCCTATGATCATACAATAACTATAGGACTTACGCAGATACGCTATATATAGACCTCAAAACTATTGTCCAATAGTTATTTGACTCTATAGATAGTACCTTTGCGTAAGTCCTGAACTAATTATCCGGATACTATTATGACGTATCAAATTGGTGGTAGCCTGCAAGATGATTCGCCCAGTTATGTCGAAAGACTTGCTGACACTCAACTATATAAAGCCTTAAAACGAGGGGAGTTTTGCTATGTGCTTAATTCTCGTCAAATGGGCAAATCTTCCCTATTAGTTAGAACCAGACATAAATTACAAAAAGAAGGTATCAAATGTAGCACTGTCGATCTAACTAATATTGGCAGTAAACATATTACTCCTACACAGTGGTATAAGGGAGTAGTTGGCGAGTTATGGCGGGGTTTTCAACTGTTAGGCAAAGTTAATCTGAAAAAATGGTGGAAAGAAGAAGAAGATATTTCTTTACTGCAAAGATTGAGTCGTTTTATTTGTGATATTCTGCTCAAACAATTTCCCGAAAACAATATTGTCATTTTTGTAGATGAAATTGATAGTATTCTCAGTCTAGATTTTTCTGTAGATGACTTTTTTGCCTTGATCAGATTCTGTTACAATCAACGAGCAATAGATCCAGAATACAAACGCATAACTTTTGGCATTTTTGGGGTTGCCACGCCATCAGATTTAATTAAAGATAAAACTAGAACTCCTTTTAATATTGGTCGCGCCATTGAACTAGATGGTTTTACATTAGAGCAAGTTCAACCTTTAGCAGCAGGATTAAAAATTGGAATAGGAGATAGTTTTGAAGTTATAAAACAGATATTGTATTGGACAAATGGGCAACCATTTCTCAGCCAAAAGTTATGTAAATTAGTGGTTGAAGCTAGTCGAGATTCAGTCAGTGAAATTTTCACTATTCCCCCAGGGAACGAAGAATTTTGGGTGGAAAGCATAGTGAGAACGAAGATACTGCACAAGTGGGAATCACAAGACGAACCAGAACATTTAAGAACAATTAGAGATAGGATTCAAAGAAATGAAAAACGTGCCGCTAAATTATTAGGAATCTATCAGGCTATTTTACAAAGAAAAGAAATAGAAACAGATGACTCTCGAGAACAAATGGAACTAATTTTGTCTGGTTTGGTAGTAAAAAAGAATGGTTTATTGAAGGTGAAAAACCGGATTTATGCGGAAGTCTTTAACACAGAATGGGTAGAAAAGCAATTAAATGTCCTACGTCCTTATTCTCAGGTATTAGAAGCTTGGATAGCATCAAACAAAACTGACCCTTCTCGTTTGTTGCGGGGACTGGCATTAAAAGATGCTCAAAGATGGTCTCAGGGGAAAAGTTTAAGCGATATAGATTATGAATTTTTAGCTGCGTCGGTAGAATTTGACAAATCGGAAATACAAAAAGCATTAGAAGCCGAAAAGACTAAAGCAATTGAAGCACAACTGGCAGAGGAACAAAAAAGATTACTGCAAGAGCAAAAAACTGCTAAACTACAAAGGGTATTTCTGGCTGCAGTCAGTTTCGCCTTATTAGTCGTTTCTGGATTGGGAATAATAACTTTTATACAATATCAACGAGCAGAAATTCGTGAAAAAGAAGCAATAATTAGCGAAATCAAAGCATTAGTTTCTTCTTCTACTGGAAACTACAACTCACATCAAAGATTAGATGCACTTTTGTCTGCGATTAAAGCCTACAATCAAGTAAAAACATTAGGAGAAGTAGACTCAAAGCTCAAAAACCAAGTTGAATTAGTACTTACGAAAGCCTTGTATGGGGTAGACGAGTACAATCGCCTAATCGGTCACAGTGCGGGCCTTTGGGGGGTTGCGGTTAGTCCCAATGGCGAGTTCATTGCCTCTGCTAGTGCAGATCGAACCGTCAAACTCTGGAATAAAAACGGTAAGTTGTTGACAACTTTCACGAGTCACAATTCGGGGGTTTTGGGAGTTACTTTTAGCCCAGACGGAGAAATAATTGCCTCTAGTGATGAACAGGGGAATATCTTGCTGTGGTATAAAAATGGCAAGTTGTTGAGAACATTGAAAGGACACAGTGGAGCGGTTGCAAGAGTTACTTTTAGTTCTGACGGCGAGATCATAGCTTCTGCTAGTGAGGATAAAACAGTTAAACTCTGGAACAAAAGTGGCAAGTTATTGAGAACATTAAAAGGACATAGAATGAAAATTGCTGATGTGGCAATTAGTTCCGACGGCGAGATTATAGCTTCTGCTAGTACAGATCGAACCGTCAAACTCTGGAACAAAAACGGCAAATTGTTAAATACTCTAACTGGTGTTGGAGTCAGATCAGTTGCAATTAGTCCCGACGGCGAGATCATAGCTGCTGCTAGTAAAGATCGAACTGTCAAACTTTGGAACAAAAGCGGCAAGTTGTTAAATACTCTAACCGATAATGATGGTATGATTTATCGTCTGGCCTGGAGTTCTGACGGACAAATGCTTGCTTCTGCTTCCATAGACACTACAGTGAAAATCTGGCATCGAGATGGGAGATTGTATAGAACTTTGAGAGGACATAGTGCTGTTGTTAGAGATATTGCTTTTAGTCCTGATGGAAAGACGATCGTCTCTGCGAGTGAAGATAAGACTGTAAAACTCTGGAAACTTGACAACAGTTTGTATAAAATCCTTACTGGCCATGAGGATTGGGTAGGGGCAGTCGCCTGGAGTTTTGACGGAAGTTTACTTGCATCAGCATCAGCAGATACCACCGTTAAACTCTGGCAAACAAATGGTAAGTTACTCAGAAGTCTGGAAGGACATCAGGCTATTGTTTTTGATGTGGATTTTAGCCCTAATAATAGAACTCTTGCATCAGCATCATCAGACAATAGCATTAAAATCTGGCAAACAAATGGCAAGTTGCTGCAAACCCTTGAGAAAAATGTTGTTTTTTGGGGGGTTGCCTTTAGTCCCGACGGCGACAAAATAGTCTCCGCTTTGGGAAACAATACAGTTAACCTCTGGCAAACAAATGGCAAATTTTTACTCACTCTGACAGGACATACTGCTGAGGTTAAAGACGTTACTTGGAGTCCTAACGGCAAGATAATTGCCTCGACTTCTGTTGATAATACGGTTAAACTCTGGCAGGCGGACGGAAAGTTATTGAGAACTCTTACTGGACATAAATCGACAGTTAGAGGTGTAGTTTTTAGTCCCGATGGTGAGATTATTGCCTCTGCTGGGGCAGATAATATGCTTAAACTCTGGCAGCGCGATGGGACCTTATTAAGAAGCTTTTTTGGACATGATGCTTCTATTTGGGGAGTAGACTTTAGTCCCGACGGCAAGATAATTGCCTCTGCTTCTTTGGACAAAACAGTCAAACTCTGGAACATTGACGGTACTTTATTAAAAACTCTAACCGCACACTCTGGTGGGGTTAGAGGAGTTGCTTTGAGTCCTGATGGCCAGATGCTCGCTTCTGCTAGTAGCGATCGCACCATCATTCTGTGGAATTTGGATCGGATTCTTCAGCTTGACAAACTAGCTTATGCTTGCAATTGGGTAAAAGATTATCTACAAACCAATCAACAGTTAGAACAGAGCGATCGCAACCTGTGCGATGGAATTATCTTCCCCTCACCGAAATAGGACGCTCGCGAGTATTACAGCAGTTTCGGAGTTAACTCCGAAACCCAACAAAAATTGGCATTTGTTGGGTTTGACTTTGAGAAGCAAACTATTGGCGTGTCAAGCTGAAAATGGTGCATTAGGCGTAGGTTGGGTTGAGGGACCGTTAGCGGAGCTTATCCGTAGGATAAACCCAACATTAGTAAGGTTTTGTTGGGTTTCCCTCCGGGAAGCTCCGCTAACACTGCCGTTCAACCCAACCTACATTTTTAGGCGTGTCAGTCCACTACTGGACTGTTTCATCTAAAATAGTGCATTAGGCGTAGGTTGGGTTGAGGAACCGTTAGCGCCAGCTTATCCGTTAGGATAAACCCAACATTAGTAAGCTTTTGTTGGGTTTCCCTTCGGGAAGCTCCGCTAACACTGCCGTACCGCTACTTGGTGTGCAAGCTACAACCCAACCTACATTTTTAGGTGTGTCACGCCACTACACAAGGGGAAACAGTGCGAAATATCCAGCTTTACTGTTTTCCTGGCAAAGGCACAATAAGGGGATTAGGAGGGGTATGGCTTCCACTTAGTGTGATGCCATCCTTATTAGCAAGTTTGTTAATAAGCTCCCACTCTACTTTCATGTAGGCAGCTATAAAACCCGCGACTGGTGCAAGCGTTCCACCACTTAAGGCAACTATTGCTCCCACAAGAGAGGCTAACGCAACCGTAATGTCACCCTCATCATTAATTTCATCGATTGTTTCTTTTGTGAGATAAATTGTGAATACTCCGATCCAAATTTTTACTTTACCTGCATCATCGGGCAATTTATAGGTTGCGAGGGGTTGTGTTAAAAACTCATCTACAAGCTTGCCAACTTTCTCTATTTCTTCCAAAGCTGTCTGAGCTCCATCAGCAATCACTTCAACACCATCCTCGCCAATATCCACCACAGAATCGGCAGCATCCTCCACAGCATTCTTTACCTTTTTGCCTGCCTTCTTGAGCCCCTTGCCGATCTTTTTAAAAATACCCATAAAAGTATGTCCTTTGCTTGATTGATTACTGGAGTTTTGACTAAAGTTTAAATAATCACTCAATACCTAGAATGAGTCTAGAATATTGATTGTCAAATCAATAACCTGTCAAAACACCAGTTAAGGTTTAGTAAACTATTCAACTCAGAGAACTCTTGTTTGTAGTAAAGAGTTCAGTTTTGTTGAACATCAGGTTCGACTTATTTGAACCTTATATATCTATCAAACTCCACAGCATACTGATTTACCGCCTGAGAATATCTGACTTGTGCCTGACTTTTAAAAGATAAAACTAGAACTTCCTTTAATTATTTAGACACAAGTCAGAAATAAGTCAGGACAGTTAGAAATAGCGATCGCCACCTGTGCAGCGATTTCGGTTAATTATTCGGCCTTTTGCTTGTTAAATGAACTGTCGGGAGTGCCTTTGAAACACCCCATTACCCAAGGATATGAGTCTGTGACAAAGTAACCGTATACCCCATTGATTGTCATACCATTACATTCATCTAAATCCCCCAATTCTGCGACATATTCGTAATCATCTCTGTATGATCCATCGTATATTCCACCAGGATTTTCACACTTAATCTCTTGTCGATCCCCTTCTTTTAGCTGATAGCTTGATTTAGCTTTTCTGACCGTGCCATTATCATCGTATATTCCACCAGGATTTTCACACTTAATCTCTTGTCGATCCCCTTCTTTTAGCTGATAGCTTGATTTAGCTTTTCTGACCGTGCCATTATCGTCGAAATATGAACCAAAAATAGGGAATCCATCTGCTGCAAAACCAATTACTGGCGAGACAATTGCATTCTCCGAATCGAATAAAGCAACAGGAGAACCATGATAATGATAGATGCCACTTGGCTGTGTGTGTGCGTTGTGGCTATCGGTCTGAAAGTCATTCAAGCTAGACATTGGGTCAAAGCGCCATGGTTGCCCCATATCATTACAGCCAATTTTTCCGTCACCCACGCCATAGCAACCAGCTGAAAGTAAGTCTAATTTGACACCATTAAGAAAAATTGCATTGTCTGTAGCCAGGGATAGCTCTGTATTTTTGGATGCTTGTTGTGGATTCGTCGTAACTTCAAGAGTGAGATTTTGTTCAGACACATCCGTTACAAATTGACTACTGTTGAAGTCATAGTTCGGTATAGCATTGGTAGTAAATATACATTTATCACCACTAACTGAAACCGATAAATTTCCTTCTAACTCCTGATTGCTCTTAAGATCTTTTACAGAAGACGTGTAAGTTTTTACATAATCTGCACAACTAGGTTTCCTTTTCTTCAAAATCACGTCTGTAATGTCCTTGCTATTTTGCCGATTCTTTATTCTTTGTTTAGAGCTTGATTCAACTTTTCTGACCGTGCTATTATTTGCGTATAAGTTGTGGCTATCGATCTTCAATTCACTCAAGCTAGACATCGGATTGCTAGTGTTATTTAGACCTATTGCTGAACTGTTATTAGGACTGAATCCAATCAAGAACAAGACAAGCATTATCATGTAAATGTATTTCAATTTCATTATTGACTCCTAATAGATTTGGGTGTTTGAGTAGCAACTGTGATCGAAGTGGGGTTAAGCCCAAAACCAAATCACAGTACCGTACTTCTACTGGCTTTACTTGCAACAGTTGAGATAGTATTTTTACATTGTAATATCATATCCGGATAATTAGTGACAAAAAAACTTTCTCCTTCTTTTCTTCTTTCTTCCCTCCTTAATTCTAAATTCTAAATTATGAGTAGTTTATTTATAACTGTTCAACCGAACATGATATAAGTGCCGATCCTTTTAATTGATATTCTAGCATTAGAAGCAAAGGGCGCGGACATATCAAAAAGCGAGCAAAAATTTATTATTCATATCGATACAATAAGCTAATTTGGTTATATAGCAGAAGAAAGAAGGAAGAAGGAAGAAGGAAAAGTATTATGTTGTCTGAGTTTTAAACTTTTGAACTGCCCTAACCTTTCCTTCGACTGCTATATTTCTCTTATAGATCATAGCTGATA
>NZ_JAAHHG010000131.1 GCF_010692555.1 Okeania sp. SIO3B5 | reverse complement strand
TGGGTTTAAAGGAATAAGATATTTTGGATTAATGCCGATAATCCTCTACATTAAGTGGGAGTAGGGAGTAGGGAGTAGGGAGTAGGGAGTAGGGTTTAAAGGCATAAGATATTTTGGATTAATGCCGATAATCCTCTACATTCATTGGGAGTAGGGAGTAGGGAGTAGGGAGTAGGGAGTAGGGTTTAAAGGAATAAGATATTTTGGATTAATGCCGATAATCCTCTACATTCATTACTTAATTATTATTATTACTTAATAACTGAAGTTTATTGGAAGTATAGCATTATTTTTGGGAATTGGTATAACAGGAAGCAGGGAATAGGGAACAGGGAACAGGGAACAAGGAACAAGGAACAAGGAACAAGAAAAAAACGAATATATGTGAATAAGATAACTGCTATATTCTATCCTTTAAAGGAATACCTCAATTCTCACATCTGACTCCTGATTGCTATCTTAACGTAAGCATTTCCTGCGGAATGCTGCGCAAACAGCTATTAGCTGTCAGCTAGCCTCCTACAGAGAAACTGCGTTAACAGCAACAAGACTATCTCCTTAAGGACAGTATTTAAATTAAAATAGACTTTAAGGGCAAGGGAGCCAACTTTTGTAGTAAGACAATTAATAAAGCTTTTATCCTAAATTAAAAGCAATAGCTGAAGTTCGCAGTTCCTCCGGAGGAGGCTAGCTGAAGTTCGCAGTTCCTCCTGTAGGAGGCTGGCTGACGGCTGAATGCTTACGATTGCTATCTTAACTAATCTTTTGTAAAAAATTACTAACAGCTTTAATAAACTCTGCTGTTGACTCATAAGGTAAAACATTTCGCCCTGATATTTCACAACCCTCTCCTTTAGCTAACAACTTTAAATAACTATTAATTCTTTGCTCTGACGTTTCAATTTGCTCAGTTTTACTAATAGTTGATGCCTGCTTTCCTACTAATACTAAAGTAGGTTGATTAATTTGAGCAATATCTTGACTAAAATCCTGCCTCCAAAACCCTGCTAAAAAAGAAAAAACAGCATATTGACTTTGGAGATTTTTTGCTCCTTTTTCTAAAGTATCTAGCCATTCTTTATCTACTTCTTCTTTATTAGCAAATAACTGTTTTTTAGAAAAAGAATCTAAAAATTTTCGACTCCGTGCATAGCGATAAAAAACTTTACCAATAGGTGAATAAAAAAGATTCCATCTCAATTTTTGACTAACAAGTGAATCAGCCTTAGTCATCAATTCCAATTGAGGTGGACCAGATAATATTAATCCATCAATTAAACTTGATTTTTGCTGTAATTTGACCAGAGATATAGCCACAGGAAACAAAGCACCTTGTACAACTAAAATTACTGGTCTTTGTACAACCGTCTCTAAAAAATATTGTAATTGTTCAGCCCAGTCCATAGGATAGTAAGCCACAGATGGCATATCACTTTCACCACACCCTAATAAATCTGGACTATAGATAGGATTGAGTAAACCTCGCTCCTGCCATAAAGAACAAAATCGATGCCAGAAACTTTTAGATAAACCTACTCCAATAGGATGCAATAATAGTAAAGGTCTAGTAAAACCATCTCCTTCTTTCTGAGGATAAAATTCGTAAGCACAACCGTATTTTTTCCAGGTATAAAACTCTTTCATCTGTTCAGATAATGAAATATTTTTTGCATATACTTATAACATAAATATATAATAACTCTGAAAATGGTTGTGTAGAAAACATCTATATAAATTAAAGAAAAATAGCTCATCTGATTCTCGGTAAGAGTTTCAGACACTTTCTCTATTTATCTATGTTCAGATTTGTTACAAATAGTTGAGAACTGCCATATTATTTCTGCTCAAAATATATCATGAATATTGTTATTGCTCCCCCGAGTAATGATATAAATGGCTTATCCAAGGACTTTAGCTGTAGAGATTTAAACGCCAGTATTAATTTAAGAGATGCGGTCGGCTTGACCGTAAATGCCTGTGGACGGAGTGCTGCCGACAGTTCCGGTGGAAGCAGGAAGTAAACATTAAAATGTCGCCCTTGTGACGTTTTATATCGGTTTTATAAAGCAGTCAATACACTTAATAACTTTCTTAATTAAAAAATCTCTTTTTTGCATAACCTCAGTTTAGCTCAGAAATATACGATCTGCGAAAACAATAGGCCATAGCAAAGTCAATTTTATGGAATCTGCTAATCAAGAGTAAAAAATTCTGGCGTTGCTAATTCTGGGTGTGATTTTGCCCCCCTAGCCCCCCAATTTTGGGGGGAATAAAACTCTAAAAGTCCCCCTTGATCCCCCTCCCGTCCCCCGCAGGATCGGGGGAAGCCAGATGTTGCTGCGCTTTTTGTTGAACGGGGGATGCGCGGGGGCTTAACCAGAACCAAACAATCGCGCATTCATACTTCAATTCAGCAACGCCAAAATTCTTATTGATAAAACTCTGGGCAATTTCAACTCGCTGCCTTTTATTCAGCATAACATACGAGGTATAGACTTTGCTTTGGTAGAAGTTGAGGATAATTGTTAATTGTACCAAGTGTACAAAATTCAATTCCCTAGAATAGACAATTTGGTAGTCCTGTAGCCATAATGGTAATACTAAGTGGAAACAACCAACACTTAGAACGGGAGCAAGATACTACCACTGGCAATACCATGACAATGCACCACTACCGACAATTTCAATCAACATTAATTTGTGCCAATTTACTTGTTAATTTTTTTTAGGAGATAGAAAATATGGCATTCGTACAATTCGATCCAAATGTAAACACAGTCCAAGACCTAGTAGATGCAATCCTAGTTCCAGGAGCTAACTTGACAGTTACACCTGGTTCTATAAATTTTGAAGGTGCAGTTGTTCCACTCTCCCCTAGCGTTGGTGGCACTTCCCCAAATGGCATTGGTCAATCCTCATTTTATGATGGTACTCTGCCTTTAGGAATTGATCCAGGCATCTTGCTTACTTCTGGCGATGGCTCTCCACCCGACCTAAATACTGATTCTGGTTATAGTATTGACCAATTGGGGAACTCCGATCCTGACCTGCAAGTTGTGGCCGACAGTGCTTTTTCTGGAGCTGGTGAAGTTCTGGATGCAAACATTCTAGAGTTTGAATTTGTAATCGAAGACCCCAACGTCAGCTCTGTCACCTTTGATTTAATTTTTGGGTCTGACGAGTTTCCTGAGTTCTCAGATAGCTCTTTTGTGGATGTAGCAGGAGTGTTTGTTAATGGTAACAATGCTGCATTATTCAACAACGATCTTACTCAACCTTTAAGTGTTATCAGCAATAATCTAGTATTAGGCAACTTCATCGATAATGCCAATAATATTCTTCCCATCGAATATGATGGGGTAAGCTCTACACTGACTGTTTTTGCCCCCGTCCAACAGGGAGAAAATACCATCAAGTTCGGTGTTGCTGATACTGGTGACCAAATCTTAGATTCAGGTCTGTTTATTGCTAACCTGAATACTAGCGACTTAGATATAGGTGATCCAGATGATGGTGGCAGTGGTATTTTGATAGATATTCCTGGTACTGAGAATAACGATGTTGTAGTTAGCGATGACCCAGAAGCAGATATAGATGAGTTCTTTGATAGTGGTGATGGTGATGATACAGTTGACGCTGGTAATGGAGATGATATAGTTGCTCCAGGTGCTGGTGATGATAATCTCAAGGGTAACGATGGTGATGACAACTTGAATGGTGGCATTGGTGACGACACTGCTAGTGGTGGTAACGGTGAGGACGATCTAGGTGGAGATGGTGGTAACGATAAACTACTTGGAGGAGCTAGTGGCGACCTGATAGTAGGTAACTCTGGTAATGATATTTTGTTAGGAGGAACAGGGGACGATACTCTACTAGGAGGTATTGGTCGCGATCGCCTCAATGGTGGAGCAGGAGACGATGTACTCACAGGTGGCGCTAGTATTGACCGCTTTATCTTCAATAGTAATGAAGCATTTGAACCAGAGGATTTTGGTATAGATGAAATTACTGATTTTTCTCAAACACCAGGAGACATAATTATTCTAGATCGCAGCAGTTTTACTGCTATAAACAGTGCTGCAGGAACAGGCTTCAGCATCCCAAATGAGTTTGATGTCGTTTCTAGTGATGCTGCTGCAGCAACCTCAGATGGAGTAATTGTCTACAACAGTAGCAATGGTAACTTATTCTATAATCCTAATGGTAATTCACCTGGTTTCGGTAGTGGTGCTCAATTTGCAACTTTAACAGGTAGTCCATCCTTAGGAGCAGACGATTTCTGGATCAGAAATTAGCGATCGCTTTTTGGAAGTAGGGAGTAGGGAGTAGGGAGTAGGGAGTAGGGAGTAGGGAGTAGGTAGGGACGTTGCATGCAACGTCCCTACTTTTTTGGTGGAGAAGTTGATTATATCAAGTTGCACTGATTAACCACAATATAAAAAGATGGCATACTTCTCAAGAGTCATCTTAAGATGACTTAAACTATTAGCCAAGGATTGAAATCCTTGGCGAACTTGGCTTGGCGAACTTGGCGAACTTGGCAACCATGTCATCCGCCAAGAAATGAATTTCTTGGCTCAAAGTAGAAGTCATCTAAAGATGACTAAAGATAGCTAATTTATAATGGCTAATTAATGAGACTTGATATTAGACATTTATTTGGTAAAAATACAAAATCAAATCAATTCTTATCCATAAATTATGGCGTTGCTGATTCTGGGTATGATGCAGAGCTACCCGATCAAGCCTATTTTGGGGGGAATAAAACTCTAAGAGTCCCCCATTCTTGGGCAGGGTCTATTTATTGTCACGCGATCGAAAAATTGATGGGGGGATGGGGAGATGGGGAGATGGGGACCTACCCCTAACCCCTATTCCCTGTTCCCTATTCCCTATAATGTTGACATACTCCCGACGTTGCGCATGGCGCGACAACGCGGGATTCTTCAGTCAGAAAAAAATGACCGCTGTTTTAACAGAGGTGATGTCCTCCCCCTGTGTTGACCTTAATAATAACATGCATATCTCCTAGCTTGTCAAGGGTATAGGAAGGTTTTATTTGTGGAGGTATCCTACTCTTGGCCCTGGCTTGACCATCCCTCCGCTCCCCTGACCGAGAGCGCGGGACTTCCCGCCAGGGAAGTTAAAATGCAAATTGAAGCGATATTATTTATACAGTATATTTATCGCTTATTATAGGAGTTTCCTAATATGTCTGACTTTTCTTCCCTAGACCTGAATCAACCCATAGAACAACCTTCCATTATAGACACCCTCCGTCAACCAATATGGATAGCACTCTTAACCTCTGTGGGCATCCATGCCATATTAGGAATTAACCTGCCAAAATTATCCCTATTCTCCGAGAAAGCCAAATTACCACCAACAGTAGGATTAATAGAATTAACACCAGAACAACTCGAACTCCTCCCTCAACCAGAAGAACCAGAAATTACATTCTCAACCATACAAACACCATCCAACTTATCCCCCATTTCACCACCATCTCCAAGTGAACTACCTTTTGTCTCCGAATCATCATCCTCAGAACTACCAACAATACCTGTAGATCCCTCAGATTACAAGTTACCAAAATTACCACCAAAAGATTCTACTACCTCATCCTCTTCTACCCGCTCCAGATCCACTCCTTCCGTCTCTAGGTTGCCCAGAAATTCATCACCAAGCGAATTTTCCTACAATTATCCATCCATACCCCGGTCCCCATTACCAATATCCCCGCCCCCGTTACCTAGTAGAAATAGTCAACCACCAGAGATATTTCGAGTTGACTCACAACAACAATCAAATCAAAATGAAATAGATGAATATCAAATCAGAAAAAATTTGAATTTGACAGATGAAGTCTATGAGTCTGGTTTATCACGTCGTTCAACTCTAGAAATAAACCCTCAAGAACAAACTTCTATAGTTGAAAATTCAACTAGGGGGTCATACTCAGCTAATTTAAAATTGCCTCCACGACGTTACCAAGATAAAGAGGAAAATCAAATTGCTATTGCTCCAAATCAAAATGATACCAATACTCAAACAGAGAAACAACCTATAGCAACAGGAACTCCTCCAACTCCTTCAACTCCTCCAACACCAGACCCCACAAAAAAAGGGAGACTGTCAGAAGCACCAATAGTTAGGCAGTTACGAGAAGGAAAGACTATTCAGGATATAGTAGAAGAAACAAAACAACAACAAAAGATAGCTGTTGTTACTCCTGCACCAACTGAAACTAACAACTCTCAATCAGAAGTTGAAGTTGAAGTTCAGGAAACTCCTTCTGTTGCTCCAACTCCTAAACCATCTCCTACCCCAGAAACACAAAAAGAGTTTAAAGGTTCATTATTAGAAAAATTTGAACAACAAAAGCAACAAAAAGTTACCACGACTATTCCCGTCCCTCAACCATCTCCAACACCTGAAGAAAAAGTTGCTGCTGCTACTGTCGAAGAAACTAAACCACCAACACCAGTAATAACACCTACTGTTGAACCATCTCCATCAGTACAGCAGGAACCAGAACCTGAAGCATCCCCACCAATACAGCAGCAAGGAGAGTTTAAAGGTTCACTGTTAGCAAAACTACAGCAACAAAAGCAAGAAAATGCTGCTCTTGCTGAAGAATCACAATCAAGGGATAACGCTTTAGGTGCTGTGGGTGCTTATCTACAGTGGGCAATAGAATTGCAATTAGAAGAAGATAATTTGACTGAACCTACAACTATTGCTAATACTTATCCAGAAGCAGCTTGCGAGCAAAAGTTAGAAGGTAAAGCTGCTGTAGGAGTATTAGTTAGTCCAGATGGCGGTATTACTGATGGACCAAAATTATTACTAGAAAGTGGTCATTCAGTGCTAGATGAAGCAGCTATAGGTGCAGTCAATAATCAATCTTTTTCCAGTAGCGATCGCTCAAAACTTTATCAATATGAATTTAATTTTGATAGTTCTAACTGTAATACAGCAAAGTCAACAGCAGCAGAAGACGCACCAGTTGGAGAAAAATTACCAACTCAGGGTGGCCAAGAGGAGGAAGGTATACCTGAATAGGGTCTGCTGAAAAAATTGGTTGGTGGGGGTAGGACACGGGGACACGGGGACGCGGAGACGCGGGGACGGGTTGATTTGTGGGGGGAACAGGCAACGGTTTCGGCCATTAATGCGGGACGATTTTAATAGTTTTGTGGAAGTGGAATGGGCATCCCGTTCTTAATATTTTTGGACAGGCAGAGCATGGCAGGCAGGATGCCTGCCCCACATAACACTTATATTTATCAAAATAACATGGGTCTAAAACCCCGCCTTTTAGGGCGCAATATTTTTGGAGAGTTGCTCAAATCCCCTACTTCCCCTCCAGGGAGGGGGAGGGGCGAGGGGTGGGTTAACTTCTGACTTCTGACTTCGTTAACCCGCCTCTCAGCAATGCCAAAAAATCAGGAATACCTAATATTTCAGTTAGTCAGGATATATATTGAAACGAGCACGGAGGGATTCGAACCCCCGACACCCAGAACCGGAATCTGGTGCTCTATCCACTGAGCTACGCGCCCTCATACTCATAATAACAATAGCACCTTAAGTTTCAAATTGGCAATAGAAATAGCTATTATTTTTCTATTTATCCCTATTTTTGTTCTTCTATATCTGATAAACTGTATATTCTGTACCCGTAATATTTTGGTCGAGAGTCTAATCTGATATGGAGCCAAGCTACTCCACCACCCGCCGTACTTACCCAAAGTGGGCGGTCTGAAATTTGTTGTTGCACAGTTTGTCCCACAATTCGCCACAATGCCTGTTTTTGAACATCTGATGCACCACGAATGAAAGCTGCTAGATGAGAATAAGCTGAAAAAGCAGTTCCTTCCCTGGAGGAATTTGAATCCCTCGGAGATGGAACTACCAGTATTGCATCTTTCCCTAAATTTTCAAATACAACTATTCCATTGTTAAGATCGTCAGTTGTGAAATAATCACGAAATGTGGTTTTGTCTGGGTTACTTGCTAATCCTGGAGAATTAAGCAATACGAATTCAAATTGGCGGTTTGCGGTATCTTTTGTAATAGGTGGTGTTTCCCATCTATAGGCAGAAAAAGGAGACTCAGATAAAAGTGAGATAAAGAAGGAACGAAAGTTTGACTCATACTGCCATAAGTTTAAAACCTCACTATATGGTATTGGTTGCCCATGTTGAGTCACTTTGTATTTATAAATACGACCATCATTCAAAATTTCATGGGTTGCATCAAACATTTTTATCAAAGGTATCAGAATTTGATTTTTGAGTTTTTTCTTTCAATCATATCATGTCCGTTGGTATCATTTGTGTAAAAACTTCGGAAATATCTACTTTTTCTTTCTTTCAAATCTTTTTTCTTATTCCTTATCTGGAATTTATCATACCGATGCTGCCGGACTTGATGTCAGATGTATCTTCTCAAGTAATATATAAAACTGTAATTATATGAACGAAGGCAGAAGGCAGCTATGCTAAGGCCAGAAGGAACAATTGGATGAGGTTTCTAACTCCAACCAATTTTAGGCACCGCGAGTGAGGGTAGGGTTTTATCACCTTTTTAGAGAGCAGGAGTCAGAATTCCTTTCTGCCTTCTGCCTTCTGCCTCCTGCCCTCTGCCTCCTGCCTTCTGCCTTCTGCCTTTCTTGATAAATATACTCTAACAATAATATGGAAACAGCCAATCGTAACTTATTGGAAAAACTAGCTTCTCTATCAGACAATTTTCCTAAATTGGGTATTCGTCTCTCCCTAGCAGCTAAAGAACTACAGAATGCAGGTACTCCTCCTTCGGAAAGTTTACTAGAAGAATTGATGGCCTATGGTAGAGACTTTGCTACTCTCAAAGAGCAGGGACTAGAGTTGGCAAAAACATCTCAAGTTTCTGCTGGGGCAATATTTTCCTTCACAGACTTAGAAAACTTAATTAAAGCAATAACTTCAACCACAGAATCATCAAACAGTCAACCAGTTTTAGATATTCTTAATCAAATCTTGGCGATCGCTCATCAAGAGCAACCAGAATTTCCTCCTTTACAACCAGTTAAGGAAAAAGCCAAAGAATTACACCAATTAATTTCTAATACAAAATCCGATCAATTACCAGATGATGCTCAAGCTCTAATTGCAAATACACATCCACTTTCAGCAGTATTAACCCTTGTCAAACAGGGTAAAAATTTAGATGATGAGCAGTGGTTGGAATTGGAGGAAAAAGTTAATACCAGCTTTGACAAAAAACTAATGTTAGCTATATCTAGAGGAAAACTAACAATTCCTAATGATTCTTCACCCACAACATCTAGAGTTAAACTTCCGGCACTAGAAGAACTAGATAGAACTCAAAATATTGCTACTCAACCAACTAATACAAAATCAACTGCTCCAAGTTTACCACCTTTAATAGTAGTACCTTCTGGTGGTGCAGAACCTAATCAAACAACTATTGACGATCCAGATGTGATGATTTTAGAAGATCCAACACCTGGAAATACAAAACCTGTAGACGAAATTATTATTGTTCCTGGTGTGGAAGTATCTCAAAATTCTCCCACTGTTGAAAAACCAAATATGATGTCGGGAGAAACTACTAATCAAACATCAACAGTTTCTGTAGGGTTGAAAGTTTTAGTTCATATACAAAATATTGGCGATCGCATCTTTGGCAGTCAAGAATATGCAGGTACTCGAGGCCAAGGTTTTCGTGTAGAAGCTTTTCAAATAAATATAGAACCCTCTATTCCTGGATTAAACCTTGAATACATGGCTCATGTTTCTGGAATAGGGGATACTCCTTGGTTAGAAACAGGAAAATTAGCTGGAGAACGTGGCAAAGCTAGAAGAATAGAAGGATTTGCGGTTCGTCTTGCAGGTATTCAAGCTGCCAATTATGATGTATTCTATACAGCTCACGTTCAGAATATGGGAGATTTACCTGTTTATTCTAATGGTGCATATTGTGGTACTCGCAACCAAGCTCTCAGAGTGGAGGGTATAAAGGTTTGGATAGAGCCTAAGAGTTAGGCGCTGGAATTAGGTGATTTTCGTTATTAGGGAGCAGGTACGGACATTACCGAATAATTAATAATTAATAATTAATAATTAATAATTAAATAATTCTGGTTTAAAGCCTCCCCTTTTAAGGGGAAAAAAAGCGGTCGAGGGATGGCGAGGTCCCCTCGTCATATCCAATCGACCAAGAGAAGAAATAATATTTCTTTATATTCAATCAAGAACGGTTTTAACCAGAGGTAATTATCAATTATCCATTATCAATTATCCATTAATGAAAGCGCTTTCTGTTGTTATGAGGTACACCCGCGCGGGCAAGATGCCTAAACGCAGGCAAGATGCCCACGCTACATGATTTTCACGATTTATCCTGTACATCATTTGCCCGAAATCTGCTGTAATTATTTTATCCTACTGGACTGTGGACTGATATCATGTCCGGTTGAATACTTACACTTTGGAGTAGGTAAGGCAGGAGGCAACCCACCCCTAACCCCTCCCAGGAGGGGAAGGCAGAAGGGAAGAAAAGGCGCTCATGAGAAAAAATTTTTGATCACGCTCTTATCCGGACATGATATGACACAGCTAAAACTGTGCAATAGATTTTTATTTCTAGTAGACTGACACATCTAAAACTGTGCATTAGCTTTTAACTTGAAAATTCTGGCGTTGCTGATTCTGGGTATGATGCAAGCCCCCCTAGCCCCCCAATTTTGGGGGGAATAAAACTCTAAAAGTCCCCCAATTTTGGGGGATTTATATCATGTCCGGATAATCAGTGATGAAAAAACTTATCATGAGTGCTTAAACAGTAAATCTTTCTATTTTCCCCTCCTGGGAGGGGTTAGGGGTGGGTTCCCTACTCCCCTACTCCCCTACTCCCCTACTCCCCTACTCCCCTACTACCTTAATAATAAGTATTCAACCGGACATGATATTAGGGGGCTTTACCAGAACCAAACAATCGCGCACTCATACTTCAATTCAGCAACGCCAAAATTCTTACTTTTGACTTTTGACTTTTGAATTTTCAATTGAATCTAATGCACCATTTAAGGTGTGTCAGTCCACTACTCTATGTTCCCTGAAACCTAGAATTTTGTACCCGATAATTTGATAATTGCTATAGATTTATAGGATGACAAAAAAAGCAAAAAAAGTAGATATTAGCAGTAAACGTATAATTGGAATCGCCCCTAGTCGTTGGGTAGAATGGGTGACAAAAATTGCCAATGTTACTGTCAAAGAAATAATTTCTTCAGACTTCCAATGGGTAAGTCGAGAAGGAGATGTTTTAGTCCGTGTTTCCACTCAAGAACATGGAGAATTTCTGGTTCTGAATGAAATGCAATTAAGGTATGATGCAAAAATGCCACGTCGGATGCGTGCTTATGCTGCATTAGCAGAAGAAAAGTACCAAAAACCTGTTTATCCTGTATTAATTAATATTCTGCAACCAAGCCAAAATACAGAAATAGTCAATTGTTACGAGTCAGAATTTCTTGATGTGAGGGCGTATCAAAACTATCGAGTTATTAATCTGTGGGAAGTAGAAGCACAAGCAGTTTTCCAACAGCCACTTCCTTCTCTACTTCCTTTTGTTCCTATTCTTAAAGATGGAGGAGAAGAAGGAACTATCAGACAAGCATTACAACTTTTACGGGAGGATGAACAACTCTCAGAATTAGAAAATTTACTAGCATTTTTTGCTACATTTGTATTAGAAACGGAAGTAGTACAACAAATAATGAGGTGGGATATGGCAGTTTTACAAGAATCTCCTTGGTATCAACAAATATTACAAGAAGGAGTAAAAATTGGTCAACAACAAGGAATTGAAATTGGTCAACAACAAGGTGAACAAAGAGGTGAAAAACGTGGAATACTTTCTGGAATAGAAATAGGATTAGAATTAAAATTTGGCGAGTCAGGAAAAGAGGTATTTTCAGAGATTAATACTATTGAAAATATTCAGATTTTAGAAGAAATTCTTGGCTCTCTCAAGACTGTAGAAACTATCGATCAATTACGGCAAATTTATCTTAAATAGGGGGTAGGGGCGAATCGCGATTCGCCCGTACAGGAGTAGGGAGTAGTTAGGACAAAGGAGAATTATAAATGTGAGTTTTGTTTCTTTCCCTACTTTCTTTTAGTCTCATTATTAAAGGTGGAATGGAGTTATATTGCGCTCTTATTGGAAAATGATATTAGTATTACAACTAATGATTTTTTTGATATATAGTGTTTTCAAATGAAATGTAAATCTAGATTGAGCTTTTTTCTAATCAAAAAATCCTGTCTTGAGTATCCATTAATTATTGTGCAAACCTACTATTTAATAGTGTTTTTCTTCTTTACTGTTCCCTGTTCCCTGTTCCCTGTTCCCTTTTGAGCAAGACTCTGTTTCCGCATTTCAAATGAAAAAGCTATAGCATAAATTAGAATAATTATTCCTCTGAATCTTCTGCCTCTTCTGTTTCTGAATCTGAAGGAAATGATAATTGAATATTAATATCTATATTTAATGTATTTGAATTCTCAAAATCCATATTAACTATCTTTACCAGCGCCTCCGAAGGCAAAGAATTATGATTTAATTTAGATTCAACAGACGAGAGCGTTTTATATCCTGCATCTTCCAACCATGTATGAATATTTCTCCAATTTCCCATCTGTTCGCTCGATGTATCCACAAGTTGCTTGAGATATTGGTATAAAGTTTTGCACACATACACCTCAACACCTTTAGGACTTCTATATAGTTTCTTAGCTATTTCAGCAGGACTATGACCACAGAGTATTCCCCGTAAATAAAGCTTTTCTGTATCTGTTAATCCCTTGCGAGAGCCAGGAGAGATTCTTCGCTTGACTGCTGCTAAAGCTTTATAGAGCCTTTCTAAGTCCCAATATTTTGCAGCTTCAGCAAAAACTTCATCTTTTTTTGATGCCATTTTATGCTATGCAGATAAACACCTAACCTAAGCATAACCAAAAATCCTAACTTTTGCTAGTTGAACCCTAGCATTAACTCGCTTATGATTAATTTTACTTAGGTGATAAATATTACTCAAATATACTTAGATAAGTGTAAACACTGAATAAAAATTCCGAAAACTATCACCATCTCCAGAGAATTACGGATATAGATATTTTCTTGTATTTAGTAATCCTTGATTTTACTTAATTCTATGGGGAGGATAATAAATTTTATTATATAGATAGGGTGGATTTTGTCGTAAAAATTCATATAAATCTAACAATGAATGATTTAGAAATATTAGAGGGAACAGGATTTTTAGACCAGGCGATCGCTGGTTTTAGTAATCAAGAAACTGAGACGTTGGGGATAAATAATATTCCTAGTAGTGATGTAACTTCAGGGGTTAGTATTCCGACTCAAACAACAGATGACAGTGACGCTTTACTCCTTCCAAACAACCCCAGTATACTAAATGTTAGTGGGTTAGCAGGTAAGGATTTATTAACAGGTGAAATAGCTTTCCAGGTTTCCGAACAACTCAAACAATTTGCTGCCGATCCTAATTTTTCAGACAAAATGAATTTGGCTTTTGGCGATAGTTGGAATGTAGAGACTGCTAATGCTATAAGTCAACAGTGGTTAGCAGGTGACTTTAGTCAAATTCCAGAAATAGAAGTTGTTTCTACTGATGATATTGCTGGAGCAGATGGAGCTTTTGCTGGTGCAACAGAGACTATTTATATATCTCAGGAATGGCTAGAGCTAAATGCGTCTAATCCTGGAGAGATCGCTTCCGTCGTCTTAGAGGAAATAGGTCATTATTTTGATTATGAAATTAATATAGTAGATGCTGCTGGGGATGAGGGGGCGATTTTCTCTGCTGTTGTCAGAGGAGAGGAGTTAACTGCGACTGAAGTAGCAGTGTTAAAAGCTGAGGATGATAGTGCAGTTGCTGTTATAGATGGCCAGGAAATTTCTATTGAGAAGTTTGACTTTGAAAATCAGTGGTATGTTAAAGCCTATCGTTTAGAAGATTGGAAGCAGTTTTCCATTGATATAGACAACAATTTTGGGTCTAATACCTTAAGTAATGGGCAAAAAGGTTTTTCTGGGAATTGGGGACAAGGAAGTCCTAGATCGGCAATTCCTGATGATGATTTTGTTTTAGAACTGTTTACGCAAGCTAATTTTGAGGCGGGTAAAACATACACATTCAATGTTAGAGCCGATGACGGTTACTGGATCACTAGCTTACCAGTTGATGGTGGCAATACAGAAGTTATTACAGATCCAAGAAGATTCAGTAAAGCCTACGGTGGTAACACTCATGTGTTTACACCCGATACAACAGGCAAATATTGGATTGCAACAATTTACTACGAGCGAGGTGGAGATGCCTATTTTGATTTAGCTTGGTCTGCTGAAGAAGTATCACAAGTATCAGGAACTGCGAGAAATGATGATGGTGAAGAAAAGAACATCAGCATCCAATCAATTGATGGCGCAGCGATCGAACCCAATACTCCTACATGGTTGGTTATTCACGGCAATGCTAGCAATTCAGGAAATATGGGAAATTTAGCCAATGCTGTAAAAAGTGATGCCCCTGACGACCACCAGGTTTTAACTTTAGATTGGAGTAGTGCAGCTAATAACGACTTTGATATTTTTAACCCAGAGTCATGGGTTGCTGGCTTAGGAGAGTCTACCCCTTGGATTCAACCAGTAGCAGAAACAGCTAAAAGTATGCTGAGTAACTTAGGAATATCTGGCGATAATCTGAACCTAATTGGTCACAGTCTTGGTTCCTATGTATCTTGGGAAATTGCCAATATGAATTCTGGAGGCGTGAATAACGTTATTGCTTTAGACCCAGCCACAGATGTCCCAGGATGGTATGAAACAAGAAATATTGATTTTTCAGAAGTTTCAGATAATTCTTGGGCATTTGTGGGTAGTCCATTAGGCTCCATTGCAAGGGCACACACAGCCGAAGAGTCCTTTCAAATGCAATTTTTCAGTCTTGTGAACCCATTTGAACAGCATAGGGCAGTACATGAAGCATTTGCAGATTTTCTAAGAAGCAACACAGAGTTAGGTGGTTTGGACATTTTTACCTTAAAAAATATGGGTGAATACTCCTTCTCCGCTAAAGATGGTTTTGAGTGGACGTTTTCACCTATAAAATCAATTAATGGTAATTGGTACATAGACAGTTCTAAATCTTTTACATAATTATTATCTCCTAGATTTAAGATTAGTAGGAAAAAAGGCGTTGGTGAAAAGAGGTATGATATCTGTCCGGAATAAGAGCGCGATAGAACTCTGTTCCGCTTACCCGACCAAAAAACTTTCTCCTTATATTCGGGGTTTCTTGTTCTTTCTTCCCTCCTGACTCCTGACTCCTGACTCCTAAGTAATTAAGATTAGTATCATATCCTAATTCACCAACGCCGGAAAAAAGATATAGCTGGCTTCTGAGCAAAAATGAGTGTTACTATCCCAACACTAACCACAAAATCAATACACTTAACTATGGAACAAGATTTAATCTTACAACAGCAAATCGAACCACCGGAACTACCAGTTTTAGTACCTCCTTCCATTACCCCACCAACTATTCCAGAGCTACCAGTAAACAACCCACCCCAGGGTGCGCGAACACCAATTTCTGGCGAAACTGACTCCCTAACAGGTGAAGTAGTTCATCGTTTTTGGGACGAACAAACTCAGTCTCACTTTTTTACTGCTAGTCAAGCCGAATTTAGCGATCGCCAAAACAACACTAATCGCTATCGCTACGAAGGGATAGAATTTAACACCCCCTCTTCCGATATTACAGGAGCATTACCAGTATACCGATTTGAAAACCAACAAACGGGTACATTTTTCTACACCCTCCAGTCCCCAGACGAAATTACAAGTCAGTTTCCAGTGTTAGAAACTGATGGTATAGCCTTCTACGCTTTTTCTGAAACCACTGCCCCTGCTGATGCAGTTCCCGTTTACCGCTTTTTCAATGAAAATGCATCTGCATCAACAGGAACCCCAGTTCACTTTTTTACAGGTACCGAAGAAAACAAAGACAACGTTATTGCCAACGTTCCCGGTTTTACCTTTGAAGGACCTGGTTGGTATGCCTTTGAGAGCTAAAGTAAACAATTCTTAGCTGTCTAAGTAGAAAGCGATCGCTCTATTCACTGCTCAAAATATAGCATTGCTGAGGGGCGGGATCAATATACAGCAGATTCCAGGTATATGAGGTACAAATATAAATCGTAAAATTCTTGTAGTGCGGGCATCTTGCCCGCGACTGATGTACCTCACTAATATGGAATACGCTGTAAGTGGTAAGTGGGAGCAGGCATCCTGCCTGTCTCCATCCTGCCAATAAATCTTCTAATTTTATGAAGAATGGCTTAGAGAATCTTGCATTATTTCTTTCAATTCTAACTTAACTTGAGAGAAGTCAGGAGATCCCCCCTAACCCCCCTTTTCAAGGCAGGGCTGTTTCATTCTCAATAGACGCGGGGACGCACCAGACACACCAGACACGGGGATAGGGGCTTTTAAGCGACGTTGAACTAAATATTTTCTCAGAGCTTAACGACGCGTACTTTGCTGAAAAATCGGCAAATTTTGACAAATTTCACTGTTCCTCTATGCCCATTACTCCCATTCTCCCGCTCATCGTTAATATACTATACTTTGAAACAGCCCTGCCCTTTTCAAGGGGGGAACTGGAAGTCCCCCTTTTTAAGGGGGATGCGCGGGGGATCATTGATGTACTTCTAATTTTATGAAGAATGGCTTAGAGAGTCTTGCATTATTTCTTTCAATTCTAATTTAACTTGTTCATATTCCACATACATTTTATCTAGTAGCTGCAATGCTCCTTCAGTCATTTTTGATCGACCTAATATTTCCATTTCTCTGCAAATTTCAGCTAAATTGTATGCTCCGATGCTACCACAACTTCCATTTAAGGTATGAGCTTGTAATGTCATTTTTACTACATCTTTTTCCTGAATCGCAGTTGCAATATTTTCTAATTGTTTAGAGCTTTCCTCTAAAAAAATATTACCCATATTCTCAATAAAATCATTTGCATTTTCCCCAAACAGTTCTCGCAATCTGTCTAAAGCATCTTGATCAATTGCAGGTTTAGCTGATTCTGAATTAGTTTTGCTAGAAATTTCACTCTCAAAATCTTGATGTTTCACTGGATCGGACAATTGCTCAGAATCTCCATTTGCATCTGATATTTTGGGAGATGATTTAATTAATTGTTCATCCAAATCTTGAGATGATACTAGCTCTGCTTCTGCAAAAGTTTGAACTGGTAATGGTTTCTCTATAGGCTCACACTTAAGTAATGCTTGAATCAACTCTTCCACTCGAATTGGTTTACTGATGTAATCATCCATACCAGCCTCTAGGCATACTTCGCGATCGCCTTGCATGGCATTCGCTGTCATAGCAATAATCCGAGGTCGTTTGGTAGCATCCCTTTCCGTAACTATCCGTTTTGTGGCTGTTAAACCATCCATTTCTGGCATATGGACATCCATGAAAATCACATCATAGGGCTGACGATCTATAGCCTCAATGACTTCTATACCATTACTTACCACATCAGCATAATATCCCATCTTTTCCAGCAATTGTACTGCCAACTGTTGATTCACTATATTATCTTCTGCCAACAGTATTCTCAAAGGCAAACGTTTAGCCATTTCTGGATCGATTTCCAACTTTTGGGGAGGACGAGATTGCTTGACTTTAATTGGCTGTCCACCGAAAACTTTGAGCAAAGTGTTGCAAAGTTCAGATTGCTTAATAGGTTTATTCAGGAAAGCAGCAAATTCACTTTCAAATTCGTCTAAATTATCTTCGAGGTATGCAATCGAAGTTAACATCACTAAAGGCAAGTCGCTATATCGAGGATATGTATGAATTTCTTGGGCTAAAGTGACACCATCCATTTCGGGCATTTGCATATCCAGAATAGCCAGATCGAATTCTTTTTGGTTATCTAATTCCTGGAGTGCTTCCTTCCCTGAAGCCACTACCCTGGGATATATTCCCCAAGATTCCATTTGGAATTTGAGAATTTTACGATTGGTGGCATTGTCGTCAACAACTAGAACTTTCTTATCGTTGAGTATAGACTCTGTATTGAACAAACGTTGATTAGTATCCGAGTCAAGGACTTCAGCTTTAATCGTAAAGTAGAAGGTTGAACCCTCTCCCACTTGACTCTCAACCCACATTCGACCTCCCATCACTTCACTGAGACGTTTAGAGATAGCTAATCCTAAGCCAGTACCACCATATTGACGTGAGGTAGATGAGTCCACCTGACTGAATGACTTGAATAATCGATCCTTCTTATCTTCAGGAATCCCGATTCCTGTATCTTTGACAGCAAAACAAATTTCTGTCTGGGTATCATCAAGAGATTTAGAACTGATGGAAACTACAACTTCCCCCTCATGGGTAAACTTAATAGCATTTCCCAATAAATTTACTAAAATTTGTCGTACTCTCGTTACATCCCCAAGCACAGTATAAGGAGTCTGCACATCAATCATGTAAGCCAATTCTAAGTTTTTGTCTGCTGCTTTCGGAGCCAATAGATCCAAAGCATCCTCTACACAAATATGAATCTCAAATGGCTGCTTCTCTAACTCTAGATTGCCAGATTCAACTTTGGAAAAGTCTAGAATATCGTTGATAATTGTTAGCAGTGAGTTCCCACAATTACGAATAGTTTCGACAAAATTGCGTTGCTTTTCCTCTAGAGGGGTATCCAACAACAATCCCGTCATACCAATCACCCCATTCATTGGTGTCCTGATTTCATGGCTCATTGTGGCTAAAAATTCCCCTTTGGCTTTCATGGCAACCAGAGCTTGGTCCCGGGTTCGTTTTAATTCTTCTGCTACTTCCTGACGTTGTATTTCTCCACTAATCCACTGAGCCATCAATTTCAACAGTTCCTGATTTACTCCTGTAAAGGGTGTCAGGCGAGGACTAAGGCTAGAAAAACTCAGAGTACCATAGACTTTGCCATTACAAATTACACGGATACCAATGTATGACTTTAATCCAAATGTAGTATGGCAGGGATGATTATTCCACTCAGGGGTATTCGCAGATTCAATACAAACGATTCCTCTGCCTCGCATGGTTTCTTGGCAGTAGGCTTGTTTGAGTTCAAAAACTGCTCCTTTAATCGTAGCTTTACTGGGAAGTTGAGCTTCAATAACCTGATAGCGATCGCCTTCTATCTGGGAGAGAATCCCAATCTCCATATTAAAATTTCTTCGCCCCATGGCTAGCAATCCTTGTAACCGTTGTTCAAAACTGCGACCTCGAGCTGAAGTAATTTTGTATAGAGCTTGGATAGTTTCTTTGCTTTTCTGAAGTTCTTGAACTCTTTGAGCCATTTGAATCGCGATTGTTAAATGCCCTGCGATTTCATCCATGAGTTCTAAGTCATTATCTTGCCAATCTCGAGGAGCACGACACTGATGAACTATTAACAAACCCCAAAGTTGAGTGGGAGTGGCTACAACAAAGCCATTATGACGCTTCAGATTAGCATCTCGATCTGGAGCGCAAAAAATCGGCAGAACCAGATTAGCTTTAACTTCAAACTGCTCTAGCAGTTGGCGATGACATTCAGTTAAATCTGCTGTTTGAATATCATTGACATTCCAATGATAACCATTCTGATAACGAGTTACTTCACAACTTTGGAAACAGGTATCTTGAATCTCTAGATGTAAAGTCGGTGTCCATTCTTCCCCCACAGATTCAGCCACAACTGTACCATTCATGTCCGCAGAAAATTGGTAAACAACTACGCGATCGCTATCCAACAAGGAGCGAACTTCTGTCACTGTTGTTTCTAGAATTGTTTGTAAATTTAAGGAAGACCTAATCTGATTAGTAATCTCTGCTACGAGTTGTTCTCGCTTAACTTGTATATCTAGTTTGCGAGATTTTTCTCGTTGTTGTTCTAACTCATTCTCTTTGACTTTTTGAATTGTTTCTTGACTTTCCTGAAGTTCTTGAACTTGTTGAGCCATTTGAATCGCCACTGTCAAATGTTCGGCAATTCTGTCAATTAATTCTAAGTCAGTTTGTCGCCAGCTCCGAGGAGCGTAACACTGATGAACTATTAATAAACCCCAAAGTTGATTTGCTGGATATGTGTTATTTTCAAGCTTTGAGTTAATGTATTGACTTTGAAGGCTAAAAATTGGTACAACTAGATTAGCTTTGACTTCAAACCGCTCTAGCAGTTGGCGATGACATTCGGTTAAATTTGCTGTTTGAATATCATTGACACTCCAACGATAACCATTCTCATAACGAGTTACTTCACCATTTTGGAAACAGGTATCTTGAATCTCTAGATGTAAAGTAGGTGTCCATTCTTTACCCACAGATTCAGCCACAACTGTACCACTCATATCTGCAGCAAATTGGTAAACAACGACGCGATCGCCATCTAACAAGGTGCGAACTTCTGTTACTGTTGTTTCTAAAATTCTTTGTAAATCTAAGGAAGAGCGAATCTGATTAGCAATCTTGGCTAAGAGTTGTTCTCGCTTAAATTGTATATTTAATTCGCGAGATTTTTCTCGTTGTTGTTCTAGCTCGCGCTCTTTGACTTGTTCAATTGTTTCTTTACTTTCCTGAAGTTCTTGAACCTGTTCAGCCATTTGAATCGCGATTGTGAAATGTTCGGCAATTCTGTCAATTAATTCTAGGTCACTTTCTTGCCAGTTTCGCGGAGCTTGACACTGATGAACTATTAATAAACCCCAAAGTTCACCAGAAAGATCGGGTTCTGCATTTTTTTCAAGCTTTGAGTTAATGTATTGCCTATGAAAGCAAATAATCGGTACAACTAGATTAGCTTTTACTTCAAACCGCTCTAGCAGTTGGCGATGACATTCTGTTAAATTTGCTGTTTGAATATCGTTGACGCTCCAACGATGGCCATTCTGATAACGAGTTACTTCACCACTTTGGAAACAGGTATCGTGAATCTCTTCATGTAAAGTAGGTGTCCATTCTTTACCCACAGATTCAGCCACAACTGTACCACTCTTGTCAGCAGCAAATTGATAAACAACCACGCGATCGCCATCTAACAAGGAGCGAACTTCTGTCACTGTTGTTTCTAAAATTGTTTGTAAATCTAAGGAAGACCGAATTTGATCGATAATCTTGGCTAAGAGTTGTTCTCGCTTAACTTGTATATCTAGTTGGCTAGCTTTTTCTCGTTGTTGTTCTAACTCACGCTCTTTGACTTGTTCAATTGTTTCTTTACTTTCCTGAAGTTCTTGAACTTGTTGAGCCATTTGAATCGTGACTGTCAAATGTTCGGCAATTCTGTCAATTAATTTTAGGTCAGTATCTTGCCAATCTCGGGGAGCGCGACACTGATGAACTATTAATAAACCCCAAAGTTGATTGACTGGATATGTCTTGTTTTCCAGCTTTGAGTTAATGTACTGACTTTGAAGGCTAATAATTGGTACAACTAGATTAGCTTTTACTTCAAACCGCTCTAGTAGTTGACGATGACACTCGGTTAAATTTGCTGTTTGAATATCGTTGACACTCCAACGATGCCCATTCTGATAACGAGTTACTTCACCACTTTGAAAACAGGTATCTTGAATTTCTTGATGTAAACTAGGTGTCCATTCTTTTCCCACAGATTCAGCCACAACTGTACCACTCTTGTCCGCAGAAAATTGATAAACAATGACGCGATCGCCATCCAACAAGGAGCGAACTTCTGTCACTGTTGTTTCTAGAATTGTTTGTAAATCTAAGGAAGACCGAATTTGATTAATAATTTTTGCCAGAAGTTGTTCCCGTTTAACTTCAATGTCAAGTTGACGAGTTGTTTCTTGCTGTTTTTCTAGTTCTCTATCTTGAATGCGTTTAATTGTATTAATAAATCTGTAAGCAGTTATTAATACTGTAGAAATTGCAAATGCTGCAATCAAAATAGTAATTAGGAACCATTTATTTTGTATTAAAATAGAAAGATATGGTAAAGTCATTTCAGTTATCAGTTATCAGTTATCAGTTATCAGTTATCAGTTATCAGTTATCAGTTATCAGTACCTCTGCCTGTTTGCGTAGCATTCCGCAGGAAAGTCAGAGGCTTGAAATATTGAACCTTATTTTCTCTTATATCATGTCCGGATAATTAGTGATTAAAAAACTTATTATGAGTGCTTCAACAGTAAATCTTTCTATTTTCCCCTCCTGGGAGCAGGGCTGTTTCAAAGTATTGTAGATTAACGATTTAAGGAGAACGGAAGATGAGGGGATAGTGGAACAGTGAAATTTGCCAAAATTTGCCGATTTTTCAGCAAAGTACGCGT
>NZ_JAAHHG010000130.1 GCF_010692555.1 Okeania sp. SIO3B5 | reverse complement strand
TATGCGATTTGGGGGCCAATTTCTAACTATTTTGACTGTCAAAGCTGGAAATGCTGGAGGTGAAGACTATAGCAGTAAACCCCAAAAATACCAGCCAAGATTGCTCAAATTGTGGTGAGAAAGTCAAGAAACATACGAACCCATTCTTGCCCGCACTGCGGCATAGTAATAGACCGCGACTTGTTTGCGTTTGCGCAGCATCCCGTAGGGAAGCATAACCTAGGAAATGCGATAAATATAAAAAATAGGGCGGTAGGGCATTCCGTCTTTAAAGCTCGTGGAGCCCGATGCAATGGCAGGGCTACGAAACGAGAGAGCTTACACTATAGCGCCAGCTTAGTGTAGGAGTATGTCACTATTACAAAATTTATAGACAAATGGTAAAATCTTATGCTCAAGAAAGCCGAAAAATTTTATTTAAGTTTAAAGGATTTTAGAGTTGGGTATTTCCTGGTTTTTCTGTTTTTTGGTTTGTGTAGCTGCGAGTCTCTACCAGATATTTCTCAAATCATCAACACAACAGTTACTTTCAACTCAACAACAAAATGTCCTAATAAACCACCGGGAAGTTTGACAAATCCACAGGTGATTAATATTGATGGACAGACAGTTCAGAAAATAGGAACGATTAGCTCTAATGATGATATTGGGTTTGTGTTTCAGGGAAGACAAGGACAAACACTGAGTTATAGCTATAACGAGAAACTCTGTGTTTGGATTTATACTCCAGATAACAAGTTACTTTCTGGAGTAGAACTACCAATTAATGGAACCTATGCTGTTCATCTCGCTTCCTTAAAAGGAACTACAACTTTCGAGATTGAAATGAAATTGTCCGATTCTGTTCCTGCACCCATTTCCCAAGTTCCAGTACCACCAGTTTCAAACTCAAACAACTTTCAACCATCCTCACCTTATCCCATACCTCAAACTTATAGTTCTCCTTCTCAATCTCGTTCCAGAGTAAATTTGAGTCAAGATGAAGCTGTGAGGTTAGTAAATAACTGGTTGAGTTCTAAAAATCGTGTTTTTGCTCACCCTTTCGATACTACTCCCGCTCGTCGATATCTTTATACATCTGGGCCTTTGTACACAGATATTACGAAACCAGGTGGTTCGGTAGATTGGTTGCGCGGAAATAATTCATACTACAAGTATAAAACATCAAGAATTGCAAGTATAATTTCTTTTTCGGTATCGGGAGCGCAACCTGAATTAACGGTTAGTGTCTACGAAGATAGAACACTCTATGGACCAAATGGTATAGACTATAGGCAATCTGGAACTAGCACCAGAAGCTATTCCTATTCACTGATTCAAGAAAACGGAAATTGGAAAATTTTTGATTATCGTAAGGCAAACTAACATTGCAACATCCTAACTTTAAACCCAATATTTATAAAAAACGCCTACGTCACAAACGCCGAAGATTCAAGGGAGTTTCTCTTGTCCTCGGTAGTTTGATCATAGGAATATCTGGAGTTCTCTTGGTGGTAAATCTTCTCCCTAGTCTCAAAAGTAGCGATCGCCAAGTAGCAGGAAATCAAAATTCAGTTTGTACCCAAGAAGATTTTCTGGATTTAGTACAATCAAGTTATCTCAAATATGGATATTTAAAAAAATCCGAGTCCCATTGCTTTAAATTTCAGGTAACAGCTAATTCCAGCTTGAAATTAAACACCAGTATTAAAACAATTCTCAAAGCTCCCAATAGCACTAGAGATGTTGTAATTCATGGAGAAAGGAAGCAAAACTTAACTCAACCTGGAGAATATACGATTATTTTGTCAGCTCAAAATAGTCCTACTGATTATCAATTAGAGGTTAGTTTGGATAATGAAATGTCTTTGCTCACACCTAGTTCCAATTCGACATTACCACCGGGATATTCAGGTCAAGAAAACTCAATATATCGACCACCTTTAAGTTCACCCGATGTTCCTAGTACATCTGTGCAGTTTCCCACCAAATTAAGCTATAACGTCAACAGACAACCTCCCTTTATTTCATATAGAAACCAGGAACTTCAGGCAATTGTTGAGGAAGTGATACAAGAGGTTGAAAAACGTGGATTTTCATCAACAGACTTATCAATTAGTCTGATCGATCTGAGTCAAGATACTTGTTGTCTTTATGCTTATTATCAAGATAAAATGCCTCGATTTCCCGCTAGTATATCGAAGCTATTTTGGATTGTTGCATATTATGCTCAAGAGAAAAAAGGAGTTATTGCTCCAGGAACAATTCCTGAAGCACATTTAGAAAAAATGATTAATAAGTCTGATAATCAAATTGCCAGTGATGTTCTAGATGTAATAACTAATACTAGATCGGACAAAAAACTACCGGATTCTGAATTTAATGATTGGCATAATAAACGCTTGTCTGTTAATAATTTTTTTAAAAGTGCTGGATATCAAAACATTAATTTAAGCCAGAAAAATTTTCCGATTCCCAAATTCGATTTAATGAGTCCGCAAGGTTTCGATTTAAAGATGCGACAGAAACCAAATAAAATAGAAAGAAACTATGTTACAACTTATGATGTTGCACGTTTACTCTATGAAATCGAATATACAAAAGCTGTTTCCCCAGAGCATAGCCAAAAAATTAAAAGTTTTATGAAGCGCAATTTAGATCGGAATTACTGGGAAAATACAGAATATAATTCTGTCCAGGGTTTTTTCCCTGAATTGTTACCGGAAGATGCTCAGGTTTTTTCTAAGGTTGGTTGGTATTCTGGCAGTCGTCAAGATGCAGCAATTATACATAGTCCCGATCGAACATCTAATTATATTTTAGTGATTTTTGGAAACAACAAAAAATATGCAGAGGACGAGAAAATTTTCCCAGATATTTCACGATTAGTCTATGATAGAATGATGGACAGGGGTAGGAGATTTCCCTGGTTCTCTCACAACTAATGTTGATGAAATACAAAGTTTTAGGAAATTAGGAAACTGCTTTCAATAATTAATTAGGGCTTGCTGAATAAATCTAAAAGTATTTGCAGATAAAGGTATTAGCCTTTTTAAGTATCAAAAAGTGCGAGGTTTTATACCAATTTTAAAAAAGAATGTTACGAATAATAAGTGCAATAAAAAGATTTTGTAGGAAATGTCTCTTTGATAAAAAAGAGAATTTACGACCTGAAAACTGGTATTAAATCTATTAATTCTGACTCCTGAATTGCAGGATTGCTGTTTGCGGAGCATGACCTAGGAAATTCTAAGAAATACCCTAGCTATTTGTAGCAAACATTTATCAAATTGGTATTAGATAGTAATGGTTCAATTAGGAGCGGATTTTGCTCAAGAATTGGGCAAAAAAATCAAGGGACTATTCTTCCTACTATCTCCTCTATAATTCCCATTTCTTGAGGGGATACTAATTATCAATTATCAATTATCCATTAATGAAAATGAACTTACAAAACTTGACTCAAAAACTCCCTAAACCAATTCTATAAGGATGGTAAAATTTTATGTTCAAGAAAGCCGAAAAAACTTATTTATGTTTAAATGAACTTAAAATCGGGTATTTCCTGGTTTTTCTGTTTTTGGGTTTGTGTAGCTGTCAGTCTGTAACAGACTTTTCTCAATTAGACACTTCTCAAATCGACAACACAAAAGTAACTTTAAACCCAGGCACAAAATGTCCTGATACACCTTCAGGAAGTCTGACAAATCCGCAGATGATCGATATTGACAAACAAGCAGTTCAGAAAACAGGAAAAATTAGCTCTGATGATGATATTGGGTTTTTGTTTGAAGGACAAAAGGGACAAAAACTTAGCTATAGCTATAACGATCGACTCTGTGTTTGGATTTATACCCCAGATAATAAATTACTTTCTGGAGTAGAATTACCAGTGAGCGGAAATTATGCAGTTCATCTTGCTTCTCTAGAAGGAACTACAACTTTCGAGATAGAGATTAAATTGTCTGAACCTATTAATAACAAAAAAGTTACTTCCAACTCAGAGAAAAAATGTCCTGATATACCTCCAGGAAATCTGACAAATCCACAGATGATCGATATTGACAGACAAGCAGTTCAGAAAACAGGAAAAATTAGCTCTGATGATGATATTGAGTTTTTGTTTAAAGGAAAAAAGGGACAAAAATTGAGCTATCGCTATAACGATCAACTCTGTGTTTGGATTTATACTCCAGATAAAAAATTACTTTCTGGAGTGGAATTACCAATGAACGGAAACTATACTGTTCATCTCGCTTCCTTAAAAGGAACTACAACTTTCGAGATAGAAATGAAATTGTCTGAACCTAATACAGAAACAATACCTAACACAAAAACAACCAAAGTTATAGGTAAAAAGTGTGATGAGCCTTTAGATGATAGTTATAATGTTAAAGCAAATGGTTTAAATTTAGTAGATTGTTTTCAGACAAATAGTAATCAGATATTTATTTATAAGAAAAAAGGTAAATTATATTACCACGGGATTCAAAAAACAGGAAATAATGATTCTATTTTTCTCCCTGCTAACCAATATGGCGAAGGATATATTGCTATCAATAAAACATACAAATATATCATTAATAATTCTCACTTGAGTGTTTATAAGGGGAAAAATCTACTAAAAAAACAACCAGTTATTCAATAGACATCTCCGAAAAAGATATAGGTTTTTTGCAGGAGTAGGCAACAGGCAACAGGCAACAGGCAACAGGTAAGATATTTTTACGCGCGAAGGCACGAAAAAAGATTTTTTAGGGTGAATTTTTTGTATCCTTAGCCTGCTCTAATTAAAAGATTTATTTTCTGGAGATGTCTAATAAGTTTAACTAAACATAATTTATCAATATATTAACCTCAAAAAAATAAATAACAATGAACTTACAAAACTTGACTCAAAAACTCCCTAAACCAATTCTATTCGGAATATTTGGTGGCGCTGGATGTCTGATAGCTGCTGCAATATTCGGTGAAATATGGCTGTCTGTTACCAAACGACCTCCCAAACTTCAAGCAGTCGTTCTCCTGATCGACACTTCTTCTAGTATGGGGGGTGGCAAACTTCCAGAAGTTCAAGCAGCAGCTACGGGGTTCGTTGAACGACAAGACTTAACCCTTAAGAAATTAGCCATTGTAGAATTTTCGGACAACTCGCGAGTTCTGACTACTTTTGATGCCGATGAAACTGAACTCAAACAAGCGATCGCTAATCTCAGACCATCTGGAAATACAAACCTGACTCAAGGTCTGAACACAGTCGCTTCTCTTCTACAAAATAGAAACGCTCCCAATGTCCTCCTGTTTACAGACGGTGAACCCAACAACCCTGGGGCTTCAGAATCTATGGCTCGACAAATCCGAGCTACAGGGATTAACCTGGTGGCAGTGGGAACGGGAGGTGCAGACAGTAACTATCTCACCTCCTTGACAGGAAATCCAAACCTAGTGTTTTTTGCTAACTCTGGAGGAATAGACCAAGCTTTCCGGTCTGCTGAAAAAGCAATCCAACAACTATCTGACAAAGGTGGTGATTACGGCTTAGTCTTTGGCATTTTCCGCACAGGAGTATGGACAGGTTTTCTTGCTCTCGGAATTGGATTGGCCTTAATTGTTGGACAAAATTATAACCTCCGTCGTCGGTTGCTATCGAGCCAAGAAATTGCTCTAGGAAGTGGGGGTGGTTTCCTCGCTGGAGTAGTTGGTGGGGCGATCGGTCAATTGGCGCTTTTGCCAACCGCTAATCTCCCGGCTTTATTAATTGTAGCTCGAATGACAGGTTGGACTTTTCTCGGAACCCTTGTTGGTGGTGGGATGTCCCTAGTTGTGCCTAACCTACCTCGTGACAAAGCCTTTTTTGCTGGAGGGTTGGGGGGTGTTTTAGGAGTAACTTGTTTTCTATTACTTGATGCAGTGGTAGGTGTGATTCCAGCTCGTTTGGTAGGAGCGGCGGTTTTAGGATTTTGCATTGGGTTAGCGATCGCTCTGAGTGAGCAACTAGACCGGGAGGCAGTATTATTGCTTCGCTGGAGCAACTCAGAATCTACGACTATTTCCTTGGGAACAGAACCCATTGAACTTGGTAGCTCCCGAAATGCTCATGTTTATTTATCAAGAGATGCAGGCTTTCCGGCAAAGTTTGCTAAGATGTTTATTGAAGAGGGAAAAGTTATTTTAGAATTTGACCCCTCAATTAAAGAACACCCGAAGTTTAAAAATATGAGAATTTTAAAACAGGAACTTTCAGATGGCTCAAGTCGTAAATTTGGAGATGTCTCATTAGAAATCCAGCACAAAAATATTCTCAAGTAGCTCTTATATCATGTTCGGTTGAATACTTACACTTTGGAGGAAGGAAGGCAGAAGGCAACCCACCCCTAACCCCTCCCAGGAGGGGAAGGCAGAAGGGGAGAAAAGGTTAAAAGGGATAAAGTTTTTTTATCACGCTCTTATCCGTTAGCGTAGCTCCCCCTCCGGGGGAACATGATATTACAGCGCTTCCCGTTGTGATGAGGTACACCTGTCGCGGGAAAGATGCCCGCACTACAATGATTTTACTATTCAAGCTTGTACCTCATTTGCCCGAAATATGCTGTCAGTATGGAATCTGGAGGAGACCTAGTGCAGGATTAAAGAAGAATCTAATTTGAAAAACAAAAATTTATGGTAAAATACACTCTTAAAATTGCTAACGAAAATCAACCCAACTTAAATCCTGTAGAGCACAGTTTAGACTTGGGTTATGAGTTAGAAAATAATCCAGAACGCTTATTTAATTCAGAATTTCGTAAACAACTGCGTTCAACTCTCCAAACAAAAACATCCTGTTCGATTAATGATTATCATCTAAAAACTATTGTTGAAACTTGGATGGAAGACATCTACAGGGGCTATCGCTTGACCAGTCTCAGCCTCAATCTCCTACCACTTGAATTCGATAAAATTCATCAACTTCAAGACCCAGGAGATTTCTCAATTCCCGATTTATTTCCTCCCGATCTAAGTCAAATTTGCCCCAAAAATGGAGCTTTTCCTCCATTGATATTTAATTAAACCTATTATAGCAATTCTTTAATCTATGAGGTAACACTTTTAGATCCCCCCCGCCCCCCTTAAAAAGGGGCAGGGCTGTTTCATTCTCGATAGACACGGGGACACGGAGACACGGAGACACGGGGATGAAGGCTTTTAAGCGACGTTGAACCAAATATTCTCTTAGAGCTTAAAGACGCGTACTTTGCTGAAAAATCGGCAAATTTTGGCAAATTTCACTGTTCCACTATCCCCTCATCTTCCGTTCTCTTTAAATCGTTAATCTACAATACTTTGAAACAGCCCTGCCTTAAAAAGGGGGGAGCATTGACTTAATCAGAGAATTAAGAAATGCGGTCAGCTTGACCGTTGATGCCTGTGGACGGAGTGCTGCCGACAGTTCCGGTGGAAGCAGGAAGTAAACATTAAAATGTCACTTTTTATGACGTTTTATGTCAGTTTTATGAAGCAGAAGTAAATTCAATATGAATGTTTCTTACACTTTCTATGTTTGTTTCCCAACCCCAACAAAAAGTCCCCCTTTTTAAGGGGGATTTAGGGGGATCGTAAATTTACTTCATAACTGTGGAAATTGCTATATTCAAAACCTATTACTCAAAAAAATATGCTTGACGTAACCATTACCCCCCATCGAGAATTTCTAGCTGCTGATACTCCCGGACAAAAACTGTTTGTCATGCTCAAACTGCGTCCGAACGCCGTTGTTTCAGCAAGTCGTCCCTCGACAACCTTCACCTTTGTTATTGATACCAGTGGTTCAATGTATGATGATAGTGGAGTAGGGAAACCAAAAATTGATATTGTTGTCGAAGCTCTCGATCGCCTGGTCACTGATCAAAAAGCAGACCCTCGCGATCGCATTGCCTTAGTACAATTTGATGACTCAGCATCAGTTGTGTTGCCCCTGACTACTGCCACAGATACTGCCACTCTTCAAACAGCCATCTCCAAACTCCGAAGTTTTAGTGGTGGTACAAGGATGGCTTTGGGAATGGAAGAATCCCTGAAACTTTTGAAAGACTCTGTTCTTAGCAGTCGGCGCACACTCATTTTCACGGATGGAGAGACATTTGATGAAACTGACTGTCGAGAACTAGCGGTAGAGTTTGCCCAAGCTGGAATTCCTATCACTGCTCTCGGTGTCGGTGAATACAACGAAGACTTATTAGTATATTTAAGCGATAATACTGGAGGTCGAGTTTTTAACGTTGTTGAAAGATCAAGTAATGCTGGAACCACTGATATCCCTATTTCCGAGCTGCCACAGACTATTTTTCAAGAAGTACAACAAGCTCAAGCTGAAGTTATCAATAACCTCAAGCTTAGTGTTCGTACTGTCAAAGGGGTGAATTTACAACGAATTAACCGTGTTTATCCAGACCGCGCTGATATTCCTGTTACTCAAGACCCCTATCTCATTGGCAGCGCTCTCGCTAATGACGATACGATTTTTATTCTGGAATTTGATATTGATAGCAGAGCGCAATCACGGGTTCGTATTGCTCAACTAGGTTTGACCTACGACGTTCCAGGTCAGCAGCGACGAGGAGAACTACCCCCTCAAAACCTTGTTATTCAGTTGGTTGCCGGACAAGGTGGAATTGCTCAAACAAATCCTGAAGTCATGGGATATGTACAACAGTGCAACATTGGTCAATTGGTCGATAATGCAGCAGCAATTGCCGATAGTAACCCCGATCAAGCAGCAAAACTGCTGGAAACAGCAAAACGAGTAACTGTCAAAATTGGAAATGAAGCAATGTTAAAAACTCTGAATGTTGGTATTGAAGAAGTACGCAAAACCCGTAAACTATCTTCAGGAACCCGCAAAACTGTAAAAATGGGTGCTAAGGGTAAAACAGTCAAGATGAGCGATAGTCCTAATGATGGACTTTCAGAAGAACAAATCCGTAATATGACAGGAACTTAATAATGAATAATGAATAATTAATAATGAATAATGAATAATTAATAATTAGGGCTTGTTGATTAAATAGAAAAGGATTGATAGATAGGGGTTTTAGCCTTTTTTATGGTCAGAAATATCTGGTTTTCAGCTCTTCATGCTCAAAAAGTTAGCACTTTGGGCAAAAAAATTACTCCCCTACTCCCCTTTTCCCCTCCTGGGAGGGGGAGGGGCGAGGGGTGGGTCCCCTACTCCTTGAAAAAGACTTTTTGAGAAAACCCTAATTAATTGCTGAACCGCCGTTATCAAATCTGTATTTTTGGAGAGGTCTGTTGTGGTTGGGTTTCGGGGTTCCTAAACCTAATCTACGCTTACTGCTATTCTTATATTGTAAAAACAACGATTAATCAGGAGAAAAAACTATGTCTATTACTTGTGAAACTTGTGGCTACGATAGCAATCCTGCCGATGCCGAATACTGCGAAGCGTGTGGTGCAGAATTGAAGAGTATGCCTCCCACCATGATCCAAACAAATCCAACAATTTCGAGTCCTGAAATTATTCCCATGACGCCTCCAGGACCAGGATTAGAGCCTCCTTCTCCTATCCCCACACCTCCTGCACCAACAACAACACCTCCTGCTATTTCCACACCTCTTGCAAAAACAACGATATCTCCTGTTATTCCCACACCTCCTGCAGCAACAACAACATCTCCTGCGCGTTTGGTTGCTAAACAGGTGAACGCCCCTGAAGCAGAATTTCCTCTAAAAGCTGTTGCGGTGGTAGGGGTGTTCGATCCAGATAGTGGTCCGGTAGATATCGATCTTGAAAGTTTTGCTGGTGGGGATACAGTGTCACGTCTGCACGCCGAAATTTATCCAGAATTTGGGCAGTGGATGGTAAAAGACTTAGGTTCACTTAATGGTGTCTTTATCAAACCCAGTGGTCAAACTCGCTTTGGGGCAAGAATTACCACTCCCATGAGTTTGAATCCTGGGGATGAAGTCGCTTTTGGGAAAGTTCAGTTCGTATTTCAACAACAACAAGTAATGTATTTGGAATGAGATAGCAGGGAACAGGGAACAGGGAACAGTTGGAAAAACATTTCCTAGTGCCACTATGCGGAAGTCAAAAGTTAAAAGTTAAAAGTCAAAAGTATTTATTGGTAAGGCTTTTGGGATTTTGTAACTGGTTAATTAGGGTTTGCTGATTAAATATCAAAGCATTGACTGATATTGGTTTTAGGCTTTTTATGTCTGGAAAAAGTATGAGCTTTTCAGAAGGTCTGGTTACAAAAGTGAAAATTTTCGGCTTTTGCTACCCGAAAAATTACTCTTACTATTGTTTTGGCCACTGACTCTGTAATTCGCGTTTATTCTACATCCTAGCTACTGCCTACTCCCTACCCCAGCAAAAAGACTTTCCATAGAAACCCTAGCTAATAGACTTCTCCAGAAAAGAGCAGTAAGCACGAAATAATTACATCATTATCAAGCAAGCTCGTGATTTCAGAAAATACTTCGTTAAAAATTGGACAGTTTTCCATAACTGTACTGGAAAATATAGGTCAACGTAATAATCAAATTCGCTATTTTAAAGTACGTCTTGACACTGAAGATAGCGAAAATCATCAAATAGGAATGTTGCGTGTGGGTTCGGCAACAGGTTTACTTCAGCAGGAGTTACAACTGCGGGAAATTTTAGGTGAGTATGCGTTAGTCGCTCCTCTACTCGCACAAACTACAGTTTCCGACATTTCAGAAATTGTGGCACCATCACCATCTGCCAACGATACTGTTGTCGAAACCCCTATAGAAGAATCTTTTACATCGAATCTTAATAGTGAAACAAGTCAGAAAACTTTACTTCAGCTCAATGAAGAGTTAGAAATTGACACACCATCAACCCTTGAAACAGAAATAGAAGCAGAGACTGTTGAAACTGTTGTAGAAAACACAACAAATTCTGAACTTCCATCTGATGAACAACCAATATCGTCTTGTGAAGATGAGGTTCAGGTACTAGACTCAGACTCCTTAAATTCTTCTGATAAACCTAACAATGGTGACTATCTCGAAGAGGAGTATTATCCAGAAGTACCCCTTCCCGGCAATGAGGGCGAACAGTTGCTTCTGTTAACAGCGTTTCCTAACCAGCAGCTTACCCTAAGTAACTGCTTAAAAAACCTTCCCAGTCCACTCGAAGCCTTAAAATTGAGCACCCAAATTTGTCAGTTTTTTTGGTATCTCCATGAAAAAAAATGGTGCTTTATCGACCTCGATCCAGACTTGATAGAAATCGGTAAACCTATTTGCTGTTTTGACCTCACTTGTGCTTATCCCGAAGCTACCCCACTCACCTCTGGGTTGATGGGAACTTATTGCGCTCCTGAGTTAGCCTTTAATCCTACACCAGAGGAAAAAAGTAGCACTTACACTATTGGTGCATTACTCTATCATACATTGCATGGATACCCACCTACCCAGGAATTGGAGTATAAAAAATGTTCAGTCCCTCTCTTGTCTCAATTGCTAGCGTTATCCTTATCTCCTGTTGTTGATGAACGTTTTTCTCTAGTACAGTTGCGGAGTTTGCTCATCCAGGCTCACAATACTTTAGGTACTGTCCGTGTGAGCTGGGAAATAGCTAGTGAATCAACGGTGGGACTTTCTCCACAACGGTTACATAATGAAGACAGTTATGGAATCACTCAAAATGATTCTCAAGGGTCTGAAATTGTTGTTTTAGCAGCTTTAGCAGATGGAATGGGAGGAATGGCCCAGGGAGAAGTGGCTAGTCGTTTAGCGGTGAAGAGTGTTCTGGATGGATTGAGTGGAGAAGTCGGGAATACTCGAAATAGTCGAGAGCAGTGGCTTGTTTCTCTTGTAGAACACGCAAATGCTGTAGTGTCGGAGGCAGTTCCAAATGGGGGAACAACATTAAGTTTAGTGTTATTGGAATCTACAAAAATGTCGATCGCTCATGTAGGTGATAGTCGTATTTATTTAGTGCGCGATCGAGAAATTCGTCAGTTGAGCGAAGATCATTCTTTAGTAGCGATGCTTGTAGCTAGTGGTCAAATCTCCGAAGAAGAAAGTCGGGAACATCCAGACCGCAATGTTCTAACTAAATCTTTGGGGTCGAAAAAGCGCCTTTCCCAGGGTTATGTACAAACTGTTACTGATATAGAGTTGCAAGATGGTGATGTTATTTTGTTATGCTCTGATGGTGTTTGGGATTTGGTGAGCGACCAAGAACTGATGGAACTTTTCATGCCAATCATGCCACCAACAGTGTTACAGACTGCTGTAAATCAAGCAATCAAGCAGGTTTTAAAACGTGGCGCAACAGATAATGCAACTCTATTAGCGTTACGCTGTCACATTACTCCTGTTGAGGTTTATTTTCCTTAAGAGACCGATTATATGAAACCGGATTCTTAATCATCCAAAAATTTCCATAACTACAACGTTGCAGTTTGGGGTAAGACCCCTCACATCAAATTTGGGGAGATGGGGAGATGGGGAGATGGGGAGATTTGAATATTCAAGTCTAAATAGAATTATGAACATATTATATGCTCGAATTCTGACATCATCCAAAAATTTCCATAACTACAACGTTGCAGTTTGGGGTAAGACCCCTCACATCAAATTTGGGGGGATGGGGAGATGGGGAGATGGGGAGATGGGGAGATGGGGAGATTTGAATATTCAAGTCTAAATAGAATTATGAACATATTATATGCTCGAATTCTGACATCATCCAAAAATTTCCATAACTACAACGTTGCAGTTTGGGGTCTTACCCCTCACCTAGAAAAAAATCAGAAAACATTACCGTAGGAGTTTGGTCTCCAAACTCTCATCTAAAATCAGGTTGAACACTCAATTATATATTTGGAGGAGATTGTTGATAGGGAGATGGAGATTTGAATATTCAAGTCTAAATAGAATTATGAACATATTATATGCTCGAATTCTGACATCATCCAAAAATTTCAAAAACTACAACGTTGCAGTTTGGGGTCTTACCCCTCACCTAGAAAAAAAATCAGAAAACATTACTGTAGAGGTTTGGTCTCCAAACCCTCATCTAAAATCAGGTTGAACACTCAATTATATATTTGGAGGAGATTGTTGATAGGGAGATGGAGAGATTGAATATTCAAGTCTAAATAGAATTATGAACACATTATATGCTCGAATTCTGACATCATCCAAAAATTTCCATAACTACAACGTTGCAGTTTGGTGTCTAACCCCTCACCTAGAAAAAAAATCAGAAAACATTACTGTAGAGGTTTGGTCTCCAAACCCTCATCTAAAATCAGGTTGAACACTCAATTATATATTTGGAGGAGATTGTTGATAGGGAGATGGAGAGATTGAATATTCAAGTCTAAATAGAATTATGAACATATTATATGCTCGAATTCTGACATCATCCAAAAATTTCCATAACTACAACGTTGCAGTTTGGGGTAATATCATGTCCGGATAATTAGTTATAAAAAACTTTCTCCTTCAACTCCAGTTCTTCTTCTTTCTTCCCTCTTTACTCCTGACTCCTGACTCCTGACTCCTGACTCCTCCGTAGTTATTTATTTATCACTGTTCAACCGGACATGATATAAGACCCCTCACCTAGAAAAAAATCAGAAAACATTACTGTAGGGGTTTAGTCTCCAAACCCTCATCTAAAATCAGGTTGAACAGTTAATTATATATTTGGAGGAGATTGTTGATAGAGAGATGGAGATATTGAATATTGAAGTCTAGCTTCATTTCAGTAGACCACAAAGTAGTGACGTTGCATGCAAAGTTCCTGCTGGGTTATCATTTTTTTAATGTGATTCGTTGACCTGAAAACTGCTATATTTTTGACTTTTGACTTCCGTATTTTTATCAGAGATCATATAAAATCTTACTTTTAACTTTTGACTTTTGACTTTTGACTTTTGACTTCAAAAACTTCTGGCTTCCATAAAAATGAACAATATCTGTCCGTCCTGCTTACATGAAAATCCCCCTGATGTTAACTCGTGCATCGTCTGTGGAACAGCTTTGACTCCCACACAAACAACTTCCTCACCTTCCGTATCGGGACTCCATCTCCCGATGGGAACGTTACTCAAACAGGGATATTACAAAATAGAGCAAGTTCTCGGTCAAGGAGGATTTGGAATTACTTACAAAGCCATTTACTGTCCTAATTCTGCTCTAGTTGCTATCAAAGAGTTGTGGCCAGAAAGTGGATATAGACAGGGAAAATCTATTCTATGGCCATCCTCAATTGCTCCCATAGACCGGAAAGAACAAATTGAAAAGTTTAAATTAGAAGCTGCTTACCTACAACGTTGTAACTCTCCTAATATTGCCAAAGTTTACGATTGTTTTGAAGAAAATTCCAGTATTTATATGGTGATGGAATTTATTGATGGAGTTCCTCTGTCAAACCTTGTGACAAATCAAAACCCTTTACAGGAGAGCAAAGTTATTAAATATGTCAAACAGATCGCTAATGCTTTAGTAGTCGTTCATCAGAACAAATTATTGCATCGGGATATAAAACCTGAGAATATAATGATCGATAGTAGCGATCGCGCTGTTTTAATCGACTTTGGAACAGCACGAGAGTTCATGGCCGGAAAAACTGGAGACCTGACACAACTACTCACCCCTGGATACGCCCCTTTTGAGCAATATTCAAAAAGTAGCAAACGCTATGCTGCTTCCGATATTTACGCTCTATGTGCCTCCATGTATGAATTACTTACTGGAGAGTTACCAAGTGGAGCACCTGAACGCGCCAAAGTCTTATTGGGAGGTGTATCCGATTCTCTAATCCCACCGCGACAAATCAACTCCCTCATTAGTCCTCACATTGAACGAGTGATTTTAATGGGAATGCGCTTTCGTGTAGAAGAACGCATCCAAACTGCTGACGAGTTAATTAATGCTCTTGATGGAAAACTTGTTTCTCCTCTGCATCAAAAGGCTAAAGATTATGTCAGCAAAGGCGATTTAATTAATGCTGTTAGCACTTACGAAACTTTTCTAGAGCAAGAACCGGATAATGGAGAAGCAACAGTTGAGCTAGCCTTAGTTTTAGTGTATCTTGACGGCGAACGTGCTGCAACTGTAGCCCAAAAAGCAATGCAACTCAAGCCCCAGGACGGACGCAGTTATGGTGTGTGTGGTTTAGTAAGTTGTCACCGCAACCAGTGGAATAATGCTGTGCAACAGTTACAGCAAGGTATTCGCCTCAGTCCGAAAGAAGCTTGGATGCACGCTAATCTCGCTTGGGCATTGGGACAACAAGGAAATTGGGAATCCGCAGACAGGACGATTCAACAAGGATTACGGTTGGATGCCAATTCCACCTTTGCTTTAGGTTTACAAGCTTGGATATCGTTCCACAGAAAACAGTGGAGGTTTGTTGTTCAGGCTGGAACGCAAGCGATTTTTAAATCTCAGAATGAACATTCCCAAATGGCAATGACATTGCGAGCTTGGGTATACCCATTCACGATCGCTGCATTAGAGAAAGTCACTACGAAAAAAGGAAGTGATGTCGAGCGACGGCTAAGAAATTTTGTGACACAAGTGCCGAATAATGCCGTTGCTTTGGGACTACAAGCTTGGTACGAGTATCGAGATCGCAATCTCACTGCTTGTCGCCAAAGTTTAGAGTTAGCTTGTCAGTGTGAGGATATACCTGATTGGGTAGCACGCGATCGAGGTTTAATAGACGAACACCTCAATGATTTGACAAGTGCTGTGCAGTGGTATCAGTGCCGCCACCAGCAAATACCCGAAGATGCTTGGATTTGTTATCGTTTGGGAACAGTGTTAGCAAGACTCAACCAGTGGCAGGATGCTAAAGCGTATCTAGAACAAGCAGTCACACAAGATAAAAATTTAGCACCAGCTTATCGCAATTTAGGTTGGGTGTTATCGAATTTGCGTACTGTAGATGACAAGATTGAATCAGTACAGGATTTAATGGCAGCTTATCGTCAGGCGTTAGCATTGTATGAAGTACAAAATCAGAATGAAGCGCAACAGATTAGAGCAATGTTTCAGGCGATCGATATTTTGTTATAGCTATTAGAGCAAGAAGTTTGCAGAGAGAAGTAAATGTGTTATATTATTTTGTTAAATCATATAAATTCTTATATTCTTGAATTATGAGTAAAGACACAAAGAGAAATCCTTTCACTGTTGGTCAGTCAGTTACTCCAGCAGCAAAACTTGTAGGGTGCGTTAATGAAATGTAACGCACCGCTTCTTGGGACTTAGTTAGTAATATCATGTTCGGACGGGTCAGTTATAAAAAAACTTTATCCCTTTTAACCTTTTCTTCCCTTCTGCCTTCCCCTCCTGGGAGGGGGAGGGGCGAGGGGTGGGTTGCCTTCTGCCTTCCTGACTCCAAAGTGTAAGTATTCAACCGAACATGATATAAGCCATCTTGTAGTAGGGTGCGTTAATGAGAATGCACAGCCTACCTAATATATTTCGGTGCGTTACGCTTCGCTAACACACCCTACTGGACTGACACGCCTAAAAATGTAGGTTGGGTTGAACGGGAGTGAAACCCAACAAAACCTTACTACTGTTGGGTTTCGTCCATCAACCCAACCTACGTCTATTGCACCATTTTAGCTGTGTCGGTCCACTACTGAAACTGAAACTAAATTTTTTTTTATAGTTATGAGTATGCAGAATAAAATAGACATCCACGAATTTAGTACCGGAATAGAGATAAAAGGTACGCCAAGCGGATGGGAATCTGGCGGATATACCAAAGAGTATATGAACCGGACAATTGACCAGATTCCGCAAGCGGTGTTAGATTCAATTGCTAATCGCGAGTTTTTGGCGGAAGGTGTTGTCAAAGGAGACCCGGCGATCGTAGGGCGGGTTGTAAGAGGGTACGGGGAAATGTGGTCAGTAGTAGCGGTCGTGACATGGGGTCGCGACGATAGCAGACGATGGGTATCTCTATACCGTTATTTTCTGTGTTGGGGAGAAGAAAACATTCAAACTATTTTGCGCTGGATGGGGAAACCGCGTGTGTTTGACCCGTTTGATCAAAGAGCGATTGGGCAACCTCACCAAGCAAATCCTGCTTCTATGCAGGTTCCGTTAAATGATTTTCAGGATATGTTGAACGAGTCTCCACCAATCGTTGTTCCTGCTGAAAAGCTTTGTGCGCCGTTGCTGTTAAATGAAATGACGCGCAGGTTGACACCCAATAGCGATCGCTCATGGGCTTATAAAGTGGCCATACTGGAACGACCGGAGTCTTTTCAAGTGATTTATCCTGCTGATGATCAAGCAGAAGTGGCTATCAGGGAAGTTTTAGACCGCCGTCGAAGCTGGTTATTGCAGACATCTGAGATCAAAACAGTAATTAAAGCGTTTATGAGTGGTCGAGTCAGGCAGGAACATATCACGAGTTTAGAAAATGCTCTGGGAAACCCACAGCTCGATGAGAATTATTGGAAATCTATTTTAGATCAGGAGGGAGCTTCTCTTGCCGTCATAGAAAATATTTATGGCGATCGCTATGTGCGACTGTTGACCTTAAAAGCAATGTTAGTTCCACAATTTTTGCCAATTTTTCTAGAATGGCTTGCTGATTCAAAGGAGTGGGAAACACATTATACTATTTCCTTAAGGTTACAGGAATTGATGTTACAAGAAACTCCGAAATTTACTGAGAATTTTCCTATACTTTCTGAATCTCTCAAATGGGGTATTTGTTATGTGATTGATTACTTGATTGATGAGCGGAAAATTCTTAAACAATCTCAGTTGTTATTAGCTGAGTCAGGGTTGTGGAGTCAGGTTTACCAAAAATCGCTTTCTAAAGAGTTGGAAAATGTTCTCAATCTTATGGGAAATTACATTGAAAAGAGACAGAGTTTGCAACCTCTGAAGAATCAATATCCCCAATGGAGTAATTTATTGAATAAAATTTATAAGTTTTGGTCTCCGCCAGAACAACACGATCATAATTATAGGAATTTGACAAGGTTGTTTGAGAAAATAGGAACCGTAAAACTGGCTGCTATTTTCTATCAAATAGGGGAGGGTAGCGTTCCGAAATTATTGTTTGACAAATTTTCAATTAACAAATCAGAATTAATACTTTTTAAAAAGAGGATTTATCGAAGGAAAGATGTAGGAGATTACGTTAAGGAATTAACAGAAGAGATTTATTATTATTTTTTTGGATCGAAAAAAGTGTGCCTGTTTCAATTCACTTACCCTTAAAAAGTGAGAATTTTGGGGTATAACTATAACAGAAAAATAAAAGAACAATTATTCCTCCCACCCTCCCCACACTTCCCAGCCTTCCCACACTCCCCACCCCACACTTTGCTTTTTCAGCAAACCCTACTTAGCCATCACTAACTCCAATGGCAACCGTTGAAATGAAAGTCGCTCATTTTCAACATCCACAAAAATAGTGTCACCATCATTAAATTCACTACGCAAAATACCCTTAGCAATTTGCGTTTCTAACTCTCGCTGAATTGCACGCTTTAATGGACGAGCGCCATATACAGGGTCGTACCCAACTTCTGCTAAAAAGTCAACAGCAGCATCAGCAAGCTTCAGTGACATATTTCGTTCAGCTAACCGTTTCTCTAAACGTACAATTTGTAATTGTACAATTTCCCGTAATTGCTCTTTCTGTAACCCCTTGAAAATAATAGTTTCATCAATACGGTTAAGAAACTCTGGACGGAAAGCAGCACGCAACGCTTCCATGACCCGACTCTGTATTTGCTCATAGTCATCGGTAACATCTAATATAAACTGAGAACCAATATTACTCGTCATAATAATCACACTATTCTTAAAATCAACCTTGTGACCTTGAGAATCAGTAACTCGCCCATCATCCAAAATTTGCAGCATAATATTAAACACATCTGGGTGCGCTTTTTCAATTTCATCAAACAAAATAACCGTATAGGGACGACGACGAATAGCTTCAGTTAACTGACCTCCTTCATCATAACCAACATATCCAGGAGGTGCCCCTATTAAACGAGACACAGAATGTTTCTCCATATACTCAGACATATCAATGCGCACCATCGCATCTGCGGTGTCAAATAAATATGCTGCCAATGCCTTTCCTAACTCTGTTTTCCCCACACCAGTAGGACCAAGGAAAATAAAACTCGCCACTGGACGGTTGGGGTCTGCTAAACCTGCACGCGATCGCTGAATGGCATCAGAAACAGCAGTCACAGCCTCATCTTGGCCAATAACTCGTTGATGTAATTCTTCTTCTAGATGCAACAGCTTTTCTTTTTCCGACTCCACCAACTTACTGATGGGAATGCCAGTCCACTTAGAAATAATCTCAGCAATATCTGCTTCTGTTACCTCTTCTCGCAACAAAGTTTGTCCGCTGGTTTGAGTTGCTTCGAGTTTAGTTTCTGCTTCCTCTACTTGTTTCTGTAGATTAATCAAATTACCGTATTTCAACTCAGCAGCACGGTTGAGGTCATAATTTCGCTCTGCTTGCTGAATCTCAATATTAACTTTATCAATTTCTTCTTTGAGAGTCTGAATTTTACCAATAATGCCTTTTTCTGCTTCCCACTGAGCAGTTAGGGTGCGTTGCTCTTCTTTCAAATTAGCCAAATCTTTTTCTAGTCTTTCCAACCTTTCTTTAGAAGCAGCATCACTTTCTTTTTGTAGTGATAACCTCTCCATTTCTAGTTGGAGAATTTTGCGGTCAATTTCATCAAGTTCCTCTGGTTTGGAAGTAATTTCCATTTTGAGTTTAGCGGCCGCTTCGTCCACCAAGTCTATTGCTTTGTCTGGAAGGAAGCGATCGCTAATATAACGAGTAGAAAGAGTAGCAGCAGCGACGAGGGAACTATCGGAAATTTTCACACCGTGATGTACTTCATAGCGTTCCTTGAGACCCCGTAAAATTGAGATGGTATGTTCTACACTGGGTTGATCGACATAAACTTGTTGGAAACGACGTTCTAATGCAGCATCTTTTTCGATGTATTTACGGTACTCATCGAGAGTTGTTGCTCCAATACATCGGAGTTCTCCTCTAGCTAACATTGGTTTGAGTAAATTTCCTGCATCCATCGCCCCTTGAGTTGCCCCTGCTCCCACAACTGTATGAATTTCATCTATAAATAAGATAACTTTACCGTCTGAGTCGGTGACTTCTTTGAGAACAGCTTTCAAGCGTTCTTCAAATTCGCCTCTAAATTTAGCACCAGCAATTAAAGCACCCATGTCTAGGGCGATGAGTTGGCGGTCTTTGAGAGACTGGGGAACATCTCCAGTAATAATACGTTGGGCGAGACCTTCGGCGATCGCTGTTTTGCCAACTCCTGGTTCACCTATTAATACTGGATTATTTTTAGTACGACGACTGAGTATTTGAATAGTGCGTCTAATTTCGTCGTCTCGTCCAATAACGGGGTCAAGTTTTCCTTCACGAGCAAATTCTGTGAGGTCGCGACCATATTTTTCTAGAGCTTCGTATTTACCTTCTGGGTTTTTGTCTGTTACTTTTTGGTTGCCTCTAACTTGGGAAATAGTTTCTTTGAGTTTAGCTTCATCTAGTTTCAATTCTTTATAGAGGTTTTTACCAAAGCGGTTGTCTTTGAGATAAGCAAGCATGAAATGTTCGACGGAGATATATTCGTCTCCATATTCTTGACGGTATTTTTCAGCATTGTCTGACAAAGTATCTAGACTACGACCTAAGTAGATATTGCTGGGTGTATTTTTTACTTTGGGTTGACGACTAATAAATGCGTCTGTGTATTCTTCTACTTTAGAAGTTGAGACTCCTGCTTTGTTAAATAGACTGGTTGCGAGTCCATTTTGTTCTAACAAAGCTTTCATTAAGAGTTCACTTTCGATTTGTTGTTGTTGGAAGGTTTTAGCCATGTCTGGTGTCCTAGCGATCGCTTCCCAAGTCTTTTCTGTAAATTGGTTAGGATTATTTAGTTGCATATTTTTTCGTTTTTCTTTAATTTATTTTTCTTTAATTTATTTGGCGTTGCTGATTCTGGGTATGATTTGATAATTTTATATTTTTGATTTTGTATTTTGGATGGTTTGAACTACTTGTTAATATTAACTGTTTCCTGTTCCCAGTTAAGTGTTCCCTCCATACCTATAAACCTACTTTCATACCTTAATTCAGCAATGCCATTTATTTAATTTGTAAGCATTCAGCTATTAGCTGTCAGCTATTCCTGCGGAATGCTGCGCAAACAGCAATAAAATCTCAACCTTAAGGAGAAGGTTTATAATGAATATAGATTTGAAAATTTGCTTTTGTAGTAAGTAAGATTTAATTCTGAATAACCAAGCTTTTATCAAAAAATCAAAGTAATAGCTGATAGCTGTTAACGTTTGCGTAGCATGACCTAGGAAAGTTCTGACCATAGGAGGCTAGCTGACGGCTGAATGCTTACTTTAATTTTAACTTGTAGTTTTGTAGAAGTTTTAGTAGAAAAAACCGTTTTCTATTATAGGGTATTCACCCTTGGGTTTTATTTTGATTCAATTTTAACAATTGTTTTTTTCTAGTTTTTTTGAATTAAATACCATTCAGTTCATTACTATTTGTGGAACAAAAACAGTGATTTTACATTTTTTTTATGACCGAAAATTTTTGGTCAATAGCCTCCCCTTTTAACCCACATTCCGCACCACAAAATGTAGTATAAAATATAAGTCAAAAGTCATGCATTCAAAAGTCAAAAGTAAGAAAATAAGAAGTTAAAAGTAAGAAATAAGAAGTCATGCATTAAGAAGTAAATTATAGTGGTCAATAGGAGTCAAGGATTCAGTAAGTATTTATGCTCAATATTTCACTGAGAATTTGACTCTCGATTGAGGTAAATGAAGATAGTTTATATAGTATAAATACTTAAGTTTGCTACGGATTTTATACTAATTTTCATGTTACAACTTGAAGTGCGGAATGTGGGTTTTAAGGAAAAAAAAGAGAATATTCCAGAACTCAAGCCTCCTTATTGCAGAGGTACTGATAACTGGTAACTGATAACTGAAATAACGTACTTTCTATATCAATATTTGCTCATATTATTTTATATAAATCTTGATTATTTCTCCAGTTTGTTTTAGTTTTAATCAAGTTTTGATTAAATGTTCCGTTGTTCTATTGAATACGAATTTAAAAATTCATGCTATTCAAATGCTTTCTTTCTCCTAGTCAGTAACTCCTGAATTCTGTTTGCGGAACATGACAAACGGAAATTCTAAATTCTAAATTCTAAATTCTAAATTCTAAAGCTTAGAGCATTACTTTTTCTGGAAACCAAACAGTAAATGTAGAACCTTCCCCTGATTTACTTTTAACGTAAATTCTTGCCCCCATCCTTTCACATAAACGTTGACATATTGCCAACCCTAAACCAGTACCACCATACCGACGAGTTGTAGAAGCATCTGCTTGAGTAAAAGGTTGAAAAATATGCTTTAACTGCTA
>NZ_JAAHHG010000013.1 GCF_010692555.1 Okeania sp. SIO3B5 | reverse complement strand
CGCGTCTAACAGCTAGCAACCTTGCGTAATAACTTTTTAAAAGAAGTTTTTGGTATCTGTGCATCTTGCGGAGTTCGCCACGGCTGGATGCTCTGTAAATCAATTTTTGTAATTTGAATACAGATTTCTCTACCTTCTTCCAATTAATATCCTTCCATTTTAGGTTCGGATTGATTGAAATCTTTGAGGGTGTATTGTCTGTATCCTTTGCTACGCTTAAAAATGGCTTAGGATTCCCTAACTTTCTTTTCAGTGTCTGAGCTTTATTCATTACTATTTATTGCCTTACATTACGCCTAACAGTGGATACGTCTGCATTGCTGCTTCTTATCCAATCCTACTCTCCCTAAGACCTACAACCGTTGTGCAGATTGACCTTGAATGGCGCACCTTCGTTCTCGACCTATATTCTTAGGTGTCCTAGAGAGGTTTCCTCGTTCCCTTATTCCTTATATTGCGACTGATTTAGTGAGGTAAAATCCCCCGGAGGGTTAAGTATGGTTGTTGATAGCTTAACAGATATAAAACTATCCATGGACCCCCTGACTTTCGTCCTACACCCCATAGCTACCTTTGGGATGGCTTGACCTAACGAGAGTTTAATTACCTTCCTATTCGTCCACTTGTCAGCCTTTGCTCGCGGTATCGTTCCTGGTAACTGGTATTTTCCCGCTTTTAGACCAGCTTCATCAGTTTGATGTTCAGTCTCACCAGTGTGGCCTATGCTGTCAACCCAACAACAGGGCAGATGGAATTTCACCACCAAGGTAATAAGAGTTATTCACAAGTCGAGGTTATCCTCATGTGTTGACTTGGAACGGCCATTTATATCTAGTTTTCCTAGCTTAGTGACCAACGAGTCGCACACCTACAGGGTCATAGGTAACACCGTCTTCAGCAAAGTTTTCTGCCCATGCTTCGGCATTCATCGCTGCCATATTTGTAAAATAAGAATTGACTACTGTTTCGATAGTTTCTTTTGTCATTTTCGAGTTTTCTTTTAATCGGTGTTTGTCATCTAATATCATGTCCGGATAATTAGTGATAAAAAAACTTTCTCCTTCTTCTTCTTTCTTCCCTCCTGACTCCTGACTCCTGACTCTTGACTCCTTCATAGTTTATTTATAACTGTTCAACCGGACATGATATAAATCATGTTTATGATACCAAGTTAAGATAATTAGTTAAAATCAAATTTTTTTTAATGGCCAGATAAGCATATTAAGAATATCATACTAAATCCAGTTTATAGAGCATTCTTTTATCAAGATTTATAGCAATTGAAGCAAAGGGCGCGAACATATCAAAAGCCTAAAATTAATACAACGCAAGATTTTTCTTTCTTCCTTCTTCCTTCTTCCTTCTTCCTTCTTCCTTCTTCCTTCTTCCTTCTTCCTTCTTCCTTCTGCCTTCTGCTATATAATTTTTCTTTGTTTATTATTCCACAAAAAAAAGGGAGTAATCTTGCTGAAAAAGTTAGCTGAAATACTCCCTTGTTTAATTCAAAGTTTTTATTCAATTTAGTTTTTATAATTTTTCTTGGTTTAAAACCCAATTTATACCTCCTTAAATATCACTTCACTTGTATTACCAGGGTTAAGATATCTATGCCCTAGATAATTCAGAAAATATAGTATATTAAATGTGGGCCATCTGTAACCAGTCAAATATTTGATCTAACTGCTTCAATGTGACAAGACCATATTGCCAAAGTATCATCGGTAATTGATTTGAGTCTTCTTCCTGGTGTCGTAAAGCAATGGCGATCGCTGAATCAGAGATGGACAACTCCCACTTTAAAAATTTGATTAACTGAGCTTGTTTTGTAGACATGATTAAAAGTTTTCTCCAGTAATATATTAAAAAAATTTAAATTGCTTTTATTTGATAATCACGATACCTAGTATCAATTATTATCAGGCGATCCTCAATGACTCATATCTTTTAATCATGTGACATTTCTCAATTTTGATTATGATGCAAATCACAATTTTGTTGTATAGAACACTAAACTCTAGTTCTAAAAGTTAGTCACCCTTGAGTATTTTTGATGAAGCATTGATACGTTTAAACCTTTATAAATAATTATTAATTTAATTATAAATTGGTATAGATGAAAAATATACTTTTTTTATGAGTAGCATATATAAAGTAAATGTCTAATCAAATGAGTATATACTCACTATCCGATATTCTCTGATTTAAAATTTCATAATACTGTGTTACTTGTGGGATAATCTAGGGATTTTATCAATTGGTTACAAGAAACTATAATTACATCAGCAATTCATTACTATCAGTAATATTACTGATGTAGGTAATAATAGCTTTAATTACTTATATCTAGATGTTGTGGTAGATATGCATAAATAGAGAATATAGTTGTTGATAGGTTCTATCCTTCTACGAAAACTTGTTCTAGCTGTGGTTACGTTCAAGATATGCCATTAAACCTGAGAACTTATGATTGTCCTAACTGTGGCGCATCTATATATAGGGCTTGCTGAAAAAGTCTTTTTAAGGAGTAGGGGACCCACCCCTCGCCCCTCCCCCTCCCAACCCACCCCTCGCCCCTCCCCCTCCCAGGAGGGGAAAAGGGGAGTAGGGGAGTAGGGGAGTAGGAGAGAATTTTTTTGCCCAACTATGCGCTCTTTAATGCGCTCCTTTTTGACCATGAAGAGCTGAAAACCATGTACTTTTTCAATACCTAAAAATGCTAAAACCTTTATCTGGTAATTATTTGAAATTTAATCAGCAAACCCTATATAGAGACTTAAATGCAAGTATTAATTTAAGGAATGCGGTCGGCTTGAGCGTTGATACCTGTGGATAAGCAACCGCCGACGGCCTCAGTAGAAGCAGGAAATAAACAGCCTCCTAGGTCGGAGCTAGGCTATCAATTTGTCAAATAATGTGACGCTTTGTATCAGTTTTATAAAGCAGGTCTAATATATGTATCAATATATGTCCTAACCAACCCTTTCGCGTGCTATAGTTAATAGCCCATCCAAGTCTATTAGATACGAGAAAATCTAGTTACCTGGTTTAGGAAATTGCTTGATTTATGATTCGGCAGATTTTAGTGCTTGGTCTAAGATAATGCGAGCTTCTTCTGCTTTCTCTCTTGCTTCTCTATAGCGTAAATTAGCTACAGCAAAAGTTTTCAACACCTTAAAACTATCTTTAAGATTAGCAATTTCTTCAACACTGACAGCTTCATCTGTGAATAGTACCTCAATTGCAGAACGAATCTTTAGTGCTTCCTCTCTCGATTCTACAACCTTAATCTTCAGCGCTGCCAAATCGCTAAGTATTTGTACTGCTTGGGCAACAGCTTCTTCTTCCTCAGAGGCAATTTCCTTTGATTCCTTTGATTCTTTGACCTCAATAAATTGTTCCGGACTAAATCCATTTTCTAATTCTGTTAGTATTTCACCAGAGTCCATCATCTCCACAAGCTTATCCATAGCTTTCTGACGGGCCCTGGGTGACTCTTTCCCCCTAACAGTTATAATCGTATCTGGATTTTGAGGCAAGGTATAACTAACCATAATTTGACTAATAATTGAGGTATAAATATGACCAATATACAGTAAAAATAATCATACCATTTTAGATTGAAGTGGCTGTAAATAATTAATAATTTTTGTTATCCTAAATTATTGTTAATGATAAGTGAAAAAAAATTGTAGTTATCTGACATTAAACCTACTATTACAGTATTCTGATGTATAAAGCCCACGGCTTAAATTATAATGTTTCAATCTGACTAGCTATGCTAAATGGATGGCTGAAAAAACTACAGAGACTATCCTTTATTGAGAAAATACTCAGCTATTTGGATAGTGCTAACCCTACTGCTGAAAATTCCACAGACTTAACAGATATTTCATATCCACAGTGGCAAAATCGTTTTTTGATTGCTCGACTAAATTTAGCATTGTGGCTAGCTTTTTTATTCTTCTTGAGTAAAAGTATACTAAGTTTAATTTTCTTCATGCTAGGTAAATACCCTAGTTTAGAAGAGTGGGAAATTGCCAGAATTTTAGTGCATTTAACCTTACTTGGTTGTATATTGATACTACGAAGTTCCTGGGGCGATCGTCATCTTGGTCTAATATTTCTCTGCTTTTCTTGGTCTGTGACTATGATTGAGCAAATTTCAGATACAGTTACAGGGAATGTTAATCCTGAGTTTTTTGCCTGGATGTTGACTTTCTTTTCTCAGGCTACTTTAATTCCTGTTAGATGGTTTTTACACCTAATATCTCAGGCAACTGTATTAGGTTATTACTTTGGTGTCAATCAGATTCTCGGTTTTGATGTAGCACCCTTAGATGGGAATTTTATGAAGATGTGTCTTGGCATTTTCTGGGTATGTTTAATTTGTGACATTTCTGTATATTTATATGAATCTTTGCAAAAAACAGAGTTTAATACTAAATTACAATTAGAAACAACATATCAAAAACTACATTCTACTGAAGTTAAATATCGTATAATTTTTGATAATTCAGTTGAAGGTATTTTTCAGTCTACACCAGATGGGCACTACCTTTATGGTAATCCTGCTTTAGCTGAGATATTTGGTTATGACTCGCCAGAGGAGATGACGGCAAAAGTTACTGATATAGGCAAACAAATCTATGTTAACCCTAACTGTAGAGATGAATTTATTGATTTAATTAGCAGGGATGGAAGTGTATTCAAGTTTGAATATCAAGCTTATCGTGCCGATGGGAGCGTCATTTGGGTTTCTGAGAATGCAAGATCAGTGCGTGACCCAAAAGGTAATTTGATTGCTTATGAAGGCGATCTTGAAGATATTACAGAGCGCAAGTGGGCAGAAACTGAAATAAAGAAAGCACAAGAAATAGAAAAAGAATTAAGTCAACTTAAATCTCAATTTATTTCTATGACATCTCATGTATTTCGTACTCCTTTAACTACTATATTAGCTTCGGCAGAAGCATTAGAATACTATAGTCATAAATGGGATGAAGAAAAAAAACTGACTTATCTGCGTCGTATACAAGATAAAGCTCAACACATGACAGGGTTACTTAATGATATGTTAGTTATAGGCAAGAAAGAATCAGGTAATGTTGATTTTAACCCCGCACCATTAAATTTAGAAAATTTCTGTCGAGGTCTCATAGAAGATATTAAACTCACTCTTGGTAGTCAATATTCCCTTGATTTTGTACTTCAAGAAGCCAAGCAATTAATAACAAAAATTTCTGACAAAGATGGGGTAAATCTAAGTATTTTAAAAATAATTCAGCCGGATTTAAATGAGCAAGATGATTCTGTCTACAATGCTCCTCCAGAATCAGAAAATGAATCTAGGGAACAAATATTTGAATTTGTTTTAATAGATGAAAAATTGTTACGATATATTCTATTCAATTTACTTTGGAATGCCGTCAAATATTCACCCCAAGGTGGTCATATTTTACTTAAACTTTCTTACTTAAATAACTATGCAATTTTTCAAGTTCAAGATGAAGGTATGGGCATTCCAGCAGCAGAACAAAAATATTTATTTGAGTCTTTCTACCGCGCTCAAAATGCTATTAATATTTCTGGTACAGGGTTAGGACTTACTATTGTTAAAAATTTTGTAGATTTACACAGGGGTCAAATTTTTGTCGAAAGTGAAGTTGGCGTGGGAACTACATTTACTGTTATATTACCGTTGAATTTAACAAAGGAAAATATAGATGAAAAAAATTCTAGTGATTGAAGATGAACAGGGTATTTTAGATATCATTACAGATGTTCTAGAAGCAGAATGTTTTACAGCGATAAAAGCAGAAAATGGTAAAATAGGAGTAGAAAAAGCTCTAGAAAATGTTCCAGATCTAATTATTTGTGATGTAATGATGCCAGAAATTGATGGTTATACAGTCTTAAAAATATTACGGAAAAATTTATTAACAGAAGCAATTCCCTTTATTTTTTTAACTGCAAAAGTCGAAAGAGCTGATTTAAGAAAAGGAATGGGATTAGGAGCTGACGATTACTTGACAAAGCCTTTTACCAACGCCGAATTAATGAATGCAATTAATACTAGATTAGAAAAACAAGGAACTATTGAAAGAAAAACTCAAGAACAACTAAATGAATTAAGAAGTAGCATAACTTTATCTCTACCTCATGAGCTACGCACTCCACTTAATGGAATTATTGGTTCTTCCAATTTTATTATTCAAGAGTTTAAAGAGTTAGAAAGCGATGAAATGTTAGAAATGGTAGAAAATATTCACATTTCTGCCCACCGTTTATATAGACTAATCCAGAATTTTTTACTATATGCAGATTTAGAACTATTATCACGCGATCAAGATAGATTAAAATTATTTACAACAGGTTTTCTTTGTAATCCTAAATCAATAATTAGAGAGGTTGCTATAGAAAAAGCAAGAAATTTTAATCGTTTAAAAGACTTAGATATAACATCAGAAGATACTAATTTAAGTATTTCTGAGTCTAACTTTAGAAAAATTGTAGATGAATTGTTAGACAATGCTTTTAAATTTTCTTCTTTTGGCACAAAAGTTAAGGTAATAGGTAGGTTAGAGGGTGATGTTTTTATTGTTGATTTTATAGATTTTGGCAAAGGGATGAGTGCTAATGAAATTTCTAATATCGGAGCTTATCAACAATTTAATCGTAAAATATATGAGCAACAAGGATCGGGTTTAGGTCTCAGTATTGCTAAACAAATTACGGAATTACATCATGGCAAATTAACAATCCAAAGTATTCCTTTACAACAAACCACTGTAACTATTTTTCTCCCTATAGAGGTAGAGGAAACATAAAAAGGTTGTTTAACTATGAGTTAATTTCTAATCGCCCTTACCGAATTATTAATTAGGGCTTGCTGAAAAAGTCTTATGGGTGAGGGTAGGAGACAGGAGACAGGAGACAGGAGACAGGAGAAATGGGAATTATAGAGGAGATAGTAGTAAGAATCGTCCCTAGATTTTTATGCCCAACTCTTGAGCAAAATCCGCTCTTTTTTGAACCATTACCACCTAAAGCTTCGCACTTTTTGATACTTAAAAAGGCACTTACCTTTATCTGTAAAGACTTTTATATTTAATCAGCAAACCCTAATTATTAATTATTAATAATTAAATAATTCTGGTTTAAAGCCTCCCCTTTTAAGGGAAAAAAGAAATAATATTTCCTTATATTCAATCAAGAGCGGTTTTAACCAGAGGTAATTATCAATTATCCATTATCAATTATCAATTAATGAAAGGAGGTTGCATACAATGTTCTTACAGGAGTAGGGGCGTTATATCATGTTCGGTTGAATACTTACACTTTGGAGGTCCGAAGGCAGAAGGCAACCCACCCCTAACCCCTCCCAGGAGGGGGAGGCAGAAGGGAAGAAAGGGTTAAAAGGGATAAAGTTTTTTTATAACTGATTATCCGAACATGATATTAATGATAGTTATGCGAAGCACGTCGGCTGTTTTCCGTACATCAGAATAATTAACAATTATACTAAATTCGGTTTAGACAGTAGCTTTATTCTCTTTTTTCATACTTAGTAGAATTTGTATTCTACAATTTCTCAAAAGTTTTGCTACATTTCCTTGGGAGTAGGGTTTAAAAGCATAAGATATTTTGGATTAATGCCGATAATCCTTACAAAAATTACTGAATCATTATTATTACTTAATAACTGAAGTTCCATTGTGAAGTATAGCATTATTTTTGGGAATTGGTATAATACCAATTTGATAAATGTTTGCTACAAATAATTTTCTAGGTGTTAGGTGGTAGGTGGTAGGTAGTAGGTTTTAGGTACTAGGTGCTAGGTTTTAGGTGGATTATTAGTTATTTACTAGCCAGTTTATTTGTAACATTCTTTTTTCAATTTGGTATTACAACTTTAAATAGAGAACAGAAAATATAGCTGAGTATAAATATATAGAAAATATTGTTTACCTATAGCAATCAGGAATCAGTTATGAGAATTGAGATATTCCTTAAAAGTATAGAATATAGCAATTATTATATTCACATGATATGTTTTTTTCTTCTTCTCTGTTCCCTGTTCCCAGTTAAGTGTTCCCTAAAAGTTTCCAATATCTTACAACTCAAATCATATTGCTATAGTTATAGTATAATAACTTAAAATATTAATGAAAAATTACTAACAATGAAAGAAAAATTACTCAATTGGTTAGATACATTTTTAGTGGCAGATGTATTTCTAGTAATAATTGCTTTTGCTTGGTTCGCGATCGCTGTAATTGGTCGTTATTCTGGAGTTGCTTTAGGTCTAGATCTTTGGCATAGATTATGGGAACCAGTATTTACTCCAGCTATCGGAATTTTGATGGGAGGTGCAATTCTCAGTGGCATAATTAAACAAATTACCAAACGTTTAAATTCTAATTAATATTAAATTTGATTCATTACTATTGAGGAAGAAAGAAGGAAGAAGGAAGAAGTGAGCGGGGACTAAACCCCTTAGGAAGGAAGAAGGAAGAAGGAAGAAGGAAGAAGTGAGCGTGGACTAAACCCCTTAGGAAGGAAGAAGGAAGAAGGAAGAAGGAAGAAGTGAGCGGGGACTAAATCCCAAGCAATTGTCAGCACCGTGTAGATAGTGGGGTATTAAACCCAAAAGAAAAAGATTAAAAAAATTGGGTGCATCTCATAGCAAGCAAAAATACTTTTCTCCTATATATTCCCTGTTCCCTGTTCCCTGTTCCCTGTTCCCTAAAAGCGATAAATTTTTGGCTTTATTCTTGCATTGAGATGCACCCAAAAAATTATCCTTGTTATTTTCGGCAAGTTTATTTCATCTTTCGTGTTCCTAATTTTTTATTCTTATATTTATTTATGAAAAATTCAATTGAACAAGAAAAGTTTAACCCCTGGAATTGCAAACTTTGGTGGTGTCAACCTTGGTCAATATTGTTGACAGGAATAACTATTAAAGGAAGAAGGAAGAAGGAAGAAGGAAGAAGTGAGTGGGGACTAAACCCCAACCAATTGTCAGCACCGTGTAGATAGTGGGGTATTAAACCCAAAAGAAAAAGATTAAAAAAAATATCCTTGTTATTTTCGGCAAGTTTATTTCATCTTTCGTGTTCCTAATTTTTTATTCTTATATTTATTTATGAAAAATTCAATTGAACAAGAAAAGTTTAACCCCTGGAATTACAAACCTTGGTGGTGTCAACCTTGGTCAATATTGTTGACAGGAATAACTATTATTGGTGGTAGTTGGTTAGTGTTTAAAATTGTTTGGTTAACACTTATTATCTCTATTCCAATATTGACTTGGATGGGATTTTTCCTGATAATTTGGCCGAAATTAATGGCAGAATCGAGAATGTGATCAAAGCTGTCAATTAAACAAGCTTAAAACTGTATCAAAAATTTAGATTCAATTATATATGTTCAGTAACGGAGCTTTAATCAAGAGTGGTTTGGGGTGGGAATTTGCCAGTGAAGAAATTTTAGAAGATTTTCTTTGTGAAAACTTAGAAATTTTACTAGATTTGAAAGTCTTAGATAGACAATATATTGTTAATAGTCAAAGGTGCGATATTTTGGCTATTGATAGTCAGAAAAAATTAGTGGTATTGGAGTTAAAAAATGTTGAGGATAGGGGAATTGTTCAACAGTTGACTCGTTATTATGATGCTTTGTTAGATGAGAAACCTTTTAGTGACAAAGTTGATTATCAGCAACCTGTGAGATTAGTGGCAATTACTCCTAGTTTTCATCGGGATAATTTTACAGATAGAAAATATCACACTCTTGATTTTCAGTTTTTGGAGTTTTCTGTTATTCAAGATGAGGATAACTTTTATTTTTGTTTGAAAGATCTTGATAATGGGGAGATTTCAAAGGCAATTATTCCCTATCAGGAACTAGAAAATGATTTAGATTTACCTACCCCACCCACAGCACTTTTGAAAGTTGTAAATAATTTGGATGTTCAACAGCAGGAGGAGGTATTTAGGATTAGAAAAAAAATTCTTGGTTTTGACAGTAGGATGCAGGAATTTTCTTCTGCTGGGAGTATTAAGTATGGAATTGGTAGTGGTAAAAGTAGTAAATTTTGTGCTGAATTTTTCCTGGATAAAGGTGAATTAATAATATTTCTCTGGATACCATATAAGGGTGGTGAAAGTTCGAGAATTGGCAGAGCTAGAATTTGGACAGATTGGCAAGATAAAGCTTTGATTGAGGGTTATGTATCCAGTGGAGTAGGAACAGAAATTAATCGGCACAAAAGGAGTATGCAAAAATTAATAGAAGCAATTGAAAAAGGAGGAAGTCATTTTCATTTTACTGTTGGTAATCGTAGATATACTATTGGTAATCCTAGATACTACTTTTCGTTACCGATAAGCAAAAATATGGGGAAAAAATATATTGAAGTAGTTCGTATAATTATGAAATATCCCAAAAACCCAAAACCTCTCACCTGTGAAGATATGGAGCTATTTAAGCATTATAAAAAACTATGGGAAGAAACAACAGGAGAAGAGCTAAGAACAGAAGTTTTTAATTGTTATAAATCTCTAGACTCATTAGTTGATTTAGCATTAGAAAAATGGCGTTCGAGACTTTAAATATAATTCATATAAAGTTCTATTTGTCTTTTTTTATTGGTTTAATACCTTAACGTATAAAGGGTTTCTAAAATTTGGTTTGGTGAGAATTTATAGAAGGGTAAGGGCAACTTTTAACTATCCTCATCCACTTTTTTCTTCTTCCTTTTTCCTTCTTCAATATTTGCTATAAAATTTCTGTAAAATTACCCCAAAATTAAATTATTGGCTGACCATTAATAAATTTGATATAATGTAGGTAAAACTTAGCTAATATACATAAAAATGACTCAGCCAATATTATCAATTGTAGTCCCCACAAGAGAAGGTCTTCCGGAATATTGGATCGAAACACTTTTAAAAATAAATGGAAATGTGGAATTAATTTTATCCCACCCCCCAGGAATGAAAAAACTGCCAATTAGCGACCCCCGAATGCAACAAATCAATAGTTCATTTCGGGGAGAAATAATTCAAAGAATGACTGGGTTAGTAAATGCTTCAGGAAAATATATTTTAACAGTAAATTGTGATGAAATTCTCCATCCAGATATTGCAGAAATCACCAAAAAATATTTTACAAGGTTTCCTGATAGTTGGGTTTTAAGACTTAATAGAAAAGATGTAAAATACGGTGATGAGGCTAGTTTAAAATCTCCATGGGAATCAATATTTAATATTGATGAAATGAATACTTGTGGTGTAAGGACAGGAGACCAAAACTTACAAAATCAACCAAATTATATGGTGGAAATACCCATAGCTCCTTTGCATAATAAATTCAATCCCTTATCTCTGTTAGGAAAAAGAAAAGATCATCAAGGATGGCATACAGAAAACTTTGATAAAAAAGTATGGAAAAATGAAATAGTACAAGCAACTCTAGCAGATATTAGAGATGCGATGATTTTGTCAGGACCGTTTAAATATTTTCCTTTTTGGTGTTTGGATAGATTATTAGGACTTTCTATTCAAGCAAAGTATTATGAGCAAGGAAAAATTATCGGTCATAAATTGCCTAAACCAGAACAAATTAGGATTGAAGATAATCCTCCTGAATATAAAAGAAGTAAAAGATTTTATGTATTTGCAGAACTTTTATTACTGAAAAATAATCCTCAATATGGCTATCTCTGGAATCTAATTTTAGCTCAATTAACAGAGATTCCTGTGAGGGCAGTTTCTTCTGTGAGTCGTCAGTTATCTAAGAATAAAATGCAGAAAATTACTGATGGATAATGTTCAACAATTAATAATTAGGGTTTGCTGAAAAAGTATGAGTGGTAGGGGTAGAATCCAGAATCCAGAATCGGTGAATTTCCTTCGGAATGCTGCGCAAACAGGAGGAATGGGAATTATAGAAGAAGTAGTCAGAAGAATCATAAAAGTGATTTTCTACCGCTATCTTGCCGAAAATCTTAGATTTTTGAACCATTACTACCTAAAAGCTGGTACTCCCTTAATACCTGAAAAGGGTCAAACCTTTACCTGTCAAGACGCGTGATATTTAATCAGCAAGCCCTAATTAATAATTAATAATTACCTCTCCTTGAAAAGAAGAGGATTGACTAATCATGAAAATTTTTCTTTATTATCCCCTTAAAAGGGGAGGCTTTAAACCAGAATTATTTAATTGTTAATTATTCATTATTAATAATCCGGTAAGAATTGTCCCCAGATTGTTCTATCATAGTCAGCCCAAAATACTAGCTTTTTGAGCTTTTTTCACCGAAAAGCTGGCACTTTTTTGAACCCCAAAAAGGCTAATACTTTTATTTATCATATCATGTCCGGTAGCATCGGAGCGTGTATAAAATTAAGGTGACACTCTTTAGAAAACCTTCTGCCTCTCCCCCCCTTTTAAAGCTATCCCTTATAAGGAACTCCTGAAAACCTTGTGGGAAGTAGGGGAGCAGGGGAGTAGGGAGCAGGGGAGAAAGGAAAAAGAATCATCGGAGATAGGAAAAACTACTTAAGTTATCAAAAAAAATGTACTTTTTAATACACTTTTTCTCTGACAAAAACCTTTTAAGGACTTATTCATAACTTGTCTATGCGTGTCAAGTTTTATGTTAAGAAAAATGTTTATAAAGCATAGCTTTCAAAGGGGGGTTAGGGGGGATACATAGCTGCCTTCCTTCCACCAAAGTCTAATTATTCAACCGGACATGATATAAGTCCTATAACAATTAATATCATGTCCGGATAATCAGTGATAAAAAACTTTTTCTCATGAGCGCCTTTTCTTCCCTTCTGCCTCCCCCTCCTGGGAGGGGTTAGGGGTGGGTTGCCTCCTGCCTTCGGACCTCCAAAGTGTAAGTTCTGAGAATACGTTTACCTAGAGAAACAGCTTGAAAACCTGTAGCGATCGCTGCTTCTACTTCCACATTAGTCCAACCTCCTTCCGGACCTGTCATTATTACTATTGATTCTGGTAGTTGATTATCTAATAAATTTTCCAGTAAAGAAGAATAGTTATTACGAGCAACACATATATATTTGTAATAATTAGATAAAGTTTGACCATCGAATAATGATAAAGCTGCCGAATATTCCATAGTTTCTCTAATTATTGGAACTACTTGACGCTCTGATTGTTCGGCAGCTTCACGGGCAATTTTTTGCCACCTTTGTAACTTTTGCGGACTAGGCTTTAGTAAAGTTCTAGAACTTATAACTGGCAAAATATGAGTAACTCCTAATTCTGTACTTTGCCGAACAATTTCATCAAAATTATTTCCTTTAGGTAAGGCAGAAATTAGAATCAACTCTATTGGCAATTCATTTTGAATAAAAATTTCTTTCTCTAAAATTGCATTTATTGTACTTTTTTTAGAGGTTTCTGCTTCAAGTTTTGCTAACCAAGAATTACCTTGACCATCCATTACAATAAATTGGTCTCCTTCTCCTAGTCGTAACACTCGACTTAAGTAATGTTGTTGTTCAGGATTTAAAAGTACTTTCTGTTGCTCAATTTGGTGGGAGGCGATCGCTAATCTTTGCAAATTAGCCATATCTAGAAAAAAATTTAATCGTTCAAACTTGGTTATTTTTACAACAGATAATGGCAATCAATATCTCCAGAAAAGGTGCTGAAACCCTCAAACTATTGGACCAAAATCTCTATTTTTGGAGAGTTCTAACCATCTACTTATTTGACTGGCAGTAAATTTATTACAGTTCCTTGAAATTGATATTTCAAATTCACTACCACATCATATTCTTAATCTAGAAAGACTGAAAAACTATTTGGGCAGGAGGGCAGGGCTAATTCATTGTCATAGCAAGAACATTTACAACTCTATCTTTTTGCTTCACTAATTCTAGCAAAATGTAAGAAATCTCAAAGGATACAATTTTTCTAAGCGTGACAATAAATTTAACCCTACTCCCCTACTCCCTTTTTCTAAGCGTGACAATAAATAGACTCTAGGGCAGGAGGGGGGTTTTTTATCTCCCTCTAATTCAAAATTAGAGGACAATTACTACCCCTTATCTCCCACAACCTTTCAATTTATTGAAGTGAAAAATCTATTCACTATTCTTGCTTGAAATTAGTTTCATCAACAGCAGGTGAGCTTTCGCTATTCCTGATTTTTTCCAAGTATTCTGCAATTGCTTCAGTTGCCAATTGAACTACTGGTTTACCCTGACGTTTTGACTCTTCTTTTAGCTTGGTATAGATTTCATCTCTAACGCTAACCCGATGTCGCATTTTACTCGTATCTTTTGGCTTTTCTGGAAGAGTTGGTTGACCAGCTTCTGGAGCAAAATTAGAAGGGGTTGGTTGACTAACTTCTTGACCAAAACTAGAAGAGGGTGCTTGACCAGCTTCTGGAGAAAAATTAGAAGGGGTTGGTTGACTAACTTCTTGACCAAAACTAGAAGAGGGTGCTTGACCAGCTTCTGGAGAAAAACTAGAAGGGGTTGGTTGACTAACCTCTTGACCAAAACTAGAAGGGGTTGGTTGACTAACCTCTTGACCAAAACTAGAAGGTGTTGGTTGACTAACCTCTTGACCAAAACTAGAAGGTGTTGGTTGACTAACCTCTTGTCCCACAGCAGGAGGTGGTTTTGTAGTAGTATTTGCCACTTCGCCAGAGACAGAAGTGTTTACTGGCTGAGTTTCACTTGCTGTTGATGTAGTTACCGACGGAGTACTCTCGGGATTAATGGGAGAATTTACCGGAGCATTAATCAGATTCACTTGCTGATTATTCTCTTGATTTGTAGTTACCTCTTCTTCTTGAGGTTTAGCTTCTGGAGTTGTTTCAGTAACATTAGTAACTGCTGGAGTATTGTTTTCAGAGTTGATTGAGGTCAACATTGAATTGTTAATATCTGTATTCATTGAGAAACTAGATTTATAGTTGGTTACGAACTGACGGATGGCTTCAATACCAACACGATTGCAGAAATCGCCGAAACTTTCATCTGGTTGGCGTTGTTGTTTGAAATAGATAAATATCGATTCCAACTCAGCTTCCAGATCGCTGATATGTAATTTGTCAACATAAGTTTTTGCCAGTCGTGTTTGATTGGGTGAACCCCCTAACCAAATCTGATAAGCATCAGGTGCACTACCGACAAATCCTAACTCGGCCATATAAGGTCTAGCACAACCATTGGGACATCCTGTCATTCTAATCACAGGATGTTCCTGTTCTAGTCCCACCTTGTCCAACAATAACCGAATTTGTCCCAGTATACCAGGTAAGGCCCTTTCTGATTCTACAATTGCTAGTCCACAAGTTGGCAAAGCCGGACAGGCCATGCTATAGCGCACTAAGGGATCAATATCTTTTTCTTTCCTGATACCATGTTGAGCCAGAATTTGCTCTATTGCCTGTTGTTGCTGTGGTTCAATCTCATAAAGAATTATGTTCTGATTCGGTGTTAACAGCATTGGTAGCTGGAATAACTGAACAATTTTCCGCAGTGCTGTTTTTAGCTGAAATGAATCTTCATTTTTAATACGGCCATTTTCTACGGAAATTCCTAAAAATAGTTTGCCATCTCCTTGGTTGTGCCATCCCAGAAAGTCCAAATATTTCCATTTTGGTAAAGGCTTAAAGGGGGCAATGGATTTACCAAAGTATTCTTCTAATTTGGCCTTAAATTTTTCTAGTCCCCAGTCATGGAGTAAATATTTCATTCTGGCATGGCGACGGTTGCTGCGATCGCCATAATCTCTCTGAGTTGCTACTATAGCCTTGATTAATTCATAGATGTCTTCCTTGGACACATACCCAATCTCTTGGGCTAAACAAGGGAAGGTTTCTTCTTTTCGATGAGTTCTACCTAGGCCACCCCCTGCTAAAACATTAAACCCTTCTAATTCTCCTGCTTCATTGGTAATTACGACTAGGCTAACATCTTGAGTGTATAGATCTACTGAGTTATCTCCTGGTACGGTTACAGCACACTTAAATTTTCTCGGCATATAGTAAGTACCGTAAATAGGTTCTTCACTATTAGTAAATATTGTACCGTTACTATTAAGTTGTCTTGCAGTTTTTACTTCAGGATTTTCTTCTGCACTAATTACTTTTTCCCCATCTAGCCAAATCTCGTAATATGCACCTGTCTGTGGTGTTAACAAATCTGCTATTTTATTTGCATATTCTTTTGCATAATCATATTCGCGACGGTTTTTATAAGGAGCTGGAGGAGACATTACATTTCTGTTAAGATCCCCACAAGCTCCTAGAGTCGATCCCATACTTTTTATGATGGATGATATAACAGTTTTCAGATTTTTCTTTAAGATGCCATGCAACTGAAAACCTTGTCTGGTTGTTACACGAAGTGTATCATTACCATATTCATTAGACAAATGATTTAAGGTTAGAAAAAGTTGTGGTGGAATAAAGCCACCTGGGTTTCTAGTGCGAAGCATCATTTGATAGTCTTTTTCTTGCCCTTTCACTCTATTATCCCGGTTATCTTGTTGGTAAGAACCGTGAAATTTGAGTATTTGAACAGCTTCTTCACTAAAGTGGGTTGTATCTTCCAGTAGTTGAGTTGCTAGGGGTTCCCGCAAGAAGTTGCTATTTTCTTTTATACCTTCTAACTTAGAAGGTTTTTGTTCTTTGTGTGCTAAATTTTGAGGTGTAGTTATCATTTTAAAGTCGCTAATAGCTACTATTTTAGTAGAGTTACTGTATTAAATATTGCTTTAATCTCATAATTAGGAATGTACTTTGCTTGATTTTATTTATTGATAATTCACTTTCTGTTTATTTTTACTAATCTTTTGATTCTTAGCATTTATAATAATTTACCATTAATTTACAAGTAACTCATTAGTTCTTTATTATACTCTCATATATCCGTATTTTGTCAACCTTATAATGATTTGTCTTTTTAGTGATATTTTTTTTCCCTTGAAAATATACAGTGTTTGATTTTTCTTGATTATAGAATTTTCCGTATTTAGTCATGCTCAACTATTTTTGTTTTCAAAATGCCTAATTCACTTATGTACCAAGAAGAAAACTACGTCGTCTTAGAATCAAACAAACCCGAGCAGTTTATGACGGGTTTAGAACTATTAGAAAAATTGCGATCTATTTTAGCTCAACAACAACATAATGTACCTAGAGATTTACAAAAGTTATCTTCTCTAGATGCTCAAGCTCAACAATTGAGAGATACCTATTGTGAATATGAATTGAGCAATGGTAATTTTATACAATGGTATGTGGTGCGTTTGGAAAAGTAGGTTTGTACCATTAGACATCTCCAGAAAAGAGGAAATAGGGAATAGGGGGAAATAACTGATAATTTCTGTACGATAATTGATTTTATTTTGGATTTTTGGAGATGTCTATTAAGATTTTTATTCAATTATCATATATCTACCGCTCAACTAAACTTACTCAAACTTACTCAAAAGCCTGAAACCTTAGTTATTCGTAGTGGATCTACCACTACAGGGTTAAACGGCAAACCCTTTATTCCCTGGTCAAAGACATCAGGAATTACTTTTTTAAGTATATTAAATGACCCATTTACATCTGCATTTAATAATTTATTTTCCCTTGTTTTATACAACCCTCTTGTTACTCTTTTTCCACTAAATTTCGGTTTGCTTTCTCCATATTTTGGTAAATCATCTCCATCTAAACAGCTTGATTGAGATGTATAAGATTCTTCTGTTATTATTACTTTTATTCCTCTTAGTTGGGCTTTATATGTTAACATCTCTATTAACTTATAGTGAGGGATGTTCACAAATTGTTGATTGTTCTTTTTTCCTAATTTTATTTCTTGTTTCCAATTCTGATTCTGCCCAATAATTAAGGTTCCTATTTCATGGTTAATACACCAATCTATTACTCTTTTACTTGCTGTATGGAGATAGTTTTCTACTCGACAATTTCGTTTGTGAGTTAATTTTTTTAACCGATGAGAGTTACTTTTATTATGGTTAATTTTTAATTGAGATTGTAAATAAGAGCGCTGTTTATTATAAAAAGTGTTGATTGCTTTTAATGGTCTGCCTTTAATCAAAAGAGGTGATATTCCTGTTTGATTTGTAGTTACAGCTATTAAGTTATTTACTCCTAAATCTACTCCTGCTATTTGTTGATTATTTGTTATTTCCTCCTGTTTTTCATAGACTATCTCTATTATGTAACAGCTACTTTTGGGGATGATTCTTGCCTCTATTATTTTTGTCTGTGAAGTAGGAATTTTTATTTCACTCATCGACAGATGACAAATTTCTTTTTTTAAGGCTTTTTTATAGATTGATTCATCTGGGTAAGGCAGAATATTTCGGCCTTTTGACTTATGTTTATATTTGGGAATTTTTGGTTTTCCTAAAAATTTATTTGGCTGTTTTTGCCACTCTCTTAAGGCTGCAAAATAACTACTCCAAGCTGAATCTAGTCTCCTGATTATTTGCTTACTTACTTTTGTAGGTAAAGCTTGATAATCGTCGCTTTTAGATACCTTGTGATACAGTTGATTAAAATTTAATTTCTTTTTGTTTTCAAAGAAGTATTGACGATAATAATAGTTGGCTAAATTGAACAGATTTTTTGACAAAAAAGCCTTCAGGTCAATTTCGGACCACAAATCATGGGATTTGGTAATAACATGACGTTCAACTAGCTTCATATCTTAATTGTAGCTGATAGTGACTCAATGGATAGACGACTGAACAAACTTACTCATTTTAGTTGGATAGCTATAGTAATGAGTAAGTTTGATGAACTTTAGAGAAGTTTTCACTTTCTGTCTTTACCCCCTAGCTAAGGGGATTTTTTCAATAACATCTTCTCTTTCGTTTAGCGCAACAGAGTTTTATCGGTTATCGGTTATGGATTAATATTTTTAACGGCTTCGTAATTGACTCCCAATATTTAATTAGTTATCAGTTTCCCACTCCAATAGACCATTTTTTTGCTAATTAATGGATTTAATATTAAATATTTGAGGTGGATTAGGGTAAGAAGTATAGGGTATCAGGATATGAGTTTTCTTAGCTCAAATTTAGGATATAAAGCTTCAATACCTAACCATTTACTGATAACTGATACAGCAGTTTCTGAAGTCATCTTTTCTTTTTCGGGTTTAATTCCCTACAGTCAATAGTGATACTTAAAATTCCTTGGGGTTTGACATTTATAAGTAGTTGTGCAGAATAAATTTCTTAATTAAGAGAGGGAGCAGGAAGTTAATAGGATATGTAATTAATTTTACATAGTAACTTAAGCTATTTTCCCTTCTGCCTTCTGCCTTATTCAAGAGGTAATTATGTAATGGTTTTAGAGAGTAGTAGGAAGTAGGGAAGATGGGAATTAGGGTAGTGAACAAGTAAAAAATATTTACCCCTTCAGCTATACCATATTAGTCTAAAATCTACTGTAACTAAAGTTAATATCTTCTAAAAAATATCAATTTATTTTTGATTTAAAGTTCATACATTTGATAATTTTATACTTCTGGAGTAGTTATCAGAACTAAATCAATCTTTCCTTCTGTAGGTTGATTTACCTCTGCTTTGATATTTGGTCCAAAAAAACTTGATAGTTTATCTTGTTTCTGAAGCCAAGTATCTAAAGGAATTGATGGAGAAGAAAATTCCAGCACTAAGGCATAATTATCATTAATATCTATTTCCCTTAACCCCTTAAGTATTGGTGCTTCCTCATCTGTGGGACTTAAACCTAAGAGATTGAGAGATTCTTCCAAGTGTATTTTTTGGCCATATCTATACCGAGTCACATCTTTACGTAGTTGATTTTGGATGGGAGTAGCTTGTTTTTCTCTCAAAGTTACAACCTCTTCGCTAGTTGGTTGTGTAAAAGTTACTGGTTCAAGTTCAGCTGCTTTGAGAGCAAGTCCTCCCAGAAGCAAGGGGATTCCGTAAAAGAATCCTGCTAAATTAAGTGTGGGATGATCGGTAAAGTAAGCTGCTGTTCCAATCACAGAAATAATTCCACCTACAATTAATCCTACTGTTGCTAATGAAGTTTTACCTAGCATATCTTTAAAATATATCTAATATATAGTCAGTTTGTTATTTTATAAATTCTGTAACTAGAAATTTAGTATTTCTGAATATACCTTATCTTCACCATAAGTTCAAGGTCAACTATTATTTTAGTTATTTTATACTTCTTTATAAGCTCGGCAACAGCAAATAAGGAATAGAGGTATAAAAAATATTTGAAGATTAACTTCTGTCATTGAGGTATATTCTATTCATTAATTGATAATTGATAATGGATAATTCCCTCTGGTTAAAATCAAGAGGATTGAATATAAGGAAATATTATTTCTTTTTTCCTCCTTAAAAAGAGAGGATTTAAACCAGAATTATTTAGTTATTAATAATTAATAATTAATTATTCGGTAATTTTCAATATTGAATAAATAATTTAATTTTAAACCTATATTTACTTATTAATTTATGTCTTCAAAAACATACTTAGGATTTGCTGAAAAAGTCTTATGGGTGAGGGTAGGAGTCAGGAGACAGGAGACAGGAGACAGGAGAAATGGGAATTATAGAGGAGGTAGGAGGAAGAATAATCAAGGGTAATTGCTGCGCAACTCTCGCCTAAAATGCTAATTTTTTGAACCATTACGACCATTAAGCTTGGACTTTTTTTAATTAAAAAATGCGCTCAACCTCTATATGTAAATGCTTTGAGATTTAATCAGCAAACCCTACTTAAAAATAGTAAAAAATCAGATCTATGGAAACTTATTAAATACTAAGTCAATTATCTAACTTACCGAAAAATTGTAGTCTAAACCCTCCCTTTTTTAAAGGGATAAAAAGCGGTTGAGGGATGGCGAAGTCTCCTCGCCATATCCAATCAACCAAGAGAAAAGATACTATTCCTTATGTCAAACCTCCTTATTGCAGAGGTACTGATAACTGATAACTGATAACTGAAATGAACCCTAGATACTCTTCTGTATATGTTAATGAAGGAAAGGTGGACGACTATCATTTTTTTGTTTATTTTTAACTGTATCAGCCATGAAATTTTTCAAAGCTTTATCTCTATTTTTCATAAAAGCTGACCAAAAACCAGGCTGAAATTCATCCATTGTTTTTGCTAGTGCCCAAACATCTATTGCTAAAATATTGTATAATCTTTCATCCTCTTTTTTGAGGGAATCAATTCGCTTTAACATTGCTTTATCAACTGCTGTTGCTTCCTTTTCTGGATCTAAATTAGACATTTTTAGTATCTAGTATCTTATAGATGATTTTTTTCAATAACCAGAGATTGTTGAGATTTATAGATTTAACTATTGAGTTAAACTAAAATATCGTGTTAACAACAGTATATCAGGAATTTCAAATGGACTCACAGATAATCAAAGCAAGAGTGGCTAATATTGAGAGCAAGCGGGAATCTCTAGTTAAACTGCTAGAAAAACCAGATTTAGGTACGCTCAGAATTGATATTAATCAAGCTCTAGAAGAGATTGATGACTTGATTGATGAATTAAAACGAACTTTTCCAGATTCATAGAATAGTTAGTGTTCTTTAATTCATTGGTAAATATCAATTGACAAACAATGAAGTTAATAAACATAGTTGGAATTTGCCTGATTTTTATGCTTAGAAAATACAGAAGCAGATTTATATTTGACTTGTAAGCATTCAGCTAGCTCGCTGTCAGTTCTCAGTTCTCATGAGGGGGTTTTAATGAATATAAACAAACTTTAAAGCCAGCTTTTATAGTAAGTATAAATTATGACTCAACCAGCTATTGCTTTTAGTGTTAGTTAAAAGCAATAGCTAATTGCTGAAGTGCTGACTAATGTTTGCGCAGCATTCCACCCCACATTCCGCACCACAAAATGTAGTAAAAATATAAGTCAAAAGTCAAAAGTCAAAAGTAAGAAGTAATTTATAGTGGTCAATAGAAGTCAAGGATTCAGTGAGTGTTTATGCTTAATATTTAACTGATAATTTGACTCTTGATTGAGGTAAATGAAGATAATTTATATAGTCTAAATACTTAAGCTTGCTACGGATTTTATACTAATTTTTATGTTACAAGTTGAAGTGCGGAATGTGGGTTATAAGGGATAGCTTTTAGGGAGAGGTAATTATCAATTATCCACGATCAATTATCAATTATTGAATCTTACTCATATAATCTAAGAATCATTTAGATTCTATATTCCTTTGTGTTTGTTGCCGACGTGAGGTTGCACCGCTGTTAGCTTTGACAAAAATTGAATATATGGTTTATATCATGTCCGGTAGCATTGTTTGTGTATAAAATTAAGGTGATTCTCTTGAGAAAACCTTCTGCCTCCTGCCTCTTGCCTTCTGCCTTCCTTCCACCAAAGTCTAATTATTCAACCGGACATGATATTAAATGCAAAAAAGCTTATAACTTTTCATTATTTTACGCCAAAAACTTTATCTTCAATACCAACCCACCACTCTCCTAAATTCATTAAATCTTGGTGGATATCAGCTAACTTTTTAGTATATTCTTCAGGAGAAAGTTCTGCACGACGCTCTTTCAATTTTTGAATCCGAAGTTGTATTAATAGCCAGGGCTTAGAAATACTGTTAGTTTTTTCTATATACTTGGCAAGGTCTTGACTATCCATAAGTAGTACTTTGATTTTGCAAATTTATAAGTATTTGTATAGTAGTTTAACAGTAAAGTTAAAGATTGAAACTTGATTTTATATCATGTCTATTTGAATAACCACAATCAAAAAATTAGGGAACAGGGAATATGAGACATCGGTTCTGGGCACAGGGAAAAACTTATCAGAGAAAACATTTTTATTATGGCTAATTAATGAGACTTGATATTAGTGCTAATGGCAGCGATAAGGTCGTTGCGATCGCAACGACACTAGGAGCTTTCAGACTTCAAAACATAAAATGATATTTTTGTCAAGTTTTATGTTAAAAAAGATCTTTATAAAGCATAGCTTTTAGGGAGAGGTAATTATCAATTATCCATTATTAAAGACTACCTCCTTTATAATTTCCATTTCTCCTGTCTTCCCCTCCTGGGAGGGGTTAGGGGTTAGGGGTTAGGGGTGGGTTGTCTCCTACCCCTACCAACAGACTTTCCATACGCAAACCCTAATTAGGGCTTGCTGAAAAAGTCTTTTTTAAGGAGTAGAAGAGTGGGGGAGTAGGGGAGTAGGGGAAGTAGAGGAGCAGGAAAGTAATTTTTTTTTGCCCAACTTTTGCCTAAAATGGTAAATTTTTGAGCATTAAGAGCTGAAAACTAGGTACTTTATTCACTACCAAAAAAGGCTAAAACCAATATCAGTAAATGCTTTGATATTTAATCAGCAAACCCTAATTAATATTTATTTCAGTAATTGATTGAAAAAATTATTTGAGTGTGCCTAGGATCACAAATACAATCTAATCACTGTCACTCCTCAAGAGTAGAAATATTTGTAAACTGATGTAAAAACACTCCAACTTACCTTCTTGTCTAATTAGGAATAGAAAAAATAATAAGTCATAAAAATGGAGAATTTTGAAATAGATTTACAGAGGTTAAAGGAAGAACAAGAACTTATACTTAACCAAATAGATAATGCCATTGCCCTATTTAATAAATCCCATCACTTAATTTTATTTAATCAAAAACTAGCTGAAATTTGGGGACTATTGCCAGAGTGGCTTGCTCAAAAGCCTCATTGTGATACTATATTTGCCGAAATAGTTGCTCAAGGCTATTGGTCAACAAAACAATGTCAACAACTAAAAGACTTTCTACTCAACACAGAAACAGAAAATCTATTCCTGGATATAAAACAAGCTAACGATATTTGTCTCAATGTGGACTGCACTCTCACATCAGACGGGGGTCATTTATTCACTTTTCGAGATGTGACTGCTCATCAAAAGTCCCAAAAGAGCCTTAATGCTGAAGTAAGAAGATTAAGATTTCTTCTCGGTCTCAACGAACGACTGCAATACTCAGACAGCTTAAGAGAAATTGCCCAATTTGCCCTCAATTACTTGGTAGAGGTAATGAATGCTGCTTTTGGAGATGTCAAAGTTATTAGCGGAGAAGGAGAAAATCGCCAAGCAGGACCAATATCTAATCAAATGACTTCTCAATTTATTGCTACTTATGGTGAACCTGCAGTAATAGAAATGGAAGGTTTATTGAAACAGGGCATTCCTTATGGCCAAGGACTTTTGTGGCAAGTAGTTGAAAGTGGTGAACCTATGTATGTTGAAGATTATGCTTCTCACCCTCAAGCTATACCTGGATTTTGTAATCCTGCTATTGGCCAATTAGGAATTTTTCCCATCCCTGCCACAGACGGGACAATTATTGGTGTTTTAACTCTAGAATCTCGTAATCTGCAAAGACTACAAGAAGCTTCTCAAAAAGATATGTTGGTTGCTGCTTGTCGTACATTAGGAGTGGCCATAGAAAGGGCACAGTCTCAAGAACATCTACGGCAAATAAATGAGGAATTAGAGCGTTCTTCTCAATTAAAGTCAGAGTTTCTAGCTTCTATGTCTCATGAGTTAAGAACTCCACTTAATAGTATTTTAGGGTTTTCTGATTTACTACAGCGACAAACATCTGGGCAGTTGAGCGATCGCCAACTTAATCAAGTTCGACTAATACAAAAAAGTGGTCAGCATTTACTACAGTTAATTAATGATATTCTCGATTTATCCAAAATTGAAGCGGGAAAAACAGAGCTAAATTTAGAGTCAGTAAATATTCACGAACTTTGTAGTGACTGCTTGAAAATGATTCAGCCACGAGCTGATAAAAAAAGGTTAGCTTTATCTCTAGAATTAGATTATCGTTTATCTAAAGCTTTTTTAGACCAACGTAGAGTCAGACAAATAATGATTAATTTATTGTCTAATGCTGTTAAGTTTACACCAGAGGGAGGCCAAGTTAAACTTAGCGGACGTTTAGCTTATGGTAGTCAAATTCAAGGTGATTATCGACCAGATTGTTCTCCGATTAATCCCAGTACTCCTTATTTATGTTTAGAGGTAAAAGATTCTGGAATTGGTATTCCTGAAGATAGATGGAATATGTTATTTAGTCCTTTTCAGCAGGTTGATTCTTCTTTATCTAGGAGACATGAAGGTACGGGTTTGGGTTTGGTTTTGACAAAAAAATTGGCTGAATTACATGGGGGTACTGTTTCTTTAAATTCTCAGGTTAGTAAAGGTAGTATTTTTCGTGTTTGGTTGCCATTAACGGAGATGCGTCAAGAGTTAGTTGTTAATTTGGAATCTAAAGAAAGTTCTCAAGTATTGGTTAAAAATATTGAGGAAAAAGAACTAGAACCTGAAAAATTTGCTAGGATTTTGATTGTTGAAGATCAACCTTATAATCAACTTTTAATTTCTGAAGTATTGGAGTTGGAGGGCTATACTGTTGAGTTGATTAGTGATGGTAAAACTATGTTAAATACAATTAATTCTTCTCTAGTTACTCCTCCAAATTTACCTAATTTAATTTTGATGGATATTCAGTTGCCAGAAGTTGATGGGTTAGAATTAATTAGAAGAATAAAAGCTCATCCTACATGGCAGTCTGTACCAGTGGTTGCTGTAACTGCTATGGCAATGAGTGGCGATCGAGAAATATGTATTAATGCTGGTGCATCAGCTTATCTTAGTAAGCCTTTGAATATTGAAAAGATGATTGCTACTGTTAAATCTTTACTAAGTAGTCAGTAAAAATTTGATAAAAATAAGGGAATTTTTATCAACATAATTGAGTCTAATACCAATTCCCAAAAATAATGCTATACTTCCAATGGTACTTCAGTTATTAAGTAATAATAATGCTTCAGTAATGTTTGTAAAGATTATTGTAAGCATTCAGCTAGCTCGCTGTCAGCTCTCAGTTGTTATGAGGGGATTTTAATATATAGACTTTAAAGTCAGCTTTTATAGTAAAATTTAATTTTCACTCAATTAGTAAAGCTTTTATCTAGAACTAAAAAAAAGCAATAGCTAATAGCTGATAGCTGACGGCTGAATGCTTATAAATTATCGGCATTAAACCAAAATATATTAATGTCTTTTAACCCTACTCCCTACTCTCTACTCCCTAATCCCTACTCCCTACTCCCTACTCCCTACTCCCTACTCCTTACTCTCAAGAAGATGTAGCAAGACTTTTGATAAATGATATAAAACCCCATCTTTTAAGGCGAAATATTTTCAGATATTTGCTCAAAATTCCTGTTACAAGAATAACTTCTGATTTCGTTCAATAGCAGTTCAATTTAATTTAATTTGTGAAAAAAATATCTGGGAATTTAGGAATATGGAAATATGGTTCAACAATTAATAATTAGGGTTTGCTGATTAAATCTAAAAGCATTGACATATAAAGACAAGTGCCTTTTTTGGGTCGAAAAAAGTGCGCCTATTTCAGTCTAAAATGCTCAAAAAGTTAGTATTTTAGGTGCATAGTTGGGCAGAAAAATCTTGGGACAAAACTTAGCTCCTACCTGCTCGCTCATTCCCATTTCTCCTGTCTCCTGTTTCCTGTCTCCTGTCTCCTACCCTTACCCATAAGACTTTTTCAGCAAACCCTAATTAATAATTTAATAATTTTCTGCGGAATACTGCGCAAACAGCTATTAGCTGTCAGCTCAAGCGCAACAAGAGTCTCTCTTTCAGGACAGTGTTTAAATTAATAACTGATTTTAAGGACAAGGGAGCAAACTTTTGTAGTAAGACAATTAATCAAGCTTTAATCATAAACTAAAAGCAATAGTTGATAGCTAATTACTGACGGCTGAATGCTTACTTAAATTACAATTGCTTTCCTCACAATTTGCTCCCAGAAATTCCTATTTATGATGTAGTGTATGACATTATATTTCTACCCACATTATATATTTTGCAAATAAAGTAAAATTATTAAAAGCATCAATTTTTTGTTAGGGGCATCTCAAAAACGTAAGCATTCAGCTATTAGCAACAAGACTCTCTCATATAGGACAGTGTTTAAATTAATAACTGACTTTAAGGACAAGGGGACCAACTTTTGTAGCAAGACAATTAATAGAGCTTTTATCCTAAACTAAAAGCAATAGCTGAAGTCCGCAGTTCCTCCAACAGAAGGCTAGCTGACTGCTGTTTGCGCAGCATTCCGCAGGAAATGCTTACTCAAAAACTTATTCAACACTAGATGAAAATTTTCTACATAAAAATACTCAATTTACAAATTTTCAATTACATTAAATTTGTGCAATTTTACTACCACTATATTATTAGATTACTCTCAAAGCTCAAAAAATTAAATCCAGAAATTTTATCAAATCTAGTCAATTTAACTAAATTATATGTCAAACAAACAGTCATCTATTCTAGTAGTTGATGATGAACCAGATAATGTCATTCTATTAGAAGAACTATTAACATCAGAAGGCTACATCACTGTATCAGCAAATGGTGGAAAAGAAGCATTAGAAATTGCCAGCAATTCTCATCCTGATTTAATTTTACTGGATGTAATGATGCCTGAAATTGATGGATTTGAAGTTTGTAACCGTCTCCGTAAAAACCCCCAATTAGAAACAATTCCCATAATTTTTTTAACTGCTTTGGATGATGAAAATTCAAAATTGAAAGGTTTAGAATTGATGGGAGATGACTACATTACCAAACCCTTCAATACTCGTTTACTTCTGGCAAAGGTAGCTAATATTTTACAGTTAAATCAAATACGTTCTCAAGCTAATAAATCTCAAAACACTCAACAGACAGAGCAACAAAGTCATCTTCAATTATTAGCAGCAGAAAAAATCAATCAACATCTTTCAGAAAAATTTAGACTTTTTGTACCAGAGCAATTTTTATCAAGAATAGCCCCTCAAGGATTAGATTCTATTCAGCTTGGAGATGTGGTAGAAGAAGAATTAACAGTTTTATTTTGTGATGTTAGAGGGTTTACGGCAATAGCTGAATCACAAAATGCACGAGATACCTTTAAGTGGTTAAATTCTTTTTTTAAACAAATGAGTGCTTGTATTTCTGCCAATCAAGGATTTATAGACAAATTCTTAGGCGATGCAATTATGGCAGTATTTGACAAACACAAATGCCATAGTTTAAATGCGTTAAAAGCTGCTGTGATGATGCAGGAAAATTTAAAAGAATTTAATGCTAATCATGAAAAATATCATCTTATGGAACCTGTAAAAATTGGCATTGGTATTAATACGGGTATTGGGGTTATTGGTACTTTAGGTTCTGAAAAAAGAATGGATTCTACAGTCATTGGAGATGTAGTTAATACTGCGTCACGTTTAGAAAGCTTGACTAAGACTTATGGTTGCTCAATTGTTGTAAGTGAACCAGTAATTTCAGAGATAGAAAAATGTAAAAATAACTGTCAAACAGGGGAATATATAGAAGATAAATTCAGAATTATTAATCAAGCAGAATGTTCAGATGCTCCGTTACAAAATAATAATCTATATTCTGAGAAAATTTATTATAGGTGGATTGATAAAGTGACGCTTCGTGGAAAGCAGAAAGCTATAAATATTTATGAATTATTGGGGACTGAAAATAATATTATTGAAGCAGAAAAAATTTCAAACTTATCAATATTCAAGAAAGGAATTAAGGGTTGGCAGTTAGGTAAATTTAGAGCAGCTTTAGAATATTTCCAACAAGTGAAAAGGCAAAACTCTACTGATACTATTGCCAGTCTATATGTTGAACGTTGCCGAGAAAAACTTGGTAAGGAAGAAGGAAGAAGGAAGAGGGAAGAAGGAAGAAGGAAGAGGGAGGAAGGTTATTGAGCAAGAAAAAAACCTAAATTGAATGAAATTTGATGAATAAATATCAATCTATTGACATCCTCTACGGCCTAAAGGCGCGGAGATTCCTACCGAGCCGAAGCTCCTTGGCGGGTTGACGTTTTGCTTCGCATAGCTGTCGCTAACACAGGCTGCTGCTACTTTTGCAGTAGTCTTACGCTTGCCTCCGCGTCCGTTTTGTGTCTCGGACTGCCCGCCCGCGACTAATATATTTATCGCTGCGTTGTGGTCTCTATCATGTGTGGTTTCACAGTTTAAACACTGCCACTCACGGATTGACAAATCTAATTTGCCTCCACGAAAACCACAACATGAACAAATTTGACTGGTTGGTTGCCAACGATTAATGATTCTAAATTCTCTACCGTATTTTTCTGCTTTTCCTTCTAGGAATGTTCGGAATTGTCTCCATCCTAAATCAGAAATAGCCCTAGATAATTTACGGTTTTTAACCATTCCAGATACATTGTCATACTTCTAAAACTATCACTTGGTTTTCGTTAATAATTTCAGTAGATAATTTATGCAGAAAGTCTGTCCTTGTATCTTTCAGTTTTGCATGTTTGCGTAGCATTCCGTAGGAAAACTTAGCTATTTTCAACCTAGCTTTTTCATAACGATTTGTACCTCTAGTTTTCTTAGATAATGACTTACTTAATTTTCGTTAGCGCAGCTCCTCTGAAAGAGGCTATTTCTTGATTCGTTTCTTTAGTGGCTTTGGTGCATCAATTTTTCGACCATCACTCAATGTAGCAAAAGTTTTAATTCCTAAATCAATTCCTACTGAATTATCAGTTTGAGGTAATGATTCTGGTTGTATTTCTACTACGAAACTTAAAAAATATCTATTGGCAGAGTCTTTAATAACTGTTACAGAACTAGGCTGACTAGGTAATTTTCGTATTGCAAATAATTTTGAGTTTACCTACTTTTGTTAAAACAACTCTGTCTTGAGAAATTTTAAATCCTCCTTTCCTAAATCTAGCTGTTTGTCTAGACTTTTTAGATTTAAACTTAGGAGGTCTTGCAGGTTTTCCTTTCCTCTTACCTTTACAACTATTGAAAAAGTTTTGATATGCTGCATTCAAATCATTTAATGACTGTTGCAATGGAATATTGGAAACTTCTTTTAACCATTCTCTATTTTCAGTCTTTTTAGCTTGGGTAATAAACTGTTTTTGTAGTTCTGCATTACTAGGCTTTTTCTTACCTTCTTTGTACAACTCGTTGCAATAAGCTAAACTATCATTCCATACTGTTCTACAACATCCAAATAATTTAGCTAAAGCTTTCTTTTGTACATTGTCTGGATATACTCTGTACTTATACCTTGCTTTCATCTTTTCCCTTATCAAACAGATTTATATTATAATATAATTGGCTACACATTGGGGATAAATATGAAAAATAATCAATTAAGATTGCGGATGAATGATAAAAGGATGGATAAGTTAAGATTATATGCACGAGTAAAAGGTAAAACAATGACTCAAGTAATTGAAGAACTGATTGATAGTTTGCCAGAGGTTGTTGTTAAACCAACTGAACAAGAAAAAATTTTTATCAAATAATTAAAGTCGCCCTATAAGGGCGAGGCTTGAAACCCACTTTTTCGGTCAAAAAGAGGAGTAAATTTTATGGTTAACTAAAGTTAACTTAGAAAAGTTCGTTAATAAGAGTTTTTTAAATAAAAAAAACCGGACTTGATTAGTATCAAACCCAGAAAAAAATAATGATAAAAATTTATCTTTTTATTTTGGGTTTAATACCCCACCATCTACACGGTGTTAACAATTGGTTAGGGTTTAAGTCCCCATCCATTTTTTCTTCCTTCTTCCTTCTGCCTTCTTCCTTCTGCCTTCTTCAATTAACCAAAACGACCACTTACATATTGTTGAGTAGATTCTTCCTTTGGGTTCTGGAAAATATTGTGAGTTTCGTCAAATTCAACCAAGTAACCGAAACGTTTACCACCCTCGGCAGCTTTAGCATTAAAAAAGGCAGTTACATCCGCTACCCTAGTCGCCTGCTGCATATTATGAGTCACAATAATAATAGTATAATTTTCCTTAAGTTCATGAATTAACTCCTCAACCTTAATAGTAGAAATAGGGTCAAGAGAAGCACAAGGTTCATCCATCAAAACCACATCAGGACTAACAGCAACCGCACGAGCAATACATAAACGTTGTTGCTGACCTCCAGAAAGAGCAAAACCACTTTGCCCCAGTTTATCCTTAACCTCATCCCAGAGAACAGCTTGTCGTAGCGATCGCTCTACTATCTCATCCATTTCTTCTTTAGACTGAGCCAGGCCATTAATTCTCACCCCATAGGCAATATTATCGTAGATTGACTTAGGAAAAGGATTAGGCTTTTGAAATACCATGCCAATACGTCGGCGTACTTCTACAGGGTCAATATCTGAGTCATAAATATTCTGATTATTATAAAGAATACGTCCTTCTAAATGGAAAATACTAATCAAATCATTGAGGCGATTAAAACATCGTAATAATGTACTTTTACCACAACCTGAAGGTCCAATAAAAGCAGTTACTTTATTCTTTGGAATTTCCATAGAAACATCTTTTACTGCTTTAAAATCTCCGTAAAAAACGGTAACATTTTCTGCGGAAAGAGCAGGGGAAGATTTTTGCAGAGAAATGTTTTGTTTAAATTCTGGCATTAGATATTACCTCCTAATTTAGTCTAAAAATTATTTGTGTATTTGCTATAGCAATTCTATTTAAGTTGTATATTTTGGTGGTATTCAGGAGTCAGGATTCATAATTTTCAAGTTTTCAGTTCAAATTAACTATTTTATTGATATTAAAACACTCAAAAAAGAAATTATTTTGATCTATCAAATATTGAATTAGTTAGGACACAGAGTAATAATGAATCGAATAAGGAGAAATATTTTCTCACTCTTCCGTGTTATAGACAAAAAGCATAATAAATAAAGCATAATTAATTAATCACTATTATTTATCTTTTCTGTGGTAGGTTTAATAGCCCACCGTACTACACGGTGCTTAAAATTGTTTAGGGTTTAAATACCCATGCAATTAGACTTTCTGCCTTCTTCAATATTATTTAGAGTTTGAGTCCATAAGCAATTAGACCTTCTTCCTTCTTCCTTCTTCCTTCTTCCTTCTTCCTTCTTCCTTCTTCCTTCTTCCTTCTTCCTTCTTCCTTCTTCCTTCTTCCTTCTTCCTTCTTCCTTCTTCCTTCTTCCTTATTTAATCAAAACTTTTTCTGACTCGTTGCCCAACGAGAAAAAATACTGGTAACTAAAACCAATAAAACCAGAACTAAAGAACCCGCCCAAGCAAACTCCTGTAAAACAACATCAAAACTACGAGCAAATTCATATACTAAATAAGCCAAAGATGGTACAGTTGGAGCGAATAAAAAATCAAAAGATGGTAATGGTACTTTTAGAAAATCCAAAAATGGTACTAAAGAAACCCATTTAATACTAATAGCACGAGGCCAATTATTAGAATAAACAACAGTAAAAAGTAATGGAGCAGTTTCACCAGCAGCACGAGCAATAGCAAGAGTAATTCCCGTTATAATACCCGGTAAAGCAGCCGGTAAAACTATTTGTAAAACAGTTTGATAATTAGAAGCACCAACTCCCACCGATGCCCATCTAATATCCCTTGGAACTATTTGTAAAGCCTCATCAGTAGTTCTAACAATGGTCGGTAACATCAAAACCGATAAAGCAACTCCACCTGCAAATGCTGAAAATTTTCCCATAGATAGTACCAGTAAACTATAGGCAAATACCCCAGCAATAATTGATGGTACACCACTCAAAACATTAGTAGCAAATCGAATTGGACGGGCAGTATCCTCATCACTAAATTCTGATAAATAAACTGCTGCTAAAACACCAAAAGGAACAGCAATTAAACTAGCGATCGCCACTACCATAATTGTGCCTAAAATCGCATTACCAATACCACCAGAAGTTTGACCAGCAGCTGGTGGTAACTTAGTAAACAAATCTAAATTTAAACGAGATGATCCTTTAATAAAAACGTAAATTAATACAGCAAATAAAGGAATAAGAGTGATGCCGATACAAGCACCTGATAGTACAGTCATCACTTTATTAAATATTTCCCTTGGTCTACTTGGGTCTCTTTTCAGACTAATAATTGATTCAGATGATTGTTGACTATAGTTAATATTTGCCATAATTAATCAAGATGGAATGAGTATAGCATTTACATTTGAACAGAGAATAAATTTTGGCTAATTCATCAAAAAATTAGAAATTTTGCAGATTTTTTATAGGAATAAAAATGATACGAATTCTCCAGAATAATCTCACAATAAATTTAACATAAACAACAATTAATACTTAGCTTTAATTCGATTAACAATCCAATTAGCTAATATATTTACCAGTAGGGTTAAAATAAACAAAATTATCCCCGTATACATCAGAGCAGAAAGTTGTAAACCAGAAGCTTCAGCAAATTGGTTAGCCATCAAAGAAGCAATAGTATTAGCCGGAGCAAAAAGAGTAGGTTTAATCGAATTAGCATTACCAATTAACATTGTTACAGCCATAGTTTCTCCCATAGCTCGACCCAAACCTAACATTACTCCACCAACAATTCCCGAAAAAGCTGCTGGAATTAATACCCTAATAATAGTAGCCCAACGAGTAGCTCCTATACCCATAGAAGCTTGTCGTAGATCGGGAGGAAGACTAGCAAGAGAATCACGAGAAATTGCTGTAATAATAGGTAAAATCATTATCGATAAAACGATAACCGCAGGGAACATTCCAGGCCCCCCCGCACTTACACCTTTAGGAAGAGAAAAAATAAAAATCCAGCCTAAATAATTACCTAGAAAAGCCTCAATTGGTTTGAGTAAAGGAAGTAAAACATAAATACCCCATAAACCATAAACTACACTAGGAATAGCTGCTAATAATTCCACCATAAAAGTTAATGGAATACTAATTTTTGGAGGAAGAAAACCTTCACTTAAAAATATCGCCGTACCTAGACCAAGGGGAACTGCAATAAATAGGGCAAGAAATGAACTAATTAAAGTTCCTACAATCATTGGCCATGCGCCATAATCCCCCTTTCCATCATTAGCAACGGGGTTCCAAACACTTTTAAATAGAAAGGTTAGGCCAAATTCATTAATAGCTGGTATAGCTTGCGAAGCTACCGTTAAAGCTATCAATATTAAAATAGCTGCAATACCCCAAGCAAAAACTTTAGTTACAGTAATAAAACCATCATCAAACTTTCTTTCTGTATTAGTCCGAGACCTGCTATCTTGTTTAACTTTAGATTGTGCAACCATAAAATTTTTTACCGAATAATTAAGGTTTAAAGCCTCTCCTTTAAAGGATAAACAATGAATTAATTTTCCTTTTATTCAATCCTCTCTTTAAAAGGAAGAGTTCATTAATTGATAATGGATAATTGATAATTGATAATTACCTCTGGTTAAAACCGAGAGGATTGAATATCAGGAGATATTATTTCTTTTCTCTTGGTTGATGGTCGGACAGCGAGGAGACCCGCTCTTGACAGAGCCGCTCCGCTTTATATGTTGCGGAGCAAAACGCCATCCCTCGACCGCTTTTTTTCCCCTTAAAAGGGGAGGCTTCAAGGCGCGAATTATTTAATTATTAATTATTAATAATTAATAATTCGGTAATTATAAATTATCAATTATTGAGCTCTATCTACCTCAAATAGGTATATACATCTTCCAGGAATTATTGAGTCAACATCAGGGACTTTATTGGGTTAATTTTAATGTTATTTTATCTCAAAATGAGTACAATGAACTGAATTTATAATTCTCTACACCTTGCCTGCCATGAAAATATCAGTAACGGGAACGGGAACGGGAACGGGCAAGATGCCCATTCCACAAAACTACACAAAACTATTAAAATCCCAAGGGCATTTATGCAACGCCATTTATTTGATGCTACTTGATAGTCATGTTGTAATCTGGGCTAATTTTATCGGCAGTTTCTAAAACTTTTTGACGTACATTATCAGGTAGAGGAATATAACCTATTTCACCACTAATTTTTTGACCTTCATTTAAGCCAAATTCAATCATTTTTTCCACTCCCTGAGCTTTACCTGCATCAGAATATTCACTATAAGCAAGAATCCAAGTATAAGTCACAATTGGATAGGAATTTTCTCCTTCTGGATCAGTAATAAAAGCTCGTAGATTTTCAGGTAATACTACTGCTTCTAAAGTTGCAGTTGCTGATTTAGCAGTAGCTTCTATATAATTACCAGAACTATTTTCCAGGGAAGCCATATTCAGACCAGCACTCTTAGCAAAACCATACTCAACGTAACCTATGCCACCCTTTGTTTGACTAATTAAAGCAGCTAAACCATCATTCTTGGCACCACCAATACCTACTGGCCATTGAACAGTTTTACCTTCCCCAACTTTCTCTTTCCATTCTGGACTAATAGCACTCAAATGCTTCGTGAAAACTCCGGTTGTACCACTACCATCAGAACGATATACAACCGTAATTGTTTGGTCTGGTAAAGTTACATCGGGATTAATTGCAGCTATCTTAGGGTCATTCCAGTTAGTAATATTACCCAACAATATGTCTACATAAACTTCCCTGGAAAGCTTCAGACCAGAAACACCAGGCAAATTGTAAGCTAATACAACACAACCAGCAGTCATCGGTAGCAAAATGACACCCCGACCAACTTGAGCAATTTCCTCATCTGTCATTGCCACATCACTAGCACCGAAATCTACTAATTCTTGAGTAAATCTTTCAATACCAGCTCCGCTACCTACTGACTGATAATCTACCTGTAGGTCAGGGTCACTCTGACTCAACTCTTGAAACCAACGTTGATACAGAGGTGCTGGAAAAGAAGCTCCTGCTCCAACGAGGTTGACTTGACCACCTCCACCTGTACCATCAGTGTCACCACCACCACCACAGGCAGCTAAACCAATTGTCAAAGCTACTGCAGACATTTTTGCAGTCATACGAGTTATTCCAAAAAGATTTAGACTACATTGCATAACTATCAGGTTTCTATATTTCTCTATACGTTAAAAGGAATAGATGAAAGCTTAACTTACTAAGGTTAAGGAAAGGTTAATAGTTGTTGATAATTGATAATTATTGGCTAGAAAATAGGAAATACTTAATATTAAGTTGTTATGATAGTAGATCGTCTAGTCTGAATTAATACCAAGAGTAATAAATGTTTGCTACTTTTTATTGACCGGGGGAGTCATTTCAGTTATCACTTATTAGTACCTCTGTCTGTTTGCGCAGCATGACCTAGGAAAGCCAGAGGCTTGAAAATACTGAATCGAATATTTTTTTCATCCCCTTAATAAGGGGAGGCTTTAGACCCTATTTTTTGGTAAGGGAGAAGTAAAAATCAAAATAATTAACAATAATTAGGGTGCTAATTATCAAAAAAGTTATTTTCTTAGGGTGTTAATTACTTAATAATTGAACTATCACTTCATCGTTATAAAAATAACTTCTGACTTCTGACTTCTAACTTCTGACTTCGTTAAGATGTGG
>NZ_JAAHHG010000129.1 GCF_010692555.1 Okeania sp. SIO3B5 | reverse complement strand
TTGCTGTCGCGGGGACGCGGGGACGTGGGGACGCGGGGACGCGGAGATGGGGGGACGCGGGGACGCGGGGATGCGGGGACGCGGGGACGCGGGGACGCGGGGACGCGGGGACGCGGAGACACGGGGACACGGGGACGCGGGGACGCGGGGACGCGGGGACGCGGAGGCACGGGGACACGGGGACGTGGGGACGCGGGGACGCGGGGATGCGGGGACGCGGGGATGCGGGGACGCGGGGATGCGGGGGCGCGGGGACGCGGGGACGCGGGGACGCGGGGATGCGGGGACGCGGGGACGCGGGGATGCGGGGACGCGGGGATGCGGGGACGCGGGGACGCGGGGACGCGGGGACGCGGGGACGCGGGGATGGAGGCTTTTAAGCGACATTGAAGCAAATATCTTCTCAGAGCTTAAAGACGCTTATTGGCTGAAAAATCGGTAAATTTTGGCAAATTTTACTGTTCTACTATCCCCTAATCTCCCATTCTCCCTAATATCATGTCCGTTTATATCGTTTGTGTAAACCCAAGGGTGAATATCTACAGGAAATGATGGTTTTTTTCTGGCGAGGGTAGTCTTCTTCCCTCTTTCCTCTTCCCTCTTCCCTCTTCCTTCTTCCCTCTTCCTTCTTCCTTACCTTTGCTATACAAGACCGATGCTACCGGACATGATATAAATCCTTAATCTACAATACTTTAAAACAGCCCTGCACCTGTTAAGGGGATAAAAAAGAGGGCGTTGCTGAATACTGGGATGATTGAGGCTGACACGGGGACACGGAGACAGGTCAACACGGGGATTATGGTTTCTGCTCTGGTGACAAAATCATACCTTAATTCAACAACACCAAAAAGATAATATTCCTTATTTCAAGCCTCCTTATTGCAGAGGTACTGATAACTGTTAACGAAGTTCCTCCGGAGGAGGCTAACTGGTAACTGATAACTGAAATTACCTGTTCCTTATTATAAAAAGAGAGATTTAATTATGAAACCTGCTATTGCTATTGTCGGAATGGCTTGTCGGTATCCAGATGCGCGATCGCCTGTCGAACTCTGGGAGAATGTGTTGGCACAACGTCGTGCTTTTCGGCGCATTCCAACTGAAAGATTATCTTTAGATGATTATTTTTCTGCCGATAAAAGTACTCCTGATTGTACCTATGGAGCAGAGGCAGCTCTGATTGAGGGGTACGAATTCGACCGCGTTGATTTTCGTGTAGTCGGTAGCACTTTTCGTTCCGCAGATTTAGTTCACTGGCTGGCATTAGATATTGCTGCCCAAGCTTTAGCTGATGCTGGATTTGCTGAAGGAGAAAATTTACCCCGCGAAACTACAGGAGTTTTACTGGGAAATACCCTCACTGGAGAATTTTCGAGAGCTAATTCTTTACGTTTGCGTTGGCCTTATGTGCGCCGAGTTGTGGAAACGCAACTAATACAGCAGGGAATCTCCTTAGAAGAACGTCTTGCTTTCCTCAAAGATTTAGAAAGCAAATATAAAGAACCTTTCCCAGAGATTGGTGAAGAATCTTTAGCCGGGAATTTGTCTAATACTATAGCAGGCAGAATCTGTAATCATTTCGATCTCAAAGGGGGAGGTTATAGCATTGATGGGGCTTGTAGTTCTTCTTTACTAGCTGTTGCTAATGCCTGTTCTGCTTTAATAACAGAAGATTTAGATGTAGCGATCGCTGGTGGAGTAGATTTAAGTTTAGACCCCTTCGAGTTAGTGGGATTCGCCAAAGTAGGAGCATTAGCTACCCAAGAAATGCGGGTCTATGATGCTCGTTCTGCTGGTTTTATTCCAGGGGAAGGCTGTGGGTTTGTGGTATTAATGCGCTATCAAGATGCAATAGTACAGCAGCGACGTATTTACGGTGTTATTCGTGGTTGGGGAATCTCTTCTGATGGCAATGGTGGCATTACTCGCCCCGAAGTTGAAGGTCAGTTATTGGCAATTAAACGTGCCTATCGTCGAGCAGGGTTTGGCATTGACACATTAGGATATTTTGAGGGACACGGCACTGGTACTAGCGTTGGAGATGCTACGGAACTGCAAGTATTGTCTCGTGCCCGTTTGGAAGCAGAAGCAGCATTGTCTCCTGCTGCAATTAGTTCTATTAAGGCAAATATTGGTCATACAAAAGCTGCTGCCGGAATAGCAGGAATTATCAAAGCTACCATGGCACTCCACAATCAAATAGTTCCGCCGACTACTGGTTGCGACCAACCTCATCCCGAACTACAGGTTGAAAACTCGCCCCTGGAAGTCCTGAAAGAGGGTCAAACTTGGTCAGAAGATGTACCTCTGCGGGCTGGGGTAAGTGCAATGGGTTTTGGTGGTATTAATACTCATATTGTCCTAGAAGGAAGTTCTAGCATTCGTCGTCACAAGCTAACACCTAAAGAACGCCAACTGATAACGACACCTCAAGATGCCGAACTCATTTTACTGGCAGCCAAAAATACGGAAGAGTTAGAGCAAAAAGTTAAGCATCTTTTAGAAATAGCTCCCAGATTATCAAGAGCTGAAGTAGGAGATTTAGCTGCGGAATTAGTAAGCAACTTAGATATTAGTTTGCCTGTACGCGCTGCTATTGTTGCTAGTCATCCCCAAGAGTTCACCACTCACTTAGAAACTCTCCTCCATAAAATTCAAAATTCACAATTCAAAATTCACAATTCATCAGGTGTATTTTTAGGGATAGATGGAAAAAATCCACGAATTGGTTTTCTTTTTCCTGGACAAGCTTCTCCTGTATATCTTAATGCTGGGGTGTGGTCTCGTCGTTTTCCGTTCTTACAAGAATTATATGCTAAGGCTAATTTACCAATAGTAGAAAATACGAAGTCAACAGCGATCGCCCAACCAGCAATTGTCACCTCCTCTACGGTAGGTTTACGAGTATTAAAGCAACTGGGTATTGTCGCTGATGTTGCTGTCGGCCACAGTTTAGGAGAATTAAGTGCTTTACACTGGGCTGGAATTTTCGATGAAACTGCCTTAGTTCGCATTGCTAAGATGCGGGGTAAAATTATGGCGGAACTGGGCAACCCCACGGGGACAATGGCGAGTATTGGTGCAGGGGAACAAGAAGTTAAAGCACTGCTGAATGGTCGAGTAGTTGCCATCGCTGGATTGAATTCACCCTATCAAACAATTGTCTCAGGGGAAGCGAAAGGAATCAGTGACATAGTAGCAAAAGCGCAAGCCAAAGGATTGAAAAACTTTACTTTACCAGTGTCTCATGCTTTCCACTCGCCTCTAGTCGCTGCAGTGGCACCACCTTTAGCTGATTATCTCGCACAGGAGGATTTTCATCCGTTACAAGGTAAAGTTGTTTCTACTATCACAGGTACTTACTTAGAAGAAACAGCCGATTTACGATCGCTCTTGGTGCAACAAGTAACCTTACCTGTGCAGTTTATGGAAGCTGTTACTACAGCAGCTAAAGACTTAGATTTATTTATTGAAGTCGGTTCGGGACAAATTTTAAGTAGGTTAGTCAGCGATTTGGTAGATGTTCCTGCAATATCCTTAGATGCGAGTGGTAATTCTCTTAAAGGTTTATTAAAAGCGGCAGCGGCAGCTTTTACTTTGGGAGTTCCCATTAATCATCAAGCTTTATTTGCGGGACGTTTTACCCGACCATTTAATTTAGATTGGCAGCCTCAATTTTTGGTTAATCCCTGTGAGTTAGCCCCCGTTTCTCAGTCTAAAGGAAGGGAACAGGGAACAGGGAACAGGGAACAGGGAACAGGTAAAAGGCAACAGGCAACAGGCAAAGGGCAACAGGGAAATATTAAAACCTCTAGTTATGAGTATAACAGTCGAGCAGAAATAGATAATCCTCAAAAATTAACTGTTATTAATAGCTCTTCTAAAATTGACTGCGTTCGCCAACTGGTTGCTCAACGAACAGAACTTCCTGTTGCCAGTATTTTAGATAACCATCGACTATTGAGCGATTTGCATCTTAATTCCATAACTGTCAGTCAATTAGTAGTTGAAGCTGCTCGCAGTTTGAATTTATCTCCTCCCATAGCACCAACAGATTACGCCGATGCTACAGTTGCTGACATTGCCCAAGCATTAGAAGAACTTTCTAGTATTGGTGAAACTCACTCTGTTGAACAAGTACCTTCAGGAGTAGATTCCTGGATACGGACATTTACTGTTGAGTTGGTAGAATCGCCTTTAGAAGTCAAAATTAAAGACGAAGTCAAAATACGAAGTCAAAAGTCAAAAGTTAAAACTCAAGATATTGATTCTGATTTGCCTCTAGAAGTCAAAAGTCAAAATACGAAGTCAAAAGTCAAAAGTCAAAAGCGAGTGTGTAATTCTGAGGTCTCCTCAGAATGTAAGACACACTCAAGACAGTTAAAAGTTAAAACTCAAGACATTGATTCTGATTTGCCTCTAGAAGTCAAAAGTCAAAAGTCAAAAGTCAAAATTAAAGACGAAGTCAAAAGTCAAAATACGAAGTCAAAAGTCAAAAGTCAAAAGCGAGTGTGTAATTCTGAGGTCTCCTCAGAATGTAAGACACACTCAAGACAGTCAAAAGTTAAAACTCAAGATATTGATTCTGATTTGCCTCTAGAAGTCAAAAGTCAAAAGTCAGATGAAGTCAAAAGTCAAAAGTCAAAAGTCAAAATTAAAGACATTGATTCCACTTCGCCTCTAGAAGTCAAAAGTCAAAATTCTAATTGGCAAGTTATTGCTCCTGCTAACTACCCTTTAAGTCTTCCGTTATCAGAAGCATTTAGTCAACTTGAAGGTAATGGTGTTATCATTTGTCTTCCTCCAACATTAAATATTGAAGAACAGATTGAGCTTTTATTAACAGGATCTAAAAATTTATTAGCTAAAGCAGAAGAGGAAAAATCAAAGCAACATAGTTTTGTCTTAATACAACATGGTAGTGGTGGAGCATCCTTTGCTCGGACATTCTATCTAGAAAATCCCAAGATTACAACTTGTGTAATTGATGTTCCCATAGATCATCCTCAAGCAGTTGAATGGATTATTACTGAAGCCTCCTCAACCGTTGGGTATTCTGAATCCTATTATGATGTTGAAGGAAAAAGGCGATCGCCCGTTCTCCGTTTGTTACCTATTCCTTCAGAGGAAAACAAGGAATTAACCCTAACTTCAGAAGATATCTTATTAGTTACAGGGGGTGGTAAAGGTATTGCTGCCGAATGTGCCTTATCTATCGCTCAAGAAACAGGAGTTCGTTTAGCATTGTTAGGACGTTCTCAACCCGAAACCGATGCCGAACTAGCAACTAATCTCAACCGGATGACTAATGCTGGTATTCAGGTGAAATACTTATCAGTGGATGTTACCGATACTGAAGGGGTGAAAAGTGCAGTAAACCAAATCGAAACAGATTGGGGTCACATCACCGCTATTATCCACGGTGCGGGAGTCAATAAACCGAAGTTAATTAAAAATCTCGATCGCCAAGACTGCCTAGATACTTTAGCACCTAAAGTTCATGGTCTGCAAAACTTGTTCGCAGCAATTAATTCCGAGTATCTGAGACTATCAGTTACTTTTGGTTCAATTATTGCCCGGACAGGTTTACCAGGAGAAGCAGATTACGCTATAGCGAATGAATGGCTCGCTCGTCTGACAGAACAATTCCAAGCCCAAAATCCCCACTGTCGCTGTCTGAATTTAGATTGGTCAGTTTGGTCTGGAGCAGGTATGGGAGAACGTTTAGGTCGAATCGATACTTTGATGCAACAAGGGATTACACCAATTCCCCCAGAGCGAGGAATTACTATTCTGCGTCGTCTGATAGCTCAATCGTTACCAACTACTTCTGTTGTTGTAACAGGTCGTTTTGGAGAACCTCCAACCCTCAAAGTTGAACAGCCAGAACTTCCTTTCAGTCGATTCTTGGAACAAACTAGAGTCTATTATCCTGGAGTAGAGTTAGTAGTAGATGCAGAACTCTCAACAACCAGTGACCCTTACCTAGACGATCACGTTTACCAAGGAGAACGAATTTTTCCAGGGGTGATGGGACTGGAAGCTATGGCGCAGGTAGCAATGGCATTACATCCTTTAATAAGTGGGGAGAATATACTCAAAGTCCCCCTTACCAAGGGGGATTTAGGGGGATCTATTAGTTTGAAAACAGACTCTAGGGGAAATCAAACTTCAGAGTCAGATGTCGATCCCCCCCAACCCCCCTTAGTAAGGGGGGAGAATGTAGTCAAAGTCCCCTTAGTAAGGCAGGAGAATATAGTCAAAGTCCCCCTTGCTAAGGGGGATTTAGGGGGATCTATTAGTTTGAAAACAGACTCTAGGGGAAATCACACTTCAGAGTCAGATATCTATCCCCCCCAACCCCCCGAGAATATAGTCAAAGTCCCCCTTGCTAAGGGGGATTTAGGGGGATCTATTAGTTTGAAACCAGACTCTAGGGGAAATCAACCTTCCGAGTCAGATATCTATCCCCCCCAACCCCCCTTAGTAAGGGGGGAGAATGTAGTCAAAGTTCCTCTTAGTAAGGGGGATAAAAAATCATTCATCTTTGAAAACATTCAGTTTAATCGACCAGTTGTCGTTCCTGAAGGTGAAACACTAAAGATTCGTTTGGCTGCTTTAGTCCAAGAGTCGGGCAAAGTGGAAGTGGTACTGCGCAGTGAACAAACAGCATTTAGCGTCGATCATTTCCGAGCAACCGTAATTATGTCAACAGTTAACAGTCAAAAATCAACTGTTTTCAATCAAAATATTAAATCTGAAAGCCACAATGGTCTCGATCCGAAGAAAGATTTATATGGTGAATTACTTTTCCATCAAGGTCGTTTTCAACGCATACAAAATTATCGTCATCTGAAAGCAACCGAATGTCTTGCCGAGATGAAAACTGATACTGCAACGCCCTGGTTTAGTCGCTATCTCCCCCAATATTTAATCTTAGGAGATGCGGGGGCGAGGGATGCTGCCATTCATGCTTTACAAGCTTGTGTTCCTCATGCCACAATTTTACCCATTGGAGTAGAAAGCATGATAATTCATTCTGTGAATTCAGCAGGAAATCAGTTTGTCTCAGCAAAAGAACGTCAGCATATTGGCGATCGCTATATTTATGATTTGACCATTTTTGATGAAACGGGAAGAATTTTAGAACAGTGGGAAAGTTTGGAATTACAAGTGATTCAGCATCGAGATACTCAAGAGCCTTGGAATGCTGTATTACTCCCTACTTATCTAGAACGTCGCATTCAGGAAGTTATCCCTGATGCAGATTTAACTATTGTTGTGGATCGAGATGCAACGGTTGAAAGAAGGGCAAGGAGCGATCGCAATCTGTTGAGAATTCAGAATTTACTAGGTCATGCTCCGCAAACAGAATTCAGAACTCAGAATTTATATCGTCGCCCTGATGGCAAACCGGAATTAGGCAACGGGCAGGCGGTATCTGTTTCCCATGCGGGAGATTTAACCCTAGTTGTAGCGGGTTCTGAAGGTTGTGATGTAGAAGCTGTTGTAGCCAGGAATGAGCAAGTTTGGGGCGATTTATTGGGTGTGAGGCGGTTGGACTTAGCCAAGGTTGTTGCCCAGGAGACAGGGCAAGAGTTGGATGTAACGGCAACTCGGATTTGGTGTGCCAGTGAGTGTCTCAAGAAAGCGGGAATGGTGGCGGATGCTCCTTTGTTGTTAATGAACAATTCTTCTCTATCTCCAAATGAAATAGTTTGGCTGGAGTCTGGGGAAAAAGCGATCGCTACTTTTGTACTTTCTTTGCAGGAGGTTGAGCAACCGTTGGTGTTTGCTGTGTTGACAAGTAAGAAGGAGGTGATGGAGAGCGATCGGGTTTTGGAAGAAGTGCGAACAATTAATTAAGTTGAAATCACATTTTTTTTAACTCAAAGAGAGCGGAAATCTAGTAGGGTGGGTTAGCGTCAGCGTAACCCACCGAAACATTGTAGATTTGCGGTGCGTTATATCATGTTCGGTTGAATACTTACACTTTGGAGCTCCGAAGGCAGGAGGCAACCCACCCCTCGCTCCTCCCCCTCCCAGGAGGGGGAGGCAGAAGGGAAGAAAGGGTTAAAAGGGATAAAGTTTTTTTATAACTGATTATCCGTTAGCGTAGCTCCCCCGGAGGGGGAACATGATATTACACTTCGTTGTAGATTTGCGGTGCGTTACACTTTCCTGCGGAATGCTGCGCAAACGTTAACGCACCCTACAAGTGCCTACTACTAAAGTTTTTTGCTGGTTTCAAACAAACCAGCACTTGTATCACCCAAATAACGAGGAAAATTGAACATGATTAATGTCTCTAATTTTGTCAAGAAAACGTCTTTTACTGTATTCTCCACAGTAGGAATAGCTGCTGTTTCAATGGTTGATTTATCGGCAAAAGCGATCGTTGTTGGTGGTGTAAACGTAGATGGCATCGGTATTCTACAGCCACAGCATGAGGATGAGAACTTCAACGGGATGCTAGATTTAGGAGAAGATACTAACATAAATGAGATGCTTGATGATGATTGGAATAATCCCATGTTTATAACAGGTCGTGGTGGAAATGGTATATTTAATGGGGTTGTAAGCTTAGAACTAGATTCAAGTGTTGATGGGCCTGACTGTACAGGTTCACTAATATCCAATCACTACATACTCACTGCTGCTCATTGTATTACTGATTATGATTCGGGAAATGTCAATGTTAATAGTGGTAGTGCATTTTTTAGAACAGGTGCAGGTGATGTTTTAAATAATGACATTGAAATTGGGCTTAATCGTTTTATTAAGCATCCAAACTACAACACTATAACTTTAGAGAATGACATAGCTTTATTAAGACTTGTTACAAAAGCACAAGAGAACATTGATCGGTACGGGATTTATCGTGAAGACGATGAAATAGGTCAAGTATTTACGAAAATTGGCTATGGAGTTACAGGTACAGGTGCTGCTGGCAATCAACGAGATGAAGGATTTGATTCCAAAAAACGCATAGGTGAGAATCGCTATGAGCAGATAATTGATACACATATTAATTTTGATTTTGATGATGGAAGTGCTGCCAACAATAAATTAGGAAACACAGGAGAAGGAAATGAAGAAGTCAATACCGCTCCTGGAGATTCAGGAGGACCTGGTTTTATTGGAAATCTGATCGCTAGTGTGACTTCTTTTGGGGATGATGATACTTCTTCTTTTGGAGATATAGCTTATGATACCCGTGTCTCACTCTTTCAAGGCTTTATCGATTCACACACAGCACTTGCCATCCCTATTTCTTTCTCTGTGGATGGTGGAGCGTTTAACCCACTTCGTGATGGCATAATTGCTCCCTTACCCAATCCCGCAGAAGGACTATTTCCTTTTAATCCTCCCCCCGATCCTAACGATGTTTGGGCTTTGAGTCCCTTTCTTGGTGGCTATGCAACAGAAGGTGAAGTCTTTCAGTCATCAGGTGCAGTTTTAGGTCTTCCTCCTGATGGTACTAACATAGATCGGATGTCTAGTGCTTTAGGAATTGGTCCTTGTCCTGCTGGTGGCCCCCCTTATGTCGGACCCTTTGAACCTAATCCTGGCGCACCTCTCCCTTGTCCAGCACCTCCAGGGGGTCCGTTTGGAACATTTGGCTTACAACCTGACGACAATATGATCTCCTTATCCTACGGTATGGATAGCGGTAGTATTTTACAATTTTCAGTCGATCCATTGGCGATCGGCATACCTGGTACTGATGTCTTTTATGAGTCCATTGTGTCCCCCATGCCTGATGGCGATCCAGGGAATGAAGCGGCGGGCGATATCTTTAAAACTCCTGAATTTGTTGCTTTTGGGTCTTATATTCCCGATCATATTGCCTACAATCACATTCTTGTCCCTGCCGTCTTGTTAAATGAACTCTATCGGGATGAGAGTGAAATGGGTTTACAAGCACCCTCTGAAGAGGGTTTAGTCGAACCTGAAGATGACTTAGATGGTTTTGAAGAAGCAGATACAGGCGATCCTTTCTGGGGTGTTGATTTTGATGTTGATGGCATTGTAGATTTTGAAAAATTCAGCTTTTTCAGCTTAGATGAAGTCTCTCCTTCTATTGGTGGTTCGTTTACTTCAGACGATATTTTCGTAACGACTGATCCAGGTTTTGACTTTGATATTTACGCTGATGGTGTACTCGACATCGATCTTCAGCTTGGCGATATCCTGGACGCACTAGCACTTTCAGATATCGGTGGATTTGGTTTTGGTGCATCAGGCAATGCTCCCAATGGTATTCTTAATCCTGGGGCTGACGAAGCCTTGTTCTCCCTGGCAGAACTCTCTCCAAGCTTGTTAGATTTCGGAGTTTCACCAGGGGATGTGTTCTATACAGACTTTCTCCGTCCTTTCAATCCATTGTTACGTTGGACTGAAGGCGGTAGTCTCTATGCGCGCCATGATGAGATTGGACTTGAGTTTGACGACGAACTCAATGCTCTAGATATCAAACCCTCAGCAATACCAGAACCCAGTTCAATTTTAGGACTTTTAGCTATTGGTGGACTCGGATTAATGGGACTTCGCAAGAAACGCTAATAATATCATGTCCGGTTGAATAGTTACATTTTGGAGGAAGGAAGGCAGAGGACAGAAGGCAGAAGGCAGAAGGGAAAGAAAAGTTCAAAGGGAGAAGGTTTTTTGATCACTGATTATCCGGACATGATATAACTTAATCACCAGAATTAAAAGACATTAAACCAATTCCTCACTGTTTCCCGCAACTTCATTACTATACTGCAAAGAAAAAGCAGCTAAATCGTTTTGATCTTCTTCTGTCCAAGTATCACTTTCATCAATTACCATAACTTTTTTTTCAGCTAAATTATTTAAAATCAGAGAAGCTAAATAAAGTTGCTCATGGGCAGACAAATTATTAACAATTTTTTGATAAAATTCTTGTATTTCTGCCTCTGTTTTTAACAGAAACTTTGATTATTATAAGTACCATACTTATTATATCAACAACTAATATCATGTCCGGTTGAATACTTACACTTTAGAGGAGGCAAAGCAGAAGGCGGGAGGCAGAAGGAAAGAAAAGGTTAGAAGGGAAGCGGAAATTAAACGAATAACTGCTACATTATAATAAATTAGGTGATTTTTTGAGCTACATCTGCTAAATAATCAAAATGTCTCCCATATTTTATAATAATAGAAAATGAGCCTTGATAATCAATAACTCCTGTCATAACTGCCTTTGCTGCTCCAATTTCTTTATTAATAAATTGCTCCCAATTTTCCTCTGGTGCTGAAAAAATAGGTAAACTTTCATCAATAGTTTCTATCACATTTACCTCACTAATATCTCCTTGTTCATCCCAATTTAAACAAACAGAAATCTCTATGCCATCAGTTAAACAAAAAATCACCTTACCCAATTTTTTTAACTTATGTTTAAATTCTGATTGCTCATTCCATGCTTGCTGATATAATAACCACCAATCTCTTGAAAAACGAATTATATTTGATGTATCCTGAGTCATCAATAAAACCCTCTCATTTAACGAAGTCAGAAGTCAGAAGTCAGAAGTCAGAAGTTAACCCACCCCCTAACCCAACCCACCCCCGCCTCTCCCAGGAGGGGAGCCAGGAGGGGAAGTAGCGGATTTAAGCCCTGCTCCAACTTAATTGATTATATGATAACAAGTGTGACTTTGGTCATGATCAACTAATCTTATCAAAACAGAAAAGTTTGAAAAACCATGAAAACTTATGAATATCAGCACATAGTCAGTTTTGAAGAAACCAACCTTGTTGGCAATGTTTACTACGCTAACTATGTTCGTTGGCAAGGTCGTTGTCGTGAAATGTTCTTGCGGGATAATGCTCCTGAAGTGTTGACTGAACTATCACAAGGTCTAGCTCTGGCTACTGTCAGCGTTTCCTGCGAATACTACTCGGAACTTTTCGCTTTCGATCGAGTCGCAATTCGGATGCGCTTAAAATCAGTAACACAAAATAGAATCACTATGCTGTTTGAATACTGGCGAATTACTGACAAAGGTGAAGAAATGGTTGCTAAAGGGGAACAGCAGACAGCCAGTATGAGGCGAGAGGGAGAAAAAACTGTACCTACTCCTATTCCTGCTGCTATCAAGGAAGCATTAGAATTATATAGTTAAAAGGTGTTGCTGAAGAGCATGTATGGTATTAATCGCGCATTACTTAGGAGTAAACCCACCCCTAACCCCTCCCAGGAGGGGAACTCAGTAGGGGCAATTCGCGAATCGCCCCTACAGGAGTCAGGAGGGAAGAAGAAGAAAAAGGAGAAAGTTTTTTTGTTTGTTGGCGCACAACTGCGTTAACGTGTAAGCGGAACGGAGTTCTATGGCGCTCTTATCCGGACATGATCGGGACTTACCCAGAAACGCCATATCTAGTAGGGGAAAATGGCATTTGCCCTCTACAGGTAGCGCATTAGACATCTCCAATAATAAAAAATAAAATCAATTATCCTACATAAATTATCAATTCTTCCCCTCCTGGGAGGGGTTAGGGGTGGGTTCCCTACTCCCTACTCCCTACTCCCTACTCCCTCTTTTCTGGAGATGTCTATTGTTTAATAATTTGCGTAAGTCCTGATGATATTATACCTCAAATAACCAACGCCCGTTAAAAATAATATGAAAGTTATCCCACTTCTTCCCATGTCCAAACGCGTAATTGTTTTGGCGATCGCTACTGCTACTTGGATGGCCTGGTTAATCATTCTTGGCTATCAAGAAGCATTTTCTCATCTTATTAGTAATTGGCAAATTGCCTTGACGATGCTATTTGGCTCGATGATTGCTGGGGGAACCAGTATCGGTGGGGGTGCTGTTGCTTTTCCTGTATTCACTAAGCTTTTACACATCTCTCCTCATGAAGCTAAAGTATTTTCTCTAGCTATTCAAAGTGTTGGCATGAGCGCTGCCTCCTTAGCTATTTGTTTAACAGGTATCCGAGTCGAGTGGCGAGTTATCCGTTGGGGGAGTTTGGGAGGTTTATTCGGCATTTTTCTCGGATTAGGTTATTTAGCACCTGTATTACCCCCAGATGTTCTCAAGATGTCTTTCACTATTATGCTAACTAGCTTTGCCATTACTTTATTTACCTTAAATCAAAACATGAGGCAATGCCATTTATTCATGCCTTTCTGGCAGTTTCAAGAACAAGGAATTTTATTCCTGGCTGGATTTTTCGGCGGCATAATGAGTGGTTTAGTGGGCAATGGGATTGATATTGTTGTCTTTTCTGTGATGGTTCTACTATGGCGGATCAGCGAAAAAGTTGCTACCCCTACTTCAGTTATTCTGATGGCTATTAATGCGATCGCTGGATTTATCCTACAGATTTTTGTCTTTAAGGATTTTACTGAGATTGTACAAAGTTACTGGTTAGCGGCTATTCCTATTGTTGTTGTTGGCGCACCTTTAGGGGCAATGTTTTGTAGTCTGTTGCAGAGGGAAGTTATTGCTAACATACTTATTGTATTGATTATTATAGAGATGATTACTTCTATTGTTCTGATTCCTTTACGACCTTTAGTTTTATACTCTAGCTTGATTTCTTTAATTCTATTTTCCTGTTTAAATTACTGGATGTATCGGGGCACTATGTATATGAAGCAGGGAATAGGGAAGTAGGTGTAAGATTTGACGCGGTGACGCGGTGACGCGGTGACGCGGGGACGTGGTGTGTCAGTGACACCCTATCTCCCTCTCTCGGTGTCCTGGTGTGGGAAGTGTGGGGAGATGGGGATATCGAGAAAAATTTGGCAATGGCGCTCGTGAAGAGAACATTTTTTTATACCGAATTAAAATGATATCAAATCGGTTTAATTGGACATAAAAAAAAATTCTCCAATTGCTATAGCTACGGTCATCTTTCTAATTCTTTCTCCTCCTGAACTCTGAATTCTGGATTCTGAATTCTGACTCCTGACTCCTGACTCCTAAAAACTTAACTATTCTATAACTGTTTAACCGGACATGATATGGCTACTTTATTTTATCGGAATTTTCGGTTATTAATACTGGCAATACTAATAATTATTACCTGGGGAGTATCATCATTTTTTACATTGCCACGACTAGAAGACCCTGAATTAGTTGCCCGAATTGCGATTGTGAAAACTTTTTTGCCAGGCGCCGATGCTGAACGAATTGAAGCTTTAGTCACAGAAAAAATAGAAGCAGAATTATCTGAAATAGAAGAAATAAAAAGCTATGATTCAAGTTCTAGGGCAGGAAGTTCTATTATTAATATTGAACTTTTAGATTCAGTTGAAGAAACAGACGCTGATATAATTTGGTTAAGAATTAGAGAACGGTTAAATCAAGCTGCAAGTCAATTACCTGCTGGTACAAGTAAACCAAGATTAGAGAAACTTGAAGTTAAAGCTTATGCGATGATTACTGCTTTAATTTGGGAACAAGACACTGAGCCTAATTATGCAATTCTTACTCGTTTGTCTGAATTGCTGAAAGATGAATTATTAGCATTGCCTGGAACAGAAAAAGTTGAAAGTTTTGGCAATCCTCAGGAAGAAATTGCTGTAGAAATTGATGCTGTTCAGTTGGCTAGTATCGGTTTAACACCTCAAGAATTATCAGTACAAATTAAACAGAGTGATGCTAAGGTTTCAGCAGGTCAATTTCGTAGTAGAAATAATGATTTACTCTTAGAAGTTAATTCAGATTTAGACTCCCTGGAACGGATTCGGAGTATTCCAATTAGCTTTAGTAATCAAGGGCAATTTACTAGACTTGGTGACATTGCTAAAGTTAGAAAAACAATTGCTCAACCACCAAATGAATTAGCATTAATTAATGGTCATCCTGCTTCTGCTTTAGCTGTATTTGTTGAATCAGATTATCAAATAGACCTATGGGCAAAAACGGCGGAAGTAGCGATAGAAAAGTTCCGCCAAGAACTTGGTAAAGGTCTGAAGCTTGAGATTATTTTTAATCAAAGTAATTATCTTGAAATCCGTTTAAAAAGTTTGATTTTGAACCTATTAATGAGTGGGATACTGGTTTTTGTAATTACAGTATTTTTAATGGGTTTCAAATCTGCTATTGTTGTGGGTTTAGCACTTACTTTATCTACTTGTATGGTGTTAGGAATGCTGGGATTGTTAGATGTTCCTCTACATCAAATGTCAATAACCGGATTAATTGTAGCGTTAGGATTATTGATTGATACAGCAATTATTGTTGTTGATGAAGTTACTAAAGGTATAGTTTCAGGATTAAAACCAGAAGCTGCTATTACTAAAGCAAATCATCATTTATTTATGCCATTAACGGCATCAACTTTAACTACGGCTCTGGCGTTTGTGCCAGTTGTATTACTTCCTGGTCCCACTGGAGAATTTGTTGGTGGTATAGGCATTAGTGTAATTTTAGCTGTTATTTCTTCATTATTATTATCTCTGACAATAGGTTCGGGTTTGGCAGGAAAATTATACCCGAATTATTATTATAGTTTTGAGCAATATCCTCAACAAAAATGGTGGGAAAAAGGGTTTACTAATTCCTATTTAACTCGAATTTATAAACGGAGTTTACGCAGTATATTTCGCACTCCCTGGTTAGGAATATTATTAGGCATTATTTTGCCAATTATTGGTTTAGTTCAAGTCAGTTCTCTCCCACAACAGTTCTTTCCTCCTGTGGAGAGAAACCAACTAAAAATAGAATTAGAATTACCAGCTTTAACTTCAATTGAAAAAACAAAAAATACGGCACGAGCAGTCAGAAATATGATGTTAAATCACCCAGAAATCCAGGAATTACAATGGTTTTTAGGGCGTAGTTCTCCTCGATATTTCTACAACTTAACGTCAGGAAAACAACGATACGCAAATTATGCTGAAGGATTTTTACAGTTAAATTCAATTGCTAACCCAGAATTTGTTAATGCACTCCAAGCTGAAGTTGATACCGCATTTCCTGAAGCTCAAGTTTTGATTCGACAATTGGAACAGGGACCTCCTTTTGATGCACCAGTAGAAATGAGAATTTATGGTCCTAACTTAAAGCGTCTACAACAATTAGGGGAACAAGCAAGAAGTCTGTTAGTTAAAATCCCTAAAGTAACTCACACTCGCGATACTTTAAGCGAAATTCGACCCCAACTACAACTACAAGTAAAAGAACAAGAAGTTCGTTTAGCTGGATTAAACCGCGCTAATATTTCGCAACAGTTAGAGACTTTACTAGAGGGGAATTTAGGAGGGTCAATTATTGAAGATACTGAGGAGTTACCAGTACGGGTGCGAGTGTCAAATTCTCAAAGGGGAGATTTTAGCAAAATTACATCCTTAGATTTACAACCCACTGTCTCCAATTTAAATCGAAATAGTTTCAGTTCAACTGACACAATACCTGTTTTAGCTTTAGCAGAAGTAGAATTGCAGCCAGAATTTTCAGTAATTAGAAGACGTAATGGCAGACGAGTAAATTCGATTCAAGGTTTTATTGCTTCTGGGGTTTTACCTTCCGAAGTAATGACAGAATGGCAGCAACTGTTAAATGATTCAAGCTTTGAGTTACCATCTGGTTACTGGTCTGAAATTGCTGGAGAGTCAGAAAAGCAAGGTGATGCTCAAGCAGGTCTTTTCTCAACCGTGCCAGTTATATTTCTGTTAGCATCCTCAATTTTGGTACTATCGTTAAATTCCTTCCGAGCAACTGCCATTATTGGAATAGTCGCTATTTCTGCCATTGGTTTAGGATTTTTCAGTTTATGGTTATTTGGCTACCCCTTTGGTTTTATGAGTCTCATCGGTACATTTGGTTTAGTGGGAATTGCTATTAATGATTCAGTAGTAGTTTTGGCTGCCATCCTCGAAGACTCCCAAGCATCTACAGGTAACCGTCTAGCTATACGTCAAGTCGTTATGGGTTCTACTCGTCATGTGATTGCCACAACTTTAACCACAATGATTGGGTTTGTTCCGCTGTTGATACAAGGTGGTGAGTTTTGGCCTCCTTTAGCCATAGCGATCGCTGGTGGTGTTGGTGGTTCGACACTTATTGCTCTTTATCTTGTTCCCTGTGCGTACTTACTTATCTTTGGGCTTTGATTTTTCTTTAATGGCGATCGCTCTATCTTGAGCGGGGGAGTAGGGGAGTGGGGGAGTAGGGGAGTAGGGGAGTAGGGAAGTGGGGGAGTAGGGGAGTGGGGGAGTGGGGGAGTAGGGGAGTATTAGGGTTCGTTAATGAAATGTAACGCACCAAATTAGTAGTTCCTTAACTAATAGTAGTGGACCGATACATATTCAATGATGTCCAGCAACCGATTGTTCAATACTTTTGACAACTTATATTTTTGGTCTTCATGGCACACCCTACAATTATGAACTGAGGGCCATAACTTTGATTTTTAAATTGGTTTTAATATTTAAGTCAGATTTTTCAGGGGGCCTTGATGAAATCTGCTTTTATTTATAGACAATATTTTTTCCAAGCACCCCATAGTAGTTCAAGTCTTGGTCCAACTTTGCCAGATAATGTTGTCCATAGTACTTGAAATAAGAAATTTTACTTAGTTGTGCAGTGGAATTGAACACAAAGTGAACACAAAGTGAACAATTTTAATAGGAAAGTGAACGGAAAAGTGAACAAAAAGGTGAACGATCGCCGTGGAATTACTGTGCAATTATAAATAGGTGTCTATATCGTGGATAATACTTAGATTTTGAAATTTATCTCACTATGAAAAATTATCAGTTTAAAAGTTTTACTCGTACTTCTTTAATTGCATTTGGCCTTTCTTTACTTGGAGCGCCAGCTTTTGCTTTCGATCTGACTATTAATCCACCCCCCAGTTTAACGATAGATGGGATGGCCGTCACTGAGGGTGTATTCACTTTGCAGAGTGCTATGGGGTATTCTTCTACAACTAATAGTCCCTTTTCCTTGATCAACGATCCTGTCAAAATTGATGCCATAATTGGTGGTAATAACTCATCTACTAATCTTCTTATCCCAGATGTGCCTGATGATATTGAGGTACTTCGACTAATGGGCAATTTTGACCCGGCTGACCTGCCTGACATGGAGAAGCCAGCAGCTTTTTTTGATATCACTCTTTTTGGCTTCAATGACGGTATTGATGACTTTACTTACTTCTTACCCAGTATGAGTGGTCCAGTTCAAGCATACCAAGTGACCGATCTTGGAGCTACGACAGCTCTTGGTGACAATATTAATACCTTTACTAGCGCTGCACCAATAATTGATTCTGACTTTAATGTCATTATCCCTCCTGGCAGCGTTATTGGTACGAGTACTGGTAATTTTTGTGGACCTCCAGTTGTTAATTTTCATGGAGGAGGTGGTGGTACTCCGCCCCCACGTTGCGTGCCAGTTCCCGAACCTGGTTCTGCCATGGGTATTTTTGCTCTAGGTTTGCTGGGAATAGGTTCAATGTTGAAGCGTCAACAGAAAAGCTAAGAAACTGTTAGTGAGTTTAAGAATAAAGGTTAGTTTTTAATAGTGGAGCGTTAGTATCGGCAAAACGAGCAGCGCTCCATTATTTTGATCTACCTTGTCCACAAAAACAGTTTGAATATATCTGAAGGAATTTTTGGAAAAGTGAACAATTTGAATCAGTAAATGAACGGATAGCTGAACAAAAAGGTGAGTGATCGCTGCGGGATTATTGTGGGATTATAGAGAGATGAAAACTAATGAGAGTTGAGAAACGAAGTCCGCTTTCGTATTTGGGATTCTCACTTCTCGCTACGATAACAGATGCTACTCATGATATTCCAGAACCTGCTTCTGGTTTGGGTCTTTTAGCGATAGGTTCTTTAGGTGCAGTTTCAGTGATCTAAAGCCATCTAAATAGTTTTCAACATAAAAAATATTCCAGAAGCAACAACAAAAATTGATAGAAAGTAAAAAATATGAGAAAATTAATTTCAAAAACTATTATCTCTTCGCTGGCAATAACGTTGTCGTTGGGGAGTCAGCCTAGCTTATTCATTGAAAGATCCATCTGATACTTCAGTTGTCAAATTCCTTGGTATTGGAAATGATCAGTTCGCCAATGATGTTTTTGAGTCGTTTGATGCGATTTCTCCTTTTCTAAGTCCCGGTGATTCAGCACTTGCTACAACCAATTTGACTGGATGGGAGATTCTAGATCTTTTAAACAATCAAAAAGATATGCTTAAAAATGGTGACATATTTATATTTCATTATGCAGGGCATGGAAGCTTTCAAGGTGATATGGCTCCAATAGATGAAGCAGATAATGATGACGGAATTATTGGTTTGGCACAGAGTAACGCAACTGATCCACGAACATCAGGAGGATTTATCGATCCAGCTACAGATGATGAAATTGCAGCCATAATCAACATGATTCCTGATAGTGTTGGTGTTCTAACAATTTTTGATAGTTGCTTTGCTGGCGAGATGATTGATGGTTCAAAGGATATCAATAGAGGTTTTGTCATTGGTACATCAGATAAAAACAATTGCGCTCCCAGAAAATCCCTGTTTCTTCCCTTTTGGCTCAATGCATTCTCTCCTAATGGAATGGGCAGTGTCAATGCTGATGCTAATAATGACACTGTTCTTAGTCTTGGTGAACTGTTCGAGTTTTTGAACGACATTGATGGTATGGACAATGGAATAGGTGGAGTCGCATTTGCCGCTGATTTTGAAAGTTCAGTATCTCCAGAACATCTAGAATACAAAGTTGCTCATACTCCTATTCCCGAACCTACCTCAACTATAAGTCTCCTAGTCCTCGGAATTCTTGGCGCAAGCTCAACTCTTCTTCGCAAAAAGAAGCAACACAAATCAGTAAGTGAAATTACCAGCGATACTTTGCTGAAAAAGTCTTGTGGTTAAGGATAGGAGTCAGAATCCAGAAGTCAGAAGTCAGGAGAATTATAGAAGAGGTAGTCAGAATAATCGTCCCTTGATTTTCTGCCCAACTCTTGCTCAAAAAGTCAGCATTTTGAGCGTGAAGAGCTAAAAATCAGGTACTTTTTCCCGACCTAAAAAGGCTAAAACATTTATCTGTAAAGACTTTTATATTTATTCAGCAAGCCCTAATTAATAATTATTAATTATTCGCGCCTTGAAGCCTCCCATTTCAAGGGGAAAAAAATAAATTTTTTCCTTTTAGTCAATCCTCTTTAGGGAGAGGTAATTATCCATTATCAATTATCCATTATCCATTAATGAATTCTACCCAAGGCTTCTAACTCTGCAATTAAATTATCATAATCTATATTCTCTAATTGACGATTATTTAGCAGTTTAATCATCTTTTCTAACCACTCAAAATAATCAGCCTCATCAAGTAATTTGAAATCAGTAACTTGATTATTCATATTTTATTTTTGTATTTTATCAACTCCCGTTAAACTATTAAAAAATGTCTAACGGGAAAACCTATACAATGTAAGCATTTCCTGCGGAATGCTGCGCAAACAGCTATTAGCTGTCAGTTCGAGTGCAAAAAAAGGGGGTTTAAATGAATATAGATTTTGGAGCTGACTTTTGTAGTCAGATTTTTCTAGCTCAATTAATAAAACTTTTATCACCTACTAAAAAAAATAGCTGATAGCTGACGGCTGAATGCTTACTATACAATTCTAGATTAACTTAACAGCACGCAAGCCAAACATTAAAACAGTAGCTACACCTAAACCACCAACAAACAATACAACGAAAGCAATAATTCCATCAACAGTCATTAACTTTTCTCCAAAATGGTAAATAAAACTATAAAATTAAGTCTAATATTTAATGTTCAAAATAGCAAAGTCTGAAATTATCCATGGCATCCATCACCGTTCAACTACCCTCCAAATCCTATGAAATAGCGATCGCCCCTGGCAACCTCGACCAACTTGGCCCAAAAATGCAACCCCTCAACTTGGGCAAAAAGGTCTTGCTGGTCTCCAACCCAGAAATATTTGGTCATTATGGCTCTAGAGCGATCGCCTCTCTCCAACAAGCGGGTTTTGATGTTTCTCACTGCACCCTCCCTGCTGGAGAACAATACAAAAACCTTCAAACCCTAAATACTATTTACGATGCAGCTTTAGCACACCGTATCGAACGCTCTTCGACAATGGTTGCCCTGGGTGGTGGGGTAGTTGGTGATATGACTGGGTTTGCAGCAGCTACTTGGTTGCGGGGATTGAATGTAGTCCAGGTTCCCACTTCTCTATTAGCAATGGTGGATGCTGCTATTGGCGGAAAAACGGGAGTCAATCATCCCCAAGGTAAAAATCTCATTGGCGCTTTTCACCAACCAAGTCTAGTATTAATTGACCCGGAAGTATTGAAAACGTTACCTGTGCGTGAGTTTCGGGGTGGAATGGCAGAAGTTATTAAATATGGAACTATTTGGGATGCGGAATTATTTGCCAAAATGGAGAATAGTCAGGAGCTTGATGAAATTAATCATCTCACCCCAGGATTATTAGAAGAAATCTTGATTAGATCTTGCCAAAGTAAGGCTGATGTGGTAAGCAAAGATGAAAAAGAATCGGGATTAAGGGCAATTTTGAATTACGGTCATACTATTGGTCATGCTGTGGAAAGCTTGACTGGTTATACTATGGTGACTCATGGTGAAGCGGTAGCTATTGGGATGGTTGCTGCGAGTCGGTTGGCGTTGGAGTTGGGGATGTGGGACGAACAGAGCGATCGCCGTCAGTTAGCTTTGATAGAAAAAGCTGCTTTACCGACGAGGTTGCCGAGTGGGTTGGATATTGAGGAAATTTTGGTTTCTTTGCAGACGGATAAAAAGGTTAAAGCGGGTAAAGTTAGGTTTGTGTTACCGACTGGGGTGGGTGTGGTCAAGATTACAGACCAGGTTAGTGCAGATGTATTGAGAGGAGTATTGGCAGGAATGGGTTAAAGAAAAAGTTAGAATTCATAATAGTTTGATCAAATTTACCGAAAAAGTGGGTCTAAAGCCTCGTCCTTTGAGGACGACTTTATCCACAAAAATATTTTTCAAATAATTGTTTTATCTGGGAGAATGTGTGGTAAAATAATAGTATAGAAACAAAAAGATAGCAAATGTTAGTAAGAGAGGCCAAGTTATTAAACGGGGTATCAAATCAATATAAATCCTTGGATGAAGCTATCAGAACAGCACAGTTTATTAGAAATAAAGCTGTCAGATATTGGATAGACAACCAAGGAGTAGATAAGTCACGTTTATACAAACTGAGCAAAGAGTTAGCTAGTGAGTTTGCTTTTGTCAACCAATTAAATTCATCAGCTAGGCAAGCCTCAGTAGAAATAGCTTGGACTTCGATTAGTAACTTTTATCGTCGCTGTCAACAAGGAGCCAAAAAGAAAGGATATCCCAAATTCAAAAAGCATTGTCGGTCTGTAGAATATAAACAATCTGGTTGGGTGCGATTCGTTTCCTTGGAAAATGGAGAACTCAATTCAAAGTGTACGAGGAGCAAGAGGTCAACCTTTCGTATTGGTTGAATCAAAACTCTTGACAACTTAATGACCATGAGGGTGAAAGTCC
>NZ_JAAHHG010000128.1 GCF_010692555.1 Okeania sp. SIO3B5 | reverse complement strand
CAATAACTTTTTGGCTTTATTCACGCATTGAGATGCACCCCTTTAATTCTCCTTGGAGGATAATTCCCTTCTAGCATGATAATAAGTTTATAACACATAGCTGATAGCTGATATCATGTCCGGTTGAATAATTAGGGCTTGCTGATTAAATCTAAAAGCATTGGCAGATAAAGGCTTTAGGTTTTTTTGGCCTTGAAAAAGTACAAGGTTTTCGTTCTAGGGAACTCAAAAAGTTAGGATTTTGGATCGACTATCGCAGAAAAATCAAGGGATAATTCTTTCTCCTGACTCCTCTAAATTCCCCATTTCTCCTGTCTCCTGTCTCCTGTCTCCTGTCTCCTACCTCAGCAAAAAGACTTTATTCAGCAAACCCTAATTAGACTTTGGTGGAAGGAAGGCAGGAGGCAACCCACCCCTAACCCCTCCCAGGAGGGGAAGGCAGGAGGCAGAAGGTTTTCTCAAGAGTGTCACCTTGATTTTATACACGCTCCGATGCTACCGGACATGATATGACTGCTGAATGCTTACGTTCTATGAACAACAAAAAGCCTAAGTAGGGCTTGTTGAATAAATCTAAAAGCATTTACAGATAAAGGTTTTAGCCTTTAAAGAGCGAAAAAAAATGCAACTTTTTCAGCTTGAGCGACCAAAAAGTTAGGATAAAAGGCAGAATAATTGCAGAACAATCTTGGGACAAAACGCCCGCTCCTACCTCCTATCAATTCCCTTTTCTCTTGTCTCCTGTCTCCTGTCTCCTGTCTCCTACCCTCACCCATAAGACTTTTTCAGCAAACCCTAAGTAGGTAGGAATTAAAATTTATTCTGAGATGAAGGCAGAGGGCAGAAGGGAATAGCTTTTAGAACTACTTTACTTTTTATTACACACTTAGTTTTTTTTGTGTCAACTTACTTATAATCTTTTGAAGATATAACAGTTAAAAACTGTAAACAAACTTATTAAACGTTATGGGTATTCTCTTATGAAAAAAATTTTTCAGAAACTACTTTTAATAGCAATAATGATTACTACCAGTATTACCCTTATTTTGACCCAATCTTCTCCTGTTAAGAGTCAATTATCTAAGGGTTTTACCCTCAAAAAAATGGTCTTAGCAAACAGCAAGGCAGGGGATGTTTTTGGCTATTCTGTAGCGGTAAAAGGCATTTATGGACTGGTGGGTGCGCCCTTTAAAGATGCCCCCAGTCAAGACAGTGGGGCAGCCTATTTATGGGATTTAACGACTGATCGACAGTTAGCTAAATTAATCCCCCCAGACTCTGAATCTGGTGAACAACTGGGTTATGCTGTCGCCTTGAATCAGAATTCAGCCCTCGTGACAGCTCCCTATCGTGATGTGAATGGACAAGACAAAGGAGCAGCTTATCTCTTTTCTTTGGATAATATCAGGAATAGACCTAAACAATTCATAGTTTCTAACCTCAAATCAGAGGATCTCTTTGGCTATGCTGCAGCAATGAATGAGAAATATGCCGTAATTAGTGCAGCCTACAAAGATGCTGAAGGTATTGACAGTGGGGTGGTTTATGTTTTTGATGTGAACACAAGAAAACAATTGCATAAATTAATACCCAGTGATGCCAGTGCCGGGGATTTGTTTGGTTATACAGTGGCCATTGAAGATGATTACGCGCTTATTGGTGCGCCCTATAAGGATGAAAAAGGAATAGATAGCGGGGCGATTTATATATTTGACTTAGAAACAGGCCAGCAATTAAAGAAAATTATCCCGAATGATGGTAGTGCGGGGGATTTATTCGGTTTTGCTGTAGCCGTTTACGATTATTATGGCTTAGTCAGTGCAGGCTACGACGATCCCAATGGCACCGATAGTGGTAGTGTTTATTTGTATGATCTCGGCACTGGAGAACAGGTACGGAAAATTGAACCAAATGATACTCAAGCAGGAGATGTTTTTGGGCGTTCTGTGGCAATGACTGCAGAATATAACTTAATTGGGGCAGGTTATCAAGATGCTCGAGCCTTAGACGCAGGTTCAGTGTATTTACTCAATGATGGGACTTTAACCAAGTTAATACCGAGTAATCCAGAAGCAGGGGATGTTTTCGGCTATTCTGTAGCAATTAATGAGGATTTTGCCTTAATTAGTGCGCCCTATACGGACGAAGAAGGTGTTGACAGTGGAGTTGTTTATATTCTTGACTTAAATCAATAGACATCTCCAATAATCAAAAATAAAATCAATTATCATACATAAATCATCAATTATATCATGTTCGGATAATCAGTTATAAAAAAACTTTATCCCTTTTAACCCTCTCTTCCCTTCTGCCTTCCCCTCCTGGGAGGGGCGAGGGGTGGGTTGCCTTCTGCCTTCCTGACTCCAAAGTGTAATATCATGTCCGGTTGAATAGTTATAAATAAACTACTCAGGAGTCAGAATTCAGAATTCAGAATTCAGAATTCAGGAGGAAAGAAAGAAGAAGAGAAGGAGAAAGTTTTTTCATCACTAATTATCCGGACATGATATAAGTACTCAACCTAACATGATATTATTTCCCCCTACTCCCTACTCCCTACTCCCTACTCCCTCTTTTCTGGAGATGTCTAATTATGAAAATTGCTATTTCTAATCTTGCTTGGTTAAATAAAGAAGAGGATTTAATTGCTGATATTTTGCCACAGTTTCAGGTTCAAGGTATTGATATTGCACTGACTAAAATTTGGCAAAATCCTCTTGCTGTTTCTCTTTCAGAAATAAAAGCCTATCGATCTTTTTGGCAGAATCGAGGGATTTCTTTGATAGCGATGCAGTCTCTTTTGTATGGACGATCTGAGTTAACTCTTTTTGAATCTTCTTCACAAAGAGAAGCGATGTTTAATTATTTGTCAAAATTGATAGAAATCGGTCATCATTTGGGGATTAAGATTTTAGTCTTTGGTTCTCCTAAGCAACGAAAACGGGGTAATTTATCTCCAGAAATTGTAGAGGAAATAGCTCTTTCTTTCTTTGCTCGAATTGGAGAAGTTGTTCAGCAATATGACATGACATTTTGTATTGAACCCAATCCGACAGTTTATGGTTGTGATTTTATTACGAAATCTCAGGAAGGCTATGAGTTGGTTTGTCGGGTTAACCATCAAGGTTTTGGTCTTCATTTGGATGCGGCTGGAATGACATTAAGTCAAGATTCCATTGAATCTGCTTTAACAATGGCTTTGCCTAAACTTTGTCATTTTCATATTAGTGAACCGCAATTAAAAGTGATTGGTGAAGGGGAAGTTAATCATCAGCTATTAGCACAAACTTTAAAGCGTCTTCATTATCAAGGATGGACTTCTATTGAAATGTTAGCTCAAAGTGATTTTGATAATTCTCAAAATGTAATTAAAGCTTTGAAAATTGCTAATCAATATTATGGGAATCCTTTGTAGGGGCGGTTTCCTTGTAGGAGCGATTCCCTTGTAGGAGCGATTCCCTTGTAGGAGCGATTCCCTTGTAGGGGCGATTCCCTTGTAGGGGCGATTCCCTTGTAGGGGCGATTCCCTTGTAGGGGCGATTCCCTTGTAGGGGCGATTCGCGAATCGCCCCTACAGGGTTTAATATCATGTTCGGATAATCAGTTATAAAAAAACTTTATCCCTTTTAACCCTTTCTTCCCTTCTGCCTCCTGCCTTCTGCCTTCCTTCCTCCAAAGTGTAAGTATTCAACCGAACATGATATAAATCACCTTCTAAACGTTTATTGCTGATTGCTAATTGTTAAGATGAAAATTGTCAAACTTCTACCTCAAACTGAACGTCAAGCTCATCAATGGATTATCATTTTTTCGTTAATTATTTTACTCTTGGCTGTTGCTATTGGTAGCTTCAGAAATGTAGGAACATTTAGTGTTGAGTCAGATTTTTATGGCGTTTATGCGGTGCAAGCAGAACGAATCTTAAACGGGGAAATTTATACTTATCAACATAATCCCCCTGGTTATTGTTTATTATTAGCAGGAATCAGTATTTTCATTGGCAATAGTTTTGTCGCTGCCAAGCTCATTAGTGCCGTTTCTTTGGCATTGTTAGCTTTAGTGATTTATGCTTTGATGAAAACAATTGTCTCTTATCAATTAGCTTTTTGTTGTACGCTTTTATCTATTACTACTTTATTTCCAGCTTCTTTTTTGGCAGCAATGGATTTAGTCAGTACTTTAGTCATTCTATTACCTGTATGTCTATTTTTAAGGTCTTCGATTTTAACTAATAAAACGGTCTTTATTTGTGGAAATTTAGCAGGTTTTGCCTATCTCTTTCGTACCAATGCCATTTTTGTACCTATAGGTATTATTATCAGTCTTCTACTTATTAATTTTCAGCAAGAAATATTCTGGAAACGCTTAATTAAGGTTAGTTTCTTTATGGGCGGATTCATTTTGATCGTTAGTCCTTGGTTGATTTATAATTTGCAGGTTAATGGCAGTTTTTTTAACAGTACCGCTTATCTACAAATTGCAGCTAACTTTTATCATCCTGAAGGAGATTATTCCATTACATCTCTTGCAGAAATGGGAATTAAATTTAATTCTTTGACAGAGGTTATCCTGCATCATCCTTTACATATTCTAAGAAAATACTTACAAGAAATTCTATTTTTTAATATTCCCAAACTTTTTATTCCTTTGTCATTGATAGACCAATTTCCAGCCTTAATTATTTTCCCTTTATTATGGGTAGGGACGGGATTAATTTTATTTTTAAATGAACTCAAAAATCATCAAGATAATTTATATCGTCAAAAAAATATCGCTTTTTTAATGATTTTTTTATTCGGTTATTTGTTGTTAGGGCTAGTCAGCTTTCATCGTAGATATTACTTTTTTATTTACCCATGTGTTTTTTTGTTGAAGCTTTATCCATTAATCAAACTTGAGTGTTTGAAATTCAGACAAATTAACCCTCTCGTAAAACGAATTTTTACATACTTTTTCATCTTCAGTTTATTTACGGGAGTTACCCTAGCATCTGGCATTGAAACCTATTTAACCTTAAGGGATGAACCTAAATATTTACTGGTCATTGCCGAATATTTGAAAGCATCTAGTTCTCCCAATGAAATTATGATTATTCGTAAACCTCATCTTGCTTATTTAGCCAATTTAACACCGACTTTTCCCCTGGCTAATACCGCTAATGAATATATTAGCAAAGCCAAAGAAATAGGCGCAAAATATGTCGTTTATAGTGACTATGAAGCAAGTCTTTGGTCAGGATTAAATTCCTTAAGTAGTCCCAAAAACTTACCGCCTTCCTTACAATTAATTTATCATTATCAACCCACAAATACCTTGATTTATCAAATTAATAGTAAGCATTTCCTGCGGAATGCTGCGCAAACAGCTATTAGCTGTCAGCCATCAGCAATAAGACTCAGATGAGTGTGGTAAGATTTAATTCTGGCTCAATAAGAATCTGCTCTTAAAGACTGGATTTAAAGAAAGCTTTTATGTAATATAAAATGGGTGCATCTCAATGCATGAATAAAGCCAAAAATTTATCGCTTTTAGGGAACAGGGAATATATAGGAAAAAAGTATTTTTGCTTGCTATGAGATGCACCCTATAAAATCTGGTTGAACAGTTGTCATTGCGACGATAGGAAGCAATCTCTTAAAATCCTGAGATTGCTTCCTTCCACTCCGTTCCAGTCGCAATGACTTAGATATAGTTAGGGCTTGCTGAAAAAGTCTTTTTGCGCTCGACAGGGAGTAGGAACCCACCCCTCGCCCCTCCCCCTCCCAGGAGGGGAGTAGGGAGTAGTGAAAACTCAAGAGGAATCAGAGGTTGTAGAAGACATACAAAGGAAAAATTATCCCAGGCCCAAGTCTACCCAATTCTTACCCAAATACTCAATTTTTGAGCATTCTTAGGGGAGTTCAGGGGTACCTTTTCACTACCTAAAAAGCCTAAAACCAATATCAGTAAAGACTTTTATATTTAATCAGCAAGCCCTAGTTATTATCCGAATTTTATATAAAACCAAAAGCAATAGCTGATAGCTGATAGCTGACGGCTGAATGCTTACGATTAATGCCGATCATTATTTATAATAATTGTGTTATTTTCAATGAATAATTGATAATTATAGCTAGTTTTCATTATTCATTATTTATTATCAAAAACTGCCAAAAAGCAATGACTATCAACATTGAAAATTGTTTAACCTTAATTGACGTACTACAAACCCGCTCTCAGTACCAAAGTAATGAAATTGCTTACCGTTTTTTAAAAGACGGTGAACTTGAAACAGATGCCATTACCTATCAAGAATTAGACCACAAAGCAAAAATAATTGCTAGTCATTTACAATCTCTTAATTTAAGTAATCAAAGAGTAATTATTGTCTATCCTTACGACAGAGGAATAGAATTTATTACAGCATTTTTTGGCTGCCTTTATGGAGGGGTTGTTGCTGTTACCTGTCATCCTCCCTTAAATCGTCATGGAATGCTAGAAATTCAAGAACGTTTAAATGATTCTGAAGCGAAAGGACTGATAACTCATCCAACATTAATTAAGCAATTAAAAGATAAATTAACTATTTCAAATAATAACTTTCATTGGATAGTAAATAATGATATTGCAACTGTAGCAAATGATTGGCAAAAACCAACAATTACACCAGATAGTTTAGTATTTTTACAATATACCTCTGGATCGACAGGAAAACCAAAAGGAGTTATGATTACTCATCAATGTATCCTTTATAATCAAAAAATGCTGAAATTAGCTTTTGGTAATAATGATACCTCAATAGGTTTAGGATGGTTGCCCTTATTTCACGATATGGGTTTAATAGGATTAGTTATTCAAGCATTATATGTAGGAAGACCTTCAATTTTTATGTCTCCTGTTGCTTTTATCCAAAAACCTGTCCGTTGGTTGCAAGCTATATCTCGATACAAAGTAACAACAAGTGGCGCACCGAATTTTGCTTATGATTTACTCTGTCGTCATGTTACACCGCAACAACGAGAGAATCTCGATCTAAGTCATTGGGAACTGGCATTTTGTGGTGGTGAACCCATTCAAATTCAAACAATTAATCAATTTTGCCAATTATTTAGTCCTTGTGGTTTCCGTCGAGAAGCTTTTTATGCTTGTTATGGGATGGCAGAAGCTACCTTACTAATTACAGGGGGACAAAAAGGGAGATTTCCTACCCTTAAATATATCAATGAAATGGCATTAGAAAATAATTTAGTTGTCACAAATTCTCATAAAAAAACTGGTTTTTTGCCGATGATTAGTGTGGGAAAACCTTGGTTAGATGAACAAATTAAAATTGTTAATCCCCATACTTTACAACCTTGTTTACCTGATGAAGTAGGAGAAATTTGGGTATCAGGTTCGGGTTTAGGAAAAGGTTATTGGCAAGATATAAAACGAACAACAAAAACCTTTAAAGCTGATATTAAAGATACACAAAAAACACCTTTTTTAAGAACAGGAGATTTAGGTTTTTTACAAGGGGAAGAATTATTTATTACAGGTCGCTTAAATGATGTAATGGTCTTTTGGGGATTAAATCATTATCCTCAATTAATTGAACAAACAGTTGCTGAATGTCATCCTGCTTTAAGACAAAATTGCACTGCCGCTATTTCGGTTAAACAAGAAGGAGAAGCTCAGTTAATTATTGTCTCAGAAATTGAGCGAAGTTATCGTAATTCTCTAGATTTTGATGAAATTGTGGCACAGATTTGTTGGTCAGTTTTTGAGAAATATATGATTGATGTTTATAGCATTGTTTTACTCAAAACAGGAAAAATTCCCAAAACTTCTAGTGGTAAAATTCAGCGTTATGCCTGTAAAATGAAATTTATTAATGATGATTTTGATGCGATTTATCAATGGCGTTGTCACCCCAATCAATTAAGGGATATAACCTCAGTTTTTCAGCGATATTTTAACCCCGTTACCCATCTTAAACGTTACTTCTTTATTTTACGAGGAAAAATGAAACGATTATTGACAGCTAAGTAGTTAGCTATGGTAGTGGATTGTTTCATCTAAAAATGTGCATTAGCTTTTAACTTGAAAATTCTTACTTTTGACTTTTGAATTAAATCTAATGCACTATTTTTGGTGAAACAGTCCAGTAGTGGATTGACACAGCTAAAACTGTGCATTAGCTTTTAACTTGAAAATTCTTACTTTTGACTTTTGACTTTTGACTTTTGAATTGAATCTAATGCAACATTTAAGATGAAACAGTCCAGTAGGGTGTGTTAGCGCCAGCGTAACGCACCAATAAACTCGGTTTTATCGCTTTATAATCAAATTATCCTTTAACCAACTTAAAATACCAATGGCCAAAAACCAATTTCTAGACAACCGATACCAAATTATTAACAAGTTGCAAGAGACTAACAGGACTTACGCAAAGACGCTATATATAGCGTATACCAAATAGAGCGATTGCTGACGCAAAGCTCCGCTAACGCTATAATTTTTAAAGCGATCGCCTAAAGATTTTTGCCATTGTTAAAAAAGGTTAAAAAATACCTATAAAATAAAAATAGCTCTGAATTTTATTGTGGGCTTTTTCAACTCTTGGATCAGATAATCTGAGAGTAATTCATGTTTGACTTGATAAATAGTTTTTCCTATTTTCACTGCTAATATGCATAAGAAATTCCAGACTAACATAGCACAGGCTATGTGATTTTTTTGAATATCGCGCTCGACGACATTGACAAAATTCGCTTGCGTGTTAATTGCTTAATTCTGGTGTGAAATTCTTCTATTTTACATCTAGTTTGAGATTCAAATTCTACAGCATATACTGAAGATTGACTTAATATCATGTCCGGATAATAGCGTGATAAAAAACCTTTTCCCTTCTAACCTTTTCTTTCCTTCTGCCTCCTGCCTCCAGCTCCCGCTGCCTTACCTCCTCCAAAGTGTAAGTATTCAACCGGACATGATATAAGTCATTAGTGACAGTATATTCTGTTCTGTTGGTAGAAACAGTTGCCCGTATGGAGCTTAACTTTTTTATGATAACCAGGGAGAAAGTGACAAAGCGCTCGCTGATTATAAACAAGCTATTCAACTCAATCCCAAATTTATCAATCCCGAATTTGTTAAGGCTTACTTTAGCAGGGGCAAGTAGTTAGACAAAATTAATTACACAAAATTAAATCTTAACCCTCCATCCAGCCTAGATATTAAGATTTATAGTTTGTCAATAATTCTATCCAACTACTTACCATTTGTAGGTTGGGTTGAGGTAACGTTTTGCTGACGCAAAGCTCCGCTAACGCTGCGCGACATGTTTGCGGAGCATTCCGTCAGGAAAAAGCGGAGCTTATCCGCAGGATAAACCCAACATATTCAGCGAGTTGGGTTTCACTTCGTTCTACCCAACCTACTTTAAACAACAGCACTTATGCGCCCAAACAAGAAACCGGGTTTATTGCCCTGATTATTTTCGCTCTCACGAAATTTCCTATACTATGTAGGACTAACACTTATACATATATCAGCTTATGAAAATTGCTATTATTAGTTCGGGATTTTTTCCTGTTATTGATGGAGTAACAGTTACTGTTTTTCAGCGATTACGGTATTTAAGTAAATCCAATCATCAAATTTTATTATTTTGTCCTGATTACCGTTCTCTGTCTTCTATTTATCCTAATTGGCAAAAATATACTGGCAATATTTTTCCTAATATACGAGTAATTAATTTACCCAGTACCCCTTTTATGAACGTCGAATTTGAACGTAATGTTAGTCAATCATCTTATCAAATTGTTTTACAAGAATTACAAACTTTTCAACCTGATATTATTCATGTAGATGAACCAGAAAGACTCTGGTTAGGTTTCTTAAAAAGAGCTGGTATTGATTATGCAAAAAAAGCCAAAATTCCTTGTGTAAGCTTTTTCCATACTAATTTTATTGAATATTTTGAAGACTATTTCCCTTTACCGCAATGGACGATAAAAATGATTCAATGGGTTGCTATTCATCATCGTAATTGGATTTATCATGGTTACGATGCTACCTTAGTTTCTAGTCCTACAACGGCAGAAAAATTAACTAAAATAGGTTTAAAAAATATTATAACAGCCAATTTATTAGGGGTAGATATTGCTGAATATAATAATCAAAATAAAGAACTAAATTATTTTGAAAAAGCTTATCAAATCAGCGGAATTGAGCAAAAAAATAAATGGATTTTCTTAGGACGATTAACCCCAGATAAAGGATGGAATTTTACCTTAAACGCCTTGACGCAATTTTCTGATTTGATTGATTGGCAGCACATCGCCATCATAATTGCTGGAGAAGGAGAAATGAAGACAGAAATTTTCCAAAAAATGCAACATTTAACTCCTCATGTTTATTTATTAGGTCGCGTTTTTCCTAAGCAGATTCCACCATTATTCATTAATAGTGATATTTATATTACTACTTCTGAAAAAGAAACTAAAGGACTAACAATTTTAGAAGCATTAGCCGCAGGCATTCCTGTGATTGCACCTCGTTCTGGTGGTATTATTGATAGTGTTCAAGATGGTTATAATGGCTTATTATTTACGCCGAAAAATGCTAAGGATTTTATACAAAAATTGAAAAATTTGTCAGAAAATACAACCATTAGACAAAAAATTAGCGCACAGGCAAAAGCCTCCATTCATCAGGGATGGGAAGAAGTAATAGAGAATCTCCTTAATATTTGGCAAGAAATACATAGGGCTTGCTGAATAAAGTCTTTTTGCTGGGGTAGGAGACAGGAGACAGGAGACAGGAGACAGGAGACAGGAGAAATGGGAATGAGCGAGGAGGTAGGAGCGGGCGTTTTGTCCCAAGATTTTTCTGCTCAACTATGCGCCTAAAATACGCTCCTTTTTGAGCATGAAGAGCTGAAATAGGCGCACTTTTTAAAGGCAAAAAAAAGGCTAAAGTCTTTATAGAACCCATTTGAGATCTATATAATTGTGGTAGTCAAGTCTTTTCGCGCATCAATGAGTGAGAAAAAATCATCTGAAGGAGTGTTGAATTTTTTGTACTATCTCTCCCCACATCTTCTCTCTTCCCTCTTACCTCCTGTCTTCCCCTCCCCTCCTGGGAGGGGCTAGGGGTGGGTTGGGAGGGGGAGGGGCGAGGGGTGGGTTGTCTCCTGTCTCCTAGCTAAAAAAACTTGATATTTATGAAGATACGGTTAGGGGTTCTATATGCCAATGCTTTTAGATTTAATCAGCAAGCCCTAAATATTTATACTCATTACCTCTCTAAAGCTTAACAGTAGAAACTTCCAGAATTTAGATGCGTTTTCCCTGCTCTAAACTCCAGTTGGAGTGGGGATTAATATTAATGATGGATAGTGGTGTATAGATAGTGGGAGCATCTTGCTCCCGTTTTAATATCATGTTCGGATAATCAGTTATAAAAAAACTTTATCCCTTTTAAGCCTTTCTTCCCTTCTGCCTCCAGCATAGCAGCATAGCTGCCTTCCTTCCTCCGTAGCGATTGCCTCTGGACTAATAGACATCTCCAAAAATAAAAAATAAAATCAATTATCGTACAGAAGTTATCAGTTCTTCCCCTCCTGGGAGGCAGGGCTGTTTCAAAGTATTGTAGATTAACGATTTAAGGAGAACGGAAGATGAGGGGATAGTGAAACAGTAAAATTTGCCAAAATTTGCCGATTTTTCAGCAAAGTACGCGTCTTTAAGCTCTAAGAGAATATTTGGTTCAACGCCGCTTAAAAGCCTTCATCCCCGTGTCTGGTGTGTCTGGTGTGTCCCCGTGTCTATCGAGAATGAAACAGCCCTGCTCCTGGGAGGGGGAGGGGCGAGGGGTGGGTTCCCTATTGCCTATTGCCTATTGCCTATTGCCTATTGCCTATTGCCTATTGCCTATTGCCTATTCCCTATTCCCTGTTCCCTATTCCCTATTCCCTAATTGAAAAAATTATCCCTACTCCAGTTAATGTTAAGAGTAGGGATAAATATTAGTTCCAATATCTGGAAATATAGCACTGACATCTAGAAGTTAAATAAATTGAGCAGTTTTGAAAGCTGAGAGATTTTCAGAGAAAGTAAAAAGATAATAACTAATTGACACTACATTGCTTTCTTTTACGCTTGAGCAAGGAAAATGCTCCAAAAACACTAGCAAATAATCCTATTGTTGTAGTAGGTTCTGGTGTGGAAGTAAGGTTCACATTATCAACTAAAAGTCCAGAATCAACTGCAAATCCTCCTGCATCCGCCACTCCAAATCCTAGAGTATAGGTTCCTGCCTGAGTAATCTCATAAGAAAAACTTTGATAACCAGTTTCGCTGAAGAAAACAGTATCAGAATCAACGAAATCAGAGAAAGTATCAGCTAATAATTCTAAGAAAGGATTATCTAATACATCACTTGTTAGGGAGACAAAAGAAAAGTCGTTGAAGTCATCATCAGGTGTCAATTCATCTGTCAAAAAGTTAAAATCAAATGTGAGGATATCTCCTTCTTTGGCTTTAAAAGTTTGCTTAATGGCAGAGGCTTCAGGAACCCAGCGACCTGATAATTCTTCCAGACTACCTTCAGATAATCCTAAAAATTCTTCAACCTCATCATCAGGTGTAGCAAGTAGCTCGTTGATAATTAACCCTTTAGAATCATCATTTGGGGCTGGAGTACTAGCGTTACGACTCTGTCTTGGTTGTATATTAGTAGCACCGAGAACCCCCCAACCATTGAAACCATCTTCAAAATTACCATTATTTATTCCATATACAGGTGGGGGTGTAGGTGTGGGAGTAGGTATAGGTGTGGGGACAAAATTACCAACAAACTCACCACCAACATCTTCTATAAGTTCCCGATGCTCTACGACTCCAGTAAACCAGGAGATATCACCAAATTCACTGGTGGTAGTCGAACCCCCAGAAAGAACTCCTGCAATTAATAACTCGCCATCTACTTCTACCAGAAGGGGACTACCACTATCCCCAGGAGCAGTAGCTCCTTCATTTGTGAGGGGCGAAGAACTACTATTAAAACTGGATAAAGTGTTATTGTCATCACTTCCATCATCAAAGTCAAGGTTGAAAATGTTTGAGCCAAAGGTCTGACTAAATCTTGGATCGAAACCGCCATCTAACAGATCGATTGTATTTTCAGCAGCCCAACGCAGGCCATCTGCAGTATCTTCATGACCGACACTACCTAAACCATTGAAACCGAAACCAAGTACAGTTGCATCTTCACCAATAAGGTTTTCAGGGTTGAAACCAAATAGCCTTAAAGGATCGATTGAATCTGGAGCAGCTTCCTCAAGTTTAAGTATAGCGATATCTGTACCATCCAATAGACCAAAGGTTTCATCTTGGAATATATTAGTTACGGCAATATCTGCTAAAACACTGTTTTCTGGATCGTTACTGCGAAATTGTACTCTAAAGTCTTCAGGAAAAAAATCCTGAACACAATGTTGAGCAGTAAGTACATAATTACTTGCAATCAGCGATCCAGTACAGGCACTTTCAAATTTATCTGTATCAAAATCTAGTGAGAAAATCTCGGTGACAGATGTAAAAGGAGCGCCCAGAGCTTGAGCAGTGCTGGCTCCTACTGTATCATTTATTACTATGCTTCGTACTGATGTTTGAATGCTCTGGCTAGTCACTAAACCAAGTATGCAACTAAGCCCTATTTTACTAATGTTTTTCGCTTTAAAAGATTTGAGTATGGAATTACTGGATCTTGCTTTTAGTTTGTCATTTTTTGAGACATAAAGATGCATTGCCTAATTCCTCTGGATGATGAATGACATGGGGATAAGACTAAATTTGTCTAGCCCATTGATTTTTCCTTACAGTATAACAATTTTAATAGAAGTCAGGTAATGAATTTTATATTATTGTTAAAATGTATCAAAAACTGAGAATTATAATTTTAATAAAATATAGAATATACAGAGGAAAAAAAATCAAAATTATTCATATAAACTTCATATAAACTTCATATAAGCTTCATCAAAACTTTATATAAGTTTATAGGACTTTTTACTTAAGTAAAGCAAATGATTTCTGCTCTATGTATTCTAAAATATACTTCTCAGGTCTCTTTCCTTTATCTAAATTAAAATTGCTATAACTTAGTATGGGTAATTTTAACACCAGGCTTGACTATATATAGCACTATATAGCACTCTCTGTGTATCTACGGAATACCAGGGTATTCTATAATGATGCTGAAATGTTCCTGTTAATATTGATAATTAATATTAAGTCCGGTTAAATGGTTATAGATCGATTAAGTCAGGAGGAGTCAAGTAGGGGAGCGGTCGGATTAGCGAAGTATAGGAGGAGAGAGAATTACAAGGATTTAGTAGTTATGACAATTGGAGATTTTTTTGATGTCCAATCAAAAGGATTTGATACAATCAAGCAGAAAAAAATCATACTTTTGGCTGACAAAAATCTTTGAGTCAGTAGTCAGTAGTCAGTAATTAGTAGTCAGCAGTCAGTAGTCAGTAGTCGTCGAAACTGAGAATGGGGCCGATGGTAATTTTCACACCACCAGCCCCATTGACATTCTCTATAAAGATAGGGTTATATACCTATAAGGGAAAAGATATAGCAGAAGAAAGAAGGAAAAGTATTACCTTGTCTGAGTTTTGAACTTTTGAACTGTCCTAACCTTTGCTTCGACTGCTATAATAACCTTTTTTTTCTGTTTCTTATATCATGCTCGGATAATCAGTTATAAAAAACCTTATATCTTTGAACCAATATTCCCTTCAGCATAGCTGCCTTCTGCCCTCTGCCTTCCTTTCTCCAAAGTATAAGTAGGGCTTGCTGAATAAGTCTTTTTGCGCTCGACAGGGAGTAGGGACCCACCCCTAACCCCTCCCAGGAGGGGAGTAGGGAGTAGGGAGTAGTGAAAACTCAAGAGGAATCAGGGGTTGTAGAAGACATACAAAGGAAAAATTATCCCAGGCCCAAGTATACCCAATTCTTACCCAAATACTCAATTTTTGAGCATTCTTAGGGGAAAACAGGGGTACTTTTTCACTACCTCAAAAGCCTAAAACCAATATCAGTAAAGACTTTTATATTTAATCAGCAAACCCTAAGTATTTAACCGAACATCATATTACATCTAGTTAGTACAAAAAAAGCAACGTATTATACTATTTTATCCATAAATTATCGGTTGTAAAGTTGAGTAAGTTGTAGTAAGCGATCGCTCAGTTCTTGAGTCAAAAGCTCTGAAGTAGTGTAGCGCCAGCGCCACTGTCCAGGATTAACACTAGGATCATTCATTCGAGCGCCGTTATCTAAGGAAAGAATATCTTGGAGAGGGAATATTGCCGTGTCAGCAACGGAAGCGGAAGCTAAACGCATGAGCGACCAACTGATTTCATGGATATCACCATCACTAGCATAACCCAAATATTGAGCAACGTGCTGTTTTATTTCCTGAGGAGCTTGTAACCACCAACCGACAGTAGTATCGTTATCGTGAGTACCCGTGTAGACTATGCAGTTGTTAATATAATTATGGGGTAAGTAGGGATGATCTGCCTCACTACCAAAAGCAAACAATAATATTCGCATTCCTGGAAATTCAAAGCGATCGCGCATTGCTTCTACTTCTGGAGTAATAATTCCCAAGTCTTCTGCCAAGATAGGTAGAGTTCCCAGAGCTTCCTGTAATTTGGAAAATAATTTGTATCCAGGTGCTTTTACCCATTCGCCATTAATAGCATTATCTTCCCCTGCGGGTACTCGCCAGAAAGCTTCAAAACCACGGAAATGATCGATGCGCACGATATCTACATATTGTAGAGTTGCCCTAAACCTTTCGATCCACCAAGCAAAGTTAGTATTAATTAAGTTTTCCCACTTATAGACAGGATTTCCCCATAACTGCCCAGTGGCACTAAAATAGTCTGGTGGTACTCCTGCTTTCCATGCAGTTTCTAAAGTTTCTGGGTTGAGTTCAAAGTTTTCTGGGTGACTCCAAACCTCTGCACTATGATGACAAACATAAATCGAAACGTCGCCAATAATTTTGATATTTTTACTATTACAATATCTGCGTACTTTTGTCCATTGTTCAAAAAACTGAAATTGCAAGAACTTATGATATTCAATATTTTCGTGTAATATTTCAGTTGCTATTTTTACTGCACCTGATTCTCGACGAGCTAAACCTGTTTCCCATTGATTCCATGTTTTATCTGGGTTGGCCTCATGCAAAGCCATAAACAGAGCATAGTCATTCAGCCAATATGATTGTTGTTGGGAAAAAATTTCGTATTCTGGTGGAATGGCTTGTTTGAAGCGATGGTAAGCTTGCTGAAAATATTTAGTTTTGTGGGGAATAACTTCTGCAAAGTTAACTCTGGCATATGCTGGATCTCCTTCTGAAGGTAGAGGTATGAGTTCATCAGGATTTAATAATCCTTTCTCTGCCAATATATCTAGACTAATTAACAGAGGATTTCCTGCAAAGGCGCTGAAATTCATGGTATAGGGTGAATGTTCATAACCTGTTGGGCCTAAAGGTAATACTTGCCAAATTTTCTGTCCACTTCTGGCCAGAAAATCAATAAACTCATAAGCTGATTTGCCTAAATCCCCGATGCCGAACCTACTGGGTAAGCTGGTAGGGTGTAGTATGATGCCACTTGCACGTTCAAAAGTCATAGTGTTTATAAGTCAAAAGTTAAAATTAAAAAGTCAAAAGTCAAATAGATTAATAGTTTCTACATAATAATTTCTTTGACTTTCAGCTTTGTAAGATATTACCAGATAGTTCATAAAAATATAGTCAAAAGTGTAAACTGGAATCAAATCATTATCTATAAAACTTGCTTTTGAGGTGTAAGATTCTTCTGTAATAATAATTAATCCGTTATGAACCAGGCTTTAACTGCTTAATTTATCTGGCTTTTTACTTTCAACTTTTAATGAATAAAAGTGCTAGTATATCAAAGAAAAATTATTAGGAATATAGGCCATGAATTTGAAGTTGTATTTTATCCGACATGGAGAGACTACATACAGTAAAACTGGCGGTTACTGTGGTATTTTAGACCCAGAATTGACTCCAGAAGGTTTAGAAATGGCAGAACAATTTGCTAAAACTCATAGCTCATTAAATTGGACTGCTGCCTATGTTAGCCCCATGAAAAGAACAATTGCTACTGCAAAACCTTTGTGTGATGCAGTAGGATTAGAAATGCAAATACGGGATGGTTTGAAGGAAATTGCTTACGGAAAATGGGAAGGAGAAACTCCAGAAACAGTTAATCGCAACTATCATGATGAATATGTTCGTTGGTTAACAGATCCTGGTTGGAATTCACCCACTGGTGGAGAAAAAGGTATAGATATTGCTCGTCGCTCCTCTCAGGTAATTCAAGAAATTCAAGACAACCATGAAACGGGTTATTAACAGTTAAACTTAAACTGTAGAAAATAGTTGTCAAACGTAGAAAAGTATTGTAATATTAAACAGTTAATAGAAAGCGTAAATTTAGGCAATGAATGATTTCGAGCATTATAGTAATCACGGGCGAGGGCAACAAAATTTGAGTAGACAGACCCATGAAAGTTGTTGACAGACATATAATTAGACGAACACATAACTTTTGGCAGGTGTGTGATGAGTTAGCCTTTAAATCAAAAAACTTGTACAACCTGGCTAACTATTATTGTCGTCAGCATTTTTTCTGTACTGGTCATAGTCTGGATTTAACTAAACTGTACCACGTCACCAAAAATAGTGATGCCTACAGAGCATTACCAACTAAAGTATCAAAACAAATAATAAAATGCTTAGTTGCAACTTGGCGTGGCTATTTTCAGGCAATCAAAGAATGGTCAAAATATCCACAAAAGTTTTTAGGTAAACCTAAAATACCAAAGTATAAGAATAAAACTCAAGGTAGGAATGTAGTCATATATTCAAGAGAATCAGTCTATAAAGCCCCTCTAAAAGATGGTATTTGTCACTTATCAATGAGTGAAATCAAAATACCTGTAGTTGTGGAAACTGTAATCGAAGTCAGGATAGTACCTGCTACTAGCTGCTATATAATTGAAGTAGTGTATGAAAAAACGAGGAGGCCACAAATACACTCAACATATGTAGCTGGAATAGACTTAGGGATTGATAGATTAGTTGCTCTAGCTACAAACAAGCCTGGCGTGAAACCATTGCTTGTTAATGGGAAGCCACTAAAAAGTGTCAATCAACTGTATAATAAGCGTAAAGCTAAGTACCAAAGTCATCTCAAAGGCAACAGAAAAACCAGTCGTAAGATTGAAGCATTAAGTTATCATAGAAATCGTTTTGTGGAGAATTATCTCCATAACACCAGCAAATTAGTTGTCAATTATTTAGTAACTAATAATATTGGTACTGTAGTAATTGGAAAAAATGATAATTGGAAACAAGGTGCAAACATCGGCAAAATCAACAACCAAAAATTTACCCAAATACCTCACTCCAAGCTAATTGAACAGATAACTTATAAATGTCAACTGGCAGGAATCAAGGTAATTGAAACAGAAGAAAGTTACACCAGTAAAACATCTGCTATTGACTTAGAAAAACCAATATGCCATGAAAACTATGTAGGCAAGCGAGTCAAACGCGGTTTATTTAGGAGTGGAACTGGTATAGTTATTAATGCCGATGTTAATGGCAGTCTTCAAATAATTAGAAAGAAATTCCCAGGGGCATTTACTGCCGAGGGAATAGTGAGCTGCGCCGTACAGCCAGTATTGGTTAATCCAATATCAAGATAAAAGCTGTTTCATTTTTCTACAGTTTTTTTCGTACGGTAAGTAAACCTGCTAATTCTGCTTCAGAATTAGTATTAAGAATTGATCCCGTATTAACAAATACTTTACCTCCAGGTAAAGCAAAAGCATTGAGAGACTTGTCTCGCACTACATAAAATTCGTATTCAAAATCATCTCTACCCATTAACTCCGCAATGGAATTACCAATTTTAGTTACATATTCGACTACCTCCTCATCTTCTACAAGTGACAGTTTTTTCTTATACGCATCTGCTGCTCGACTACCTAAACCTGATTCTCCTTGCAGCATCAAACTGCCCATTTTCAAAGTTTCACCCACAGCAGTTCCCACTACGTTACAATTACCGATCAAAGCGCAACCACCAACTCGGATAGCAGTTCCAAAGAGACCTTTGCCTACCATTTGTCCCTTAATTCTACCCTGGAATTTGTCAAAGTTATCGTCGGCAATTTCTAGAAACTTTTCTGCTTCTGGATGATCTGGGTTAACTAAGACAAATTGACGAGCTGCGATAGATGCTTGTAAATAGTCTTTTTCCTTTCTCAGTGCTTTTACATGAGCTTCAACTATTTCTACTGAGTCAGGTAAGATACTGGCGGCTTTTTCCAATACTTGCAGAGCTTCTTTTTTCTTTTTCTTCTTTTGTAATGTTTCAGCTAATAATAGATGACTAGGAACAAATTCCGGATTTTGTGCTACAAATTCTTGCAACATTTCCAGGTTATCATTTTTATCGGCAGCTTTTTTTGCTTCTTCCCACTGGGTTTGAATTTCGGTTGGTAACTGTTCAACATTGTTTATGAGGTCTGGAAACATGGTATTTTGATGAGATTCAAAAGGTGCTTTGACTTTCCGGTAAAGTTCTTCTGCTGCTTCTCTGTCTCCTTGTTCATAGAAAAAATCTGCTTTGATTAGGGTTTCGTAGGCGTCTTCTGGTTCGGTTTCTGCTGTGCTGTCTGAGTCTGAGTCGTCGGAGTTAATTATTGTGGGTTCGGTTTCGGTTTCGGTAGTTGTTTCTTGTTGTTGGTTGGTAGGTGTGGGGTTGGCGATCGCTATTTGCCATGAGAAACCTATTTTCAGGAGTATGACTAAAAGTAGAGTTAAGATAAATAATTTGTGTGTTCTTTTCATGGTTGTAATTTTCCTTATTTACATTGTTACAGTGTTTCCCGTTGTTACGAGGTACAGATATCGTGGGTAAGATGCCCACACTACAATAATTTTACCAATTCAAATTTGTACCTAATTTGTTAGATTTCTAGTATTGCATTGCCACATTTACGGCTTCGGCAAAATATTTCTACTAGCTCGTCTAGCTTGAAAATGTGGGTAAATTTTAGAAAATATAGACCACTCCCCCCTTTCCAAGGGGGGTTGGGGGGGATTGTAGCATTGGGTTTTACTCACAATTTTAGTTTAGACTAGCTACTACTCTGGAAGAGAATAGATTTTCCTAGATAACATATCGTTTACTTTTTCTATCAATTTTTTATCGACTTTCCCCCATACATATCCAGACAACCACTCATTCAATGTAGGGTGTTTTCCTGTACCTTCTCCCAAAGTAAGAACATATATTTTTCCATTTTCTTCAAAAATTCTTCTAGCAATTTTACCAGGGTGTAAAACATGATTTTTTCTCGTGTAGTTTGTGATGTAATATTTATCTTGATTGATAGTTGTTCTAATAGTATCTATATCCCACGGACCGAGTATATCCAAATCTGTTGTCTGGCAATGCTCAACTTTTTCTTGGCTTTCGTGATCGGGTGCAATAAATTGTTTATTACTGATCATGACTCTAAAAACAAAATCAACATTACAACCTTTTGTCTTAAGGGAGCAAACTTCATTTTTTACTGGATAAAAATGATAATTTTCAGACTTTTCATCATAAGAAACTTGTATTTCATCATCACCACAAGGGACGTTTGCTATTGCACTTTCGGAACAAGAAATTACATACCACCATCGAGTCTTTGGATTCTGATTTCCAATCAACTTTACCCCTACATATTCTGCATTATTAGGCAAAGTAAATGTTTCTTGATGTCGTTCTGATTTAGGACCATCGGAATAGATTGTTTTACCATCTAAATACAATTCAATAGTATCGGGAATATCAAAAAACTCGTATTCTAAAGATACTTTACGATTAGCTCCCCTAGGAATTTCGAATAAATCGCTTCTAATTTCACTAGCGCCACTTACCCGCTTTTCATTACATTGAACAGCTCGTTCACAGCTAGCAATAGATAGAGATTGTCTAGAATTAATATTATTTTTTAATCCCGCAGAAGTGGCAGCTAAAGCTAATCCTATATTTCGAGTAATTTGAGTTTCACTAGAGGAGAGTTTATTTCCCTTTCCCCCAACAATATCAGCTATATTACCTAACTTTGAACTAACATTTTGATTGCAGTTAGATGACGTTAATAACATCGGTTGAGTAGTAGCAATTAAAGTTTCTTTAGTTAGATTTGCTTGGGGAAAATCAATGGTCTCTATTATTTGACCATCAGGTGATTTAATAATAGCTTGAGTGTCAGTAAATTCTCCTTGGTTGCCGTCAGTTAGAACAACTTTTGATAATTTATTGTTTTGGAATTCGACTTGAAAATTGTTGAGATTTTCAGGTTTAGCTCTGTCAAGAACTATGCGATTTTTTTCAGTTAATTTACTCTCATCAATGGCAGCTAGATTTTGAAATTTAATTCCATATAATTGAAAGCTGGCATTAGGTAAATTAATTGTATAAATTTGTTGAGCTTTGGTTGAGGGAGAAATCAGGGAAATTTCTCTTTTACCGGAACTAAAAGGCATTTGAGTAGTAATCAAAAAATCCTGTGGTAATGCTTGTTGCAAATCCAAATTAATATTTGGTTTTCTAGCTCTGGGTATTTGTCCGATAGTGGTTGACACTCTAGTTATTTCAGTATTAGTGGGAGATAAAGTTGCCTGGGCAGAATTATTAAAGTTTGCATAACATCCCACTGAATTAAAACTAAGTAAACCACAAAGGAAAATAGAGAAAGTTTTGTTTAGTATAATCTGCCCTACAACAACTAAAAAGCTGACAAAAGCGATAATCAAAAACTTAATTTTGCTCATAAATGACCTTACCGAATAATTAATAATTAATAATTAATAATTAATAATTAATAATTAAAGAATTCTGGTATAAAGCCTCCCCTTTTAAGGGGGAAAAAGCGGTCGTTTGCGGAGCATTCCGTAGGATGGGATGGCGTTTTGCTCCGCAACATATAAAGCGGAGCGGCTCTGTCAAGAGCGGTTTTAACCAGAGGTAATTATCAATTATCCATTATCAATTATCAATTAATGAATTAGGGTTTGCTGAAAAAGTCTTTTAGTAGGGGTAGGAGACAGGAGACAGGAGTAACAATTGTAAGAATAATTTTTCTGCCCAACTTTTTCCTAAAATGTTGCCAAACCAGTTCAATTAGAACTACTGTCCAAAGTAGCTCTAGTGCAAAAAGGCAGCTATGCTGGAGGCTTTAGTTATCTAGGATAGCAGAAGGCAGAAGGGAAGAAAGGTTATTGTACAAGGTTTTGAACCTTTTTTAACTGGTCAGTTATTTCCGCCATCCTGCACTAGGTCTTTTCGATCTTTTGGGATATCTGGTGGCTTGAAATTCATTTATCTATAGAACCCCTAAACGGATCTATTAAGCATCTCCTTCATGCATAGGGAGTAGGGGCGAATCGCGATTCGCCCGTACAGGAGTAGGGAACCCACCCCTCGCCCCTCCCCCGACCGTGGAGGGGAAAGAATTGATGAATAACAGTGCAATAAAAGAGCATGATTTTTGATTGTTGGAGATATCTATCTATAGTAATTAAATATCAATATCCTCACTTCTTGGCCTAAAAACCCAACATTAGCAA
>NZ_JAAHHG010000127.1 GCF_010692555.1 Okeania sp. SIO3B5 | reverse complement strand
TTTTGAGCGCCAATAGGTGTAGTTAAACTCTGAGAGGATATCTGGTTCAATACCGCTTAAAAGCCTCCATCCCCGTGTCTCCGTGTCTGGTGCGTCCCCGTGTCTATTGAGAATGAAACAGCCCTACTCTCCTGGGAGGGGGAGGGGCGAGGGGTGGGTTGTCTCCTGTCTCCTACCTTCACCCATAAGACTTTTTCAGCAAGCCCTAAGTAGTTTGTCCTATCTACTATGATTTTTTCTCCCTTCTCCCCTGCTCCCTGCTCCCCTGCTCCCCACAAGGTTTTCAGGAGTTCCTTATAAGAGATAGCTTGAAAGGGGAGGCTTGAAATATTGAACCTTATTTTTTGGTCAACGGTCGTTAACTATCCATAAGCAATTAGACCTTCTGCCTTCTGCCTCCTGCCTTCTGCCTCCTGCCTCCTGCCTCCTGCCTTTTGCCTTCTGCCTTCTTCAAGATGGTGGTTGAGGAAATTTTTTCTCCCTAACTTCCCAACTATATTCTTTCACTGCTTGAGTAATATTTTCTCGCAAGTTAGCATAAGATTTAGCAAAAGGAGGTTGCCAATCAGAAATTCCTAAAACATCATTAATGACTAATACCTGACCATCACAATAGACACCTGCACCAATACCAATAGTAGGAATAGAAACTTTTTCAGTAATCTCTTTAGCTAAATCTGCTCCAATATGTTCTAAAATCATGGCAAAAGCACCAGCTTCTTCCACAGCAACAGCTTCTGCTAAAATACGCGCTTTAGCATCAGGAGTTTTACCTTGTTTGCGATAACCTCCAAATTGATGAACAGATTGGGGAGTTAGACCAATATGACCCATAACCGGAATACCTATTGATGTTAATTTACTTATCGTTTGAGCGATCGCTTCATTTCCACCTTCTAATTTCACAGCTTGAGCGCCCGTTTCTTTGAGTATTCTCCCTGCGGAATGTATAGCTTGTTGAATGCTTTCTTGATAAGTTAAAAATGGTAAATCTACAACTATTAAAGCTTGCTTAACACCTCGTCGCACTGCTTTAGCATGATGAATCATTTCATCAAGAGTAACAGGTAGAGTTGTATCATAGCCTAATGCTACCATTGCCAGAGAATCTCCCACCAAAATTAAATCTACTCCTGCTTGGTCTAAAATTTGAGCGACCGCATAATCATAGGCAGTTAAAGCTACTATGGGGCGACCTTTTTGTTTCCATTGAATTAGTTGTTTTGTGGTAACTGTCATTTTTACGCGCTAGGGAATAGGGAATAGGGAATAGCAAACTGTAAAAGGGTTTGAGGATTGAAAAATGTCCGCGCCCAATTCTTGTATTGCTATATAATTAAAGCATAGTTTATATTAAATCAATTCATGCAGCAAATTTCATCAGGCGTGAGGTGCGCCTAGTGCCGCTACGCGGAAGTCAAAAGTCAAAAGTCATGCTTCGAGTGTGTAATTCTGAGGTTTCCTCAGAATGCAAGACACACTCAAGACAATCAATACTATAAAAGCTAATGCACTATTTTAGGTGAAACAATCCACTACTGGCGTGTCAAGCTTAAAATAGTGTAATATATTTTAGGTGAAAGCTTTGAAATACAAGGGTTATCGCTGAATGCTAATCCACCATTTTAGCTGTGTCGGTCCACTACCAATAGCTGTTCCCTGTTCCCTGTTCCCTGTTCCCTTTCATACCAAAACAAACAATGCTTTATAACTACAAAAGAAAAATTACTAGATCGAAAATTTTCATCACAGCATTTTTAGCCGTAGTAATGCTGTTAGCTATTTTAGGGCAAATACCAGCCATAGCTCTAGCTCCAGCCAAACATTATACCGAACTGGAATTTCCCCCACTACCAGAATTAGAACTACCGGAGTACACTCGCTTTCAACTTGATAATGGCATCGTTGTCTATCTTATGGAAGACCATGAATTACCCCTCATAAGTGGCAGAGCAATATTCCGGACAGGTTCAAGATTTGAACCCGAAGATAAAGTTGGGTTAGCAGACTTAACTGGCACTGTCATGCGCACAGGTGGTACAACTCAACATTCCCCTGACAAAATAAATCAAATACTCGAACAAAAAGCAGCAGTAGTGGAAACAGGCATCGGAGGTACTGCTGGTAGCGCCAGGTTCAGTTGCCTCACTGAAGACTTGACAGAAGTATTTGGATTATTTACCGAAGTCATTCGCGAACCCGTATTTGCTGAAGCAAAGCTAGAGTTTTACAAACAACAATGGCAAGGTGCAATTGCTCGCCGGAATGACAACCCTGAATCTATTGTTGGTCGTGAGTTCCAAAAATTGATTTATGGGACAGAAAGTCCTTATGCTCGAACTGTTGAATATGAAACCCTCAATAACATTTCCCAGGAAGATTTAATTGATTTCTATGCCAAATATTTCCATCCTGAGAATATGATTTTGGGAGTAGTAGGAGATTTTCAGACCAAACAGATGCGATCGCTCATTACAGAGCAATTTGGCAACTGGCAACCAAGCATTAAAGCAGTGAAACCTCCCCTACCAAACGTTAGTCAAGATCGAGTCGGCGGTCTATTTTTTATTCAACAACCTCAGTTAAATCAAAGTTATGTACAAATGGGTCATTTAGGCGGAAAGTTAGATAATCCTGATTATACAGCTTTGAGCGTAATGAATGAGGTACTTAATGGTTTGGGGGGACGCTTATTTAATAATATTCGATCGCGTCAAGGTTTAGCCTATTCAGTTTCTGCTTATTGGAGTCCTAACTATGATTATCCAGGTGTATTTATCGCTGGAGGTGAAACTCGTTCGGATGCAACTGTGCCATTTATCAAATCTGTGAATGAAGAAATTAAACGTATTCGCACTCAACCTATTACAAAAGAGGAACTCATCCATGCCAAAGATTCTACTCTCAATTCATTTATTTTCAACTTTCAAGATCCAGCTCAAACTTTATCCCGTTTGATGAGATATGAATATTATGATTATCCTAAAGATTTCATTTTCCGTTATCGTCAGGAAATAGAAAATATTACGGTTGAGGATGTGCAAAGAGTAGCTCAAAAATATTTGCAACCAGATAAAATTGTAACTTTAGTGGTGGGTAACAAAGAAGCAATTCAACCACCTCTGAATAGTCTTGGAAACGATCTTAAAATTACTTCAATAGATATCACAATTCCAGAACCTAGTTAGTTGAAATGTGGCTTTGTCATCCGCCAAGCCAAGCCAAGAAATTTATTTCTTGGCTCACAGTAGTAGTCAGTAGGTTGGGTTAAGCGGCAGCGCAACCCAACATCAACCCAGATAATACTTTTATATTTGGGAGCGCGTTCGCCCTACCTCAGAAAAACTGACATAATGTTGGGTTTCTCTCCGTTCAACCCAACCTACAAAACTTTATGGAATATCGTCGGGCAAAAACACCAGGAGCAACTTATTTTTTCACAGTAGTCAGTAGGTTGGGTTAAGCGGCAGCGCAACCCAACACAAACCAAGATAATACTTTTATATTTGGGAGCGCGATCGCGCCACCTAAGAAAAACTGACATAATGTTGGGTTTCTCTGCGCTCAACCCAACCTACAAAACTAACTACAAAATTAACAAATATTATTTGAACTTTATGGAATATCGTCGGGCAAAAACACCAGGGGCAACCTATTTTTTTACAGTAGTGACATACAACCGCCAGAAAATTTTGTGTGCACCGGAAAACATAGATTTACTACGAAAAGCTTTTCGATATGTGATGCAAAAACATCCATTTAAAATAGATGCTATTGTCATCTTGCCAGACCATATTCATTCTCTTTGGACATTACCTGAAAATGATGCAAACTTTTCTACTCGTTGGCGGTTAATTAAAAGTTATTTTAGTCGTCAATGCCATTCTCAATATCAGGGAAAAATTTCAACATCTCGACAAAATAAAGGAGAAAAAGCTGTTTGGCAACGTAGGTTTTGGGAACATCAAATTCAAAGCGGTCCCGATTTGGCTAATCATGTCGAATATATTCATTATAATCCAGTACATCATAGATTAGTAACTGCTCCGTCATATTGGGAATACTCTAGTTTTCATCGTTATGTAAAAGCGGGAATTTATGACCAAATGTGGGGTTCTTCAGAAAAGCTGATTTTTGACAGCAATATTGGCATAGAATAAAAAGTAGGTTGGGTTAAGCGATAGCGCAACCCAACAAAAATAGTGTGAGTAGTAGCGCGTCAAGGCTAAAATTGTGGGTAAAATTAACTCTCCGATCCCCCCCAACCCCCCTTGAAAAGGGGGGAGAGGTCTATATTTTCTAATCCACATTTTCAAACTTGACGCGCCAGTAGGTTGGGTTAAGCGATAGCGCAACCCAACAAACCAAGATAATAAGATAATACAGCTCTTCCGATAGCGTAGCTCCCCTGGAGGGGGAACATGATATAAGTCCCGATCAGATTACTCTAATACTAGAAATTTGATATCAAAAACGAAGCCATTATAGCAGTCTGTAACTCGACGTATATCCATTAAGGAACGACGGCAAAACAAACGTTGCAACCAGCGATCGCCTGCCTGAGAAATAGCAGCACGTCCGTGGAGACATTTACTATTATCGAACAAAAGCATATCCCCTCGCTGCAATGTTATTGCTTGACTAACGTAGGGCAAAACATTGCTCAAAGCATCGACTGCTGTTTTTGCTTCCTTAGTTATACTCTTGACTGCATAGAGATTTGCCGCTATTTCTAATTCGCCATTGTGATTTTCAGTAACTAGGGGGCGCAACTCACTTTGAATTACTTTTCCATTCCACACTTTAAAAGACTCTGGCAGTTCAACTCGAAACAAAGGTTGCTGTAGGAGGTGTTGGTGGCACGGACTAAGTTCTGCGAATGCTTTGTTTAGTTCCGCAATATAGGTAGGTGTATTTGAATCATTGATTAATCCTAGTAAAAACAGAAATTCTGGACGATAACACCGCTTCAAGATGGACTCATCTGTGTGATAACCTAATGAGATGGAACCCTCATTTGAGAGCGATCGCTCTTTACCGGGAACTGGTGTAATTTCTTGCACTAGCACCCCTTTTTCTTGTTGATAAGCTAGTGGTAGTAAACCACTGGCAGCGCTAATAGCGAGCAAAATTTTCTCGCTAATGTCAGTAGTTTTGTGCTGAGGACGTTTACCATCGGTTGGTGGTTTACCTAGTTTATCGTCTATTGGTAAATTATGAATGACTAAAAAAGGTAAACCGTGAGGTTTGGTTAGTTGCTTGAAGCTTTGCAAAATCTCTTCTGGCAGTTGTTGTTGAATAACTTGACCTAATTGCCGGAGCTTTTCTTCTGTGATATTTTCCAAGTCTAAGGGGATTTTTGACAATTCTGCTTGTAATGCTTGGTTTGTTTCTGCGGGTATTTGATGCTGTAAAAAATCTTTCATATTGATTGGCGATTGTGTGTGTTCTTTGTTGGAAAAGTTTTTGGCAAGTTGATGTTTTTTTATTGCTTTATTTCTGAATTCAACTGATACTAATTTAGCCTGTTTTTCAGCGGAATGTCATTGGTTTGAAATGGCTATTTTGAGCTTTAAATTAAATCAAATTGAATCAAATTAAATTCACTAAAATTATGTTAAATTACACAAAATTACAGCAAATGGCAGTAAATAGCTAATCTCCTTTCAGGAGTTTTTTTCTGGAAATTATGTTGATATAATTGTTATTAGTTATAGCAGCCGAAGGAAATGTTAGGACAGATCAAAAGCTTAAAACTCAGACAATATAATATTTTTCCTTCTTCCTTCTTTCTTCTTCCTTCTGCTATAAGTTAATCTATTCTTTGGAGCTAATATGCAGATTACTAAATTACACTCAGAGTTTATCAGTGAAATTGCGGATGGTTTATTTCCGAGAGAAAATGGTAATCCCACAGTTCAAGGGGAATTTTTCAAGTTAAGATATCATCCAGATAAATATGGTTTAGAAAATAAGAATAGCAATGATAAGGCAGAAACAGAGAAAACAAGTATTTGTCAAATTTTGAAAAAGGAAGGATGGGGAGATTTAACAAGTACGATTCAAAGAATATCTAGCCAAGTTAGAGATTGTCTGTTGGTTGAATATTCAGAGGTAATTATAGCAGATATAGGAGAAGAAAAAGTTAATTCCATCAAACATCCAGGCCGGGGTAAGGATTTTTGGAAAAATCTTTATCAATGGTTATGGGATTATCAATTTCCTCGGTGGGTTGAGGTGAATTTTTTGCCATGTTTAGAAAAGCAAGCAGATAAAAATGGGGATTGGATTAATTTTGCAGATGATGTGGCAGAAATAGATAAGTTACATATTCCTGAAGTAGCTGATAATAAACCTTTAAAACTGAGTTTAGAAAAGCCTTATTGGGCATTTATTAATTTGCCAGAATCTGATGGTTATTTACTGTTGTTAAATCAGGGAGTTGTGAGTCGGTGTGTGGTTTGCCCTTCTCAAGCTTTTGCTATTGATTATGAGTTGGAAAAAATTCGGCTTTTGCCACAAAAAGAAAGTTTGACTTATGAGTTAGGATGTCGGTTTACTTTTAAGGAAGTAGGAGTAGAAAAATTTGTAGCGATCGCTCTCGAAAAACCTCTAGATTTAGAATGGTTAAAACCTAATGAGGAAGAGATAGCACCAGATTTGACTCCCGAAAGAATGCAGGAGTTATGGCAAGAATTGGAAAAGCAAGATAACTGGCGGGTTTATTCTCAGGAAGTTGAAATAGTGGGATAATATATTTGAACCGTTTATTAATAGTTGTAGGGTGCGTTAATGAAATGTAACGCACCACCTCGTCTGGAGCGCTCTTGATGTTGATGAATGGTGCGTTACGCTAGCGCTAACACACCCTACCGGGTTACTAACCTATTTGCGTAGTGCTATATATTTAAACAGTTTATTAATAGATAGGAGAAAATTATGCGGGATTTTAAGAAGAAAATAGTTACTGATGAAACTATGGGGCCTGTAGCAGTTTTAATTGATTATGAAGACTGGCAAGAAATTGAAAAGTTGTTAGCTATTGCTCAGTTAAAAACAGAAGCAAAAAATGTGGATTTAGCTAAGTATGCAGGTACTATAAAACTCAGTATAGATCCTTTGGAATATCAACAACAAGTTAGGGATGAATGGTAGTAACAGAAGACCTAATTGTGCTAGATACAAATGTGGCTTTGTATTTTACAATTTGAAAATTACTAATAGAAACTAAAAAGAATAAATATGATTATTTCTGATGAAATTATTAAAGTGAGTGGAATGTCAGAAGACGAACTTTTGTTAGAAATTATTTTGTTGCTATTTCAGCAAGAAAAGATTAGTTTGGGAAAAGCAGCAGAATTATTGAATATGTCACAGGTTCGTTTTCAACAGTTAATTGCTAACCGCAACATTTCCATCCATTATGATGTTCCTGAATTACAGGAAGATATTCGGCATTTGACTGAGAAGGGGTGGTTATGATTGTTGTGAGTGATACATCTCCTCTGAATGGGTTAGTAATAGTCGGACATTTGCCCTTGCTGCAACAAATTTACAGATTTTGGCACAGACTATTTCAGTTATCAGTTATCAGTTATCAGTTTTTTTAGTTATCAGTAGTTTTGACAACTGAATTAATCCGTATATCCGTGGCCCAATCTGTGTCTAGCTCCCACTGCATAAACCTCAACCCTAAAAGCAGATACATATAATAGATATCAACCAACCAATAACTAAAAATGAACAAACAACGCATAGAAGCATACACTAACCTCATCCAACAACTGCTAACCTACCCTAACAAGGTAGCTGAAATCCTCGAAGCTAACCGCGAGTTAGTAGATGAAGGGTTACTCCAAGTAATGGAACTTTATGCACAACGACTCACAGAAAACGATGACCAAAATGCTCAAAACGCTGCTAATTTTTTACGCCATGTCAGGAGTCAGCTTGTGGAAATGCTGGAAATCTCAGAATCTTCTCCCTCAACTAATTACTCATCGGAAGACTATTTTAACTTCCTGATGGAGGTACTACGAGCAACTGCTGAGAGTAAAGGCGACCCTGAAGTAGTCTACCCACTCTTGCAAGCAAACCTAGACAAACTCGACGATAACTTTGCCAATATCTTACGAAACTGGGCAACTGCTAAATTTTCGGAATTGGAGGTAGACGCAGTAAAATTCATCCCAGAATTGATTGCCACTGCTATTTGGGGTTTCAGCAAGTGCCTCAACGACTTCCCACTCGGCAACAAAGCAGATAACATGGAAATCGTCATTGCTAGTTGTGAAGCGGTGCTAAAAGTTTTTACCCGCGAGAGTAACCCGGAAATATGGGCAACGATTCAAAACAATCTAGGCACTGCCTACAGTGACAAGATAAGAGGTGATCGGGCGCAGAATCTGGAAGATTCTATTGCTGCATTGAATCTGGCATTGGAAGTTTACACCAAAAAAGATTTCCCCATGGATTGGGGAATGACTCAAAACAATCTAGGCAACACCTACTGTGATAGAATCAGAGGCAACCGGGCACAGAATCTGGAAAATGCTATTGCTGCATTTAATCTAGCGTTGGAAGTTCGTACCAAAAAAGACTTCCCGATCAATTGGGCAGCGACTCAACACAACCTGGGCGCTGCCTACTGTGATAGAATCAGTGGCGACCGGGCACAGAATCTGGAAAATGCTATTGCTGCATTGAATCTGGCGTTGGAAGTTTACACCAAAAAAGATTTCCCTATGGATTGGGGAAAGACTCAAAATAATCTGGGCGCTGCCTACAGAGAAAGAATCAGAGGCGACCGGGCACAGAATCTGGAAAATGCTATTGCTGCATATAATCTGGCGTTGGAAGTTTACACTGAAAAAGACTTCCCGAACAATTGGGCAGCGACTCAAAACAACCTGGGCGGTGCCTACCTTTACAGAATCAGAGGCGATCAGGTACAGAATCTGGAAAATGCTATTGCTGCCTTTAATCTAGCATTAGAAGTTCGTACCAAAAAAGACCTGCCGATGGATTGGGCAACGACTCAACACAATCTAGGTCTTGTCTACAGAGAAAGAATCAGAGGCGACCGGGCACAGAATCTGGAAAATGCTATTACTGCATATAATCTGGCGTTGGAAGTTTACACCAAAAAAGACTTCCCGATAGATTGGGCAATGACTCAACACAACCTAGTTGCTGTCTACCTTTACAGAATCAGAGGCGACCGGGCACAGAATCTGGAAAATGCTATTGCTGCATGCAGTCTGTCATTGGAAGTTCGTACCCAAAAAGATTTCCCCATGGATTGGGCAATAACTCAAAACGCTCTAGGCACTGCCTACCTTTACAGAATCAGAGGCGACCGGGCACAGAATCTGGAAAATGCTATTGCTGCATTTAATCTGGCATTGGAAGTTCGTACCAAAAAAGACTTCCCGATAGATTGGGCAATGACTCAAAACAATCTAGGCTTGGCATACAGTGAAAGAATCAGAGGCGACCAGGTACAGAATCTGGAACGGGCGATTAAAGCTTATGAGTCGGCTTTGTTAGTTCGCACCCTAGAAGCAAATCCCATTGACTATCTCCAAACTACTGACAACTTAGGCGACCTCCACTTCAAGGAGGGCAACTGGCAACCCGCTATCCCTGCCTACGAAAAAGCCATAAGAGCAGTCGAACTCAGTCGCAGTTGGTCGAAAGACGACGAGAACCGTCAAGAAATCCTGGAAAAAGCGATCGGAGTCTACCAAAACATTGTCCAGTGCTTTGTTAACCTCAAACAATATGACAAAGCATTAGAATACACAGAGCGTTCCCGCTCCCGTATGGTGACAGAATTAATGGCGAGCAAAGACCACCCAAATGCTGAAATACCACCCCAACTCCTAGAAGAATATTATCAATTGCAACAATATTTGTATCAGCTCCGTCGCTCCATTTCCTACGAAAGCAAACAACTCGCTACTGCAAATAGTCGGTTTGACCGTCGCGACAGTGGGAAAGAGGCAGGGCAAAGATTGGCAGAAATTGAAAAAATAGAAGCAAAACGGCAACAGGTTTGGCGAGAGATTCGTAAGTATGACCTAGTATTGGCGGGTCAATTACAGGTAAACCCCTTGAGTATCGCGCAGATGCAAGCATTAATAAAAGATGAGGAAACAGCAATACTTAGTTTTTACACCACTAAAGATAATACCTATATATTTATCGTAGGTCGGCAGGATGTTCAACTTTTCACTTGTGAAGGTCAGGGTATTGAGGCGTTGCACCTCTGGATACTTGAAAACTGGTTAATACCCTACGTTGACCACAGAAATAATAAAAACCAAGAATGGCGTAAAAACATGGGAGACTTTCTCCAACAACTCTCCCAACGCTTGCAACTGAATCAAGTCATTAACCAACACTTGAGCAATATCAAAGAATTAATTATCGTGCCTCATATAGATCTGCATCAAATTCCGTTTGCTGCTTTGCCTGTGAATATCCCCCCAACTCCAGTTGGAGGAGAAATCCCCCCAATCCCCCTTGGTAAGGTGGGCTACGAAGATTCAGCTTCCCCCTTAAAAAGGGAAACAGCAAGAGGATATACAAGGGAATTTGAAAATACTCGGATCGTGATTCCCACTGGCAAAAAAACTGCCTCACAACCTACCAACAAACCAAAAACACCCGAAATTCAACCCACCTATCTCAGCGATATATTCCGCCTGCGAGTTATACCCAGTTGCCAAATACTCAGCTATTGCGACAACCGCAACAAAACCATCAACTCCCAAAAAATGGGAATTGTGGAAAATGCTACAGGCGACCTCATTTTCACCGGATACGAATGTCAAAACCTCGCCCAAATGTTCCAAGTCTCCAAACACCACCGCCTCCAATACCAACAAGCAACAGTCAACAACTACCGCCAGCTCACAAAACAAGTACAGTTTCTCCATTCCAGTCATCACGCTAGCGCCAACCTCAAAAATCCCCTAGAATCAAAACTACATTTATTTGATGGGGAAGTCACCCTTGGGGATGTGTTTACCTGGCGTTTACCAGAATTAACTGATGTCTTCCTCTCCTGTTGCGAAACTAATCTCACAGTCAGCAAACTTAACGATGACATTCTAACTATTGCAGCAGGTTTCCTGAGTGCAGGCGCTCAGAGTGTAGTCAGTACATTATGGGCAGTGGATGATTTCGCGACGGCACTATTTTGTTTGTTTTATTATGAACATCGGCAAAACCGTGAATACACCCGCCCGCAAGCATTACACAAAGCTCAAACTGATTTGCGCAACTTGACAGGAAAACAACTTAATGATATTTATCGGCAGCAACTAGAGGCGCATTTGCAGAGTATTGAGACAGAGGAGAATAAAAAACGGGTTGTGAAAATGAAAAATAACCTGGAGTTGTTATGTCAGAAAGAGTATCCCTTTGTTAACCCTTATTATTGGGCGGGTTTTGTTTCCGGTGGTTTACAGTAAGCTGTTTGTAGCAAAAAAGGGCGTTGTTAAATTGAAGGATGAATGTGCGATTGTTTGGTTCTAGTCAAGCCCCCTAAATCCCCCAATTTTGGGGGACTTTTAGAGTTTTATTCCCCCCAATTTTGGGGGGCTAGGGGGGCAAAATCATACCCAGAATCAGCAACGCCCAAAAAAGGTGGAAATTTGCCTCCAAATTCACCATCTCCCCACATTCCCCTCCTGGGAGGTTATATAGTATATGTTGATAATTCTATAATTACTTAAATATTTAATCTCCCCTACTCCCCCACTCCCCTACTCCCCTACTCCCAACTATACAATAACTATTCAACCGGATTCTATATTAGGGGTGGGTCCCCATCTCCCCATTAGGATGATAGTCTTTGGGGAATCTACCCATGCGATTGCAATCACTGAATGTAACAAAAGCCATAGGTAAGTTACCCCACAGGTATTTGATTCCTAGCTGTGTTGATCCATTGTTTCAAGCTATAGATCCATCTTCAAATCTTGAGTTTCGCTCTGGTTTTTATCTACTAACAGGACTTATGCAAAAAACGAAAACATAGGACATTTGTAGGGTATTCGGCCCTTAACCCCTAAGTTATGCGTAAGTCATATAAAATTACTCTTAAAAGTTGATTTGGCATAGTCATCATAATCTTATGTCTTGAGAAACTTATGTAATCATGATTCCATGTAAACTCGTGTAGTTGTTATAGTAGGCTCTTGATTTAGCCAACTATTTACAGAAGCTACAATACAAACTGAGTGAAAACAATAAAGCTCTGCCAAAATGAAAAGTTAAAATTTAACTACTCAACAATAGGGAATTCAAAATAATTCAAGCTCTATGAAAAATTTAAGTAATGTCAGGGAACAATTAACATCTACCAATAACAACAGTCAGGCGACAAAATTTTCATCTCCTCTCCCAGAACAACAAGAAATTTTGAAGGCTTTAGAAAAAAGTATTGCTGAGTCTACAGAATTTTTCATTGGTTATCCACTCAATCTTAATTTTAATTACACCCCTCTGATGCCTTTTTTTCAATATCTAATCAATAATTTAGGCGATCCCTGGGAGTCTGGATACTGGTATATTCAAGACAAAAATATTGAGCAACAATGTATTTCTTGGTTAGCTGAACTTTATCATTTAGAAGCAGAGTGGGGATACGTTACCAGTTGTGGTACGGAAGGAAATATCTATGGTATGTTTTTAGGGCGAGAGTTACTTCCTGATGCAATTCTCTACTCTTCTCAAGATACTCATTATTCCATTGCCAAAGCGGCCTGTATGTTGAAAATACCTCATGTAGTTATTAACTCTCAACCTAATGGGGAAATAGATTACGAACATCTCAAGCAAGAAATATCAAAACGAACGAATCACAGTGTTATTCTCAATCTCAACTTAGGCACCACAATGAGAGGAGCAGTGGATCGAATAGAGCCAACAGTTGATATTTTAGAAAAGCTAAAAATTCCTTTTCATATCCATTGTGATGGTGCTTTAGGAGGAATGTTATTACCTTTCATGGAAACAGCACCAAAAATTAGTTTTCAGGATTATCCCATTGCTAGTATTGCTGTTAGTGGTCATAAATTTTTTGGTTCTCCTATTCCTTATGGAATTGTTTTAACTCGTAAAATTTATACTGAAAAAATCAGAAATCAAATAGAATATATTGGCTGTAATGATACAACTATTACAGGTTCTCGTAGTGGGCTTGCTTGTTTATTTCTTTGGTATGCTATTATGACCAGAAGTCAACAGTTTGCAGGAGAAGTTTCGACTTGTTTAGAAAATGCTCGGTATTTGTATCAACGTTTAGAACAGATTGGGTACAAGCCTTTTTTAAATGATTTTTCAACTACGGTTGTATTTAACAAGCCATCAATAAAGATTTGTCAGAAGTGGCAGTTAGCTACTCAGGGTTCTTTAGCTCATATTGTTGTGATGCAACATCTTTCTCAAATGAAAATTGACTTATTTATCGACGATTTGTTAGCTTAATTTGTATTTACAACAGTTTTCATATCGGTAGAGCACAGTAGGGACGTTGCATGCAACGTCCCTACAAGGATTTGGTTATGGTGATGTGGTTCATCAATTTGAAAAGCGCTGTAATGAAGTTCATTGAATCAGTTACAGTTGCTCGTGGTTGGGCTAAAGCCCAACTATTAACTGGCTGGTTTCCCAATTACCGAATTTTTATGATGATTTATGTTTTTCTTTGGCGTTGCTGAGTTGTAATGATTTTTAGATTAAGTATCAACGCAAAACATAAGTTTTTCAATTTTATCTTCAGCTACTTACCATTATATTTCAGCAACGCCTTTTCTTTTGGGTTTAATATCATGTTCGGATAATCAGTTATAAATAAAATTTAATGACTGATAGTATCGACAGTACCAAAGAAATACTGAAATTCTCTTTACTTTTCTCCAATATTTCCTCTTTTTCTCCTTTCTTCCCTCCTGAGGACTGACTCCTGAGGACTGACTCCTCACAACAGTTATTTATAAGTATTCAACCGAACATGATATAATGCCCCGCCGTGTATACGGTGTTTACAATTAGTTGGGGTTTGAGTCCCCATCAACCTTTTCCTTCTTCCTTCTTCCTTCTTCCTTCTTCAACAAAGCCCGAGCGATCGCCTCTTCAGACAATTCTTCAATATTACTCAAAACTATCTTTGCCCCCGCCTCCAAAAGTTTTGTACTATAAGTCTCTCGCCTTGTCTGACTTTCCTGTACATGGGGAGGCAACACACCCACCCCTGTCCAATTTCTCGATGGCATCGCTAGACGAGCATTCTCCACCGTATACATATCTCCCACTGTATCACCAGCATAAATCACAGGTAGATTTTCAGCTAAACCATGCTGTTTTTCCAATGTCTCCAATACTGCAAATAACCCCGTGGGATCGGGTTTTCCTGGGGCATCCTCCATCGCCACCACTACAGGAGAACTCAACCCTAACTTACCCTCCAAAACATAAGCCGCTTCTGCCCGCATTGCCCCACTAAAAAATCCCCAAGAAAATCCTGCTGCTGTCAGTCTCTGAAAATAACCAGAACTTACTAACAACGGTTCGGTACAAATATAACCAGTCCAATTATCTTCATTGGGACCCCGATAACGAGACTGAAAAAAAGCTACTAACTTTTGATAATCTAAACCAATATCTTCTCTTTTTTGACCTTGGCCTTCAAAATACCGATAAATTAACTCTCGCGAAGCCTCCCAGTCATTATTCCAAACACCCTCAGATTTGAGTTGGTCAATATCTGTTAAAGTGGGGCAAAAAGCGCCAGATGTAAAATGCTCTACCGTATCCACGATCGCCCGTCGATAAGACCCTCCAACATTCCGAATTACACCATCAATGTCAAAAACTAAAATTGCTTTGTCCATCACTCAAATTCCGTGGTATGATTTAATATTGTGCAAAGTTTTAAAATTAGCCTAATATTGGCTCTGGAGGTAAATTGTCCAAATTCATACTGAAAGTAGTTTGGTTAGATGATAATGTAGCACTTGCAGTAGATCAAGTGGTAGGAAATGGTACTAGCCCCTTAACTTGTTACTTTTTCTGGCCTCGCAATGATGCTTGGGAAGAATTAGTGCGACTCGTTGGCCACTAAACCAGGAAACTGGGTATAAATGGCCGTTTCAAGTCACCACATGAGGGCAACCTCGACTTGTGAATAACTCTTATATCCTTGGTGGTGAAATTCCATCCGCCTTGTTGTTGGGTTGACAGCATAGGCCACGGAGTAGAGACTGAACATCAATCTCCGAAGCTGGTCTAAAAGCGGGAAAATACCAGTTACCGAGGAACGATACCGCGAGCAAAGGTTGACAAGTGGACGAACAGGAAGGTAATCAAACTCTCGTGATCCATAGCCATTCCAAAGGTAGCTAAGGAATGTAGGACGAAAGTCAGGGGGACAATAGATAATTTTATTAATTCGAGATTATCAACAACTATACTGAACCCTCCGGGAGATTTTACCTCACTAAATCAGCCGTAATTAAAGGTATAAGGGAACGAGGAAACCTCCCTAAGACACCTAAGTATATAGGTCGAAATCTTAGGAAGCCATTCAAGGTCAATCTACGCAAAGGACGTAGGTCAAAGGGAGAGTAGGATTAGATAAGAAGCATTAATTTGTAGACGTATCTACTGTTAGACGTAATGTAAGGCAATGAATAGTAATGAATAAAGCTCAGACACTAAAAAGAAGATTAGGAAACCCTAAACCATTTTTAAGCGTAGCAAGGGATACAGACGATATACCTTCGCAGATTTCAATCAATCCGGTACTGAAATGGAAGGATATAAATTGGAAGAAGGTAGAGAAATCTGTATTCAAATTACAAAAATTGATTTACAGAGCATCCAGCCGTGGTGAATTCCGCAAGATGCACAGATACCAAAAACTTCTTTTAAAAAGTTACTACGCTAGGTTGCTAGCTGTTAGGCGCGTAACTCAAGATAACCAGGGTAAGAAAACTGCTGGAATAGATGGTATCAAAAATCTATCTCCAATGCAGCGATTCAACTTGGTGAACCTACTCGCATCACGCCACCTTAAAGCAAGCCCCACCCGCAGAGTCTATATACCAAAACCAGGTAAAGATGAAAAGCGCCCGCTTGGAATCCCCACAATGTACGACCGTGCATTACAAGCCTTGGTGAAGTTAGGTATGGAACCAGAGTGGGAAGCACGTTTTGAACCCAATAGCTATGGTTTTAGACCAGGACGGTCAACACACGATGCCATTGAAGCCATCTTTGACAGTATTAAGTTAAAACCGAAATTTGTCTTAGATGCTGACATATCCAAATGTTTTGACCGAATTAACCATGATGCACTGTTAGGAAAGATAGGTCAATCACCCTACAGACGATTAATCAAACAATGGTTGAAATCTGGAGTATTCGACAATAATCAATTCCTAAACATTGAGGAAGGTACACCTCAAGGAGGGGTAATAAGTCCCTTACTAGCAAACATCGCCTTACACGGTATGGAGGAGTGTTTAAACAAATTTGCTGAAACCTTACCAGGAAGAAAGCAAGAAAACAAACAGGCGCTATCTCTAATACGCTATGCTGATGATTTTGTCATCCTACATAAAAACATCAAAGTAGTGCTGCAAGCTAAAACCGTAATACAGGAATGGTTAAACCAGGTAGGATTGGAACTAAACCCAGAAAAAACCAAAATTGCCCACACCTTGGAAAAATATGAAGGTAAACAACCCGGATTTGACTTCTTAGGATTTACCATTAGGCAATGGAAGGTAAAGTCAACCAAACAAGGATTTAAAACGCTGATCAAACCATCTTCTAAGAGTATTAAAACTCACTATCGGAAACTGGCGGATATATGTGATTCCCACAAAACCGCCTCTACTAAAGCTTTAATAGCTAAATTAAACCCGGTAATAAGAGGATGGGCCAAATACTTCTCAATTGTAGTCAGTAAAGAAGTATTCAGCAAACTGGATATGCTTCTATGGAAAAGACTGTGGCGATGGGCAAGTAGAAGGCATCCAAATAAGCCAAGCCAATGGGTTAAGAAAAAGTATTTCCCTAACATCAAAGGAACCCGAAACTGGGTCTTAAATGATGACGAGTATATACTAAACCTACACTCAGATGTGCCTATTATACGGCACATTAAAGTTAAAGGTAATAAATCCCCTTATGACGGCGAATGGACTTATTGGAGTAATAGAATCGGCAAATACCCAGGCGTAAGGAAAGAAGTCACAACGCTGTTAAAACGGCAAAAGAATAAATGCGCATCTTGTGGACTAACCTTTAGACCAAATGACCTAATTGAAGTTGACCATATAAAACCAAAGTCTAAAGGTGGTGACAACACATATAAGAATAAACAACTGTTGCACCGACATTGCCACGATATTAAAACTGCCATAGATAAAAAGACATACACAGAACCAAAGTTACAGGATTTACCTGATGGATACTTATGGGTTGAAGATATGTTGATATTAAGGCAGGGATGTACCCATGACAAGGGGCGTTTAAGAGAGGAGCCGTGATGAGGTGAAAGTCTCACGTCCGGTTCTGAAGACGAGTCGGTTTGGTAACAAACTGGCTTAGTTTAACAGAAAAGAAATAGAAGCCAAACATTGGATTAATGAATCAGACCGGGTAGATCTTCTCAATCAAGCGACTGAGGTAATTAACTATTGGCAAGAAGAGGGAAGAAGACGGCCATTTACAGAAGTTCAGTTAAAATTTCCAGAAATAGTTCTTGGAGGCACTAATTAATTGGCGTTGCTGAATACTGGGATGATTTCGGCTGACACGGGGACACGGGGACACGGGGACACGGGGACACGGGGATTATGGTTTCTGCTCTCTGACAAAATCATCCCGCAATTATGTAATGCCAATTAATTTAAGTAGGGAGTAGGGCTGCTACGCGGAAGTTAAAAGTCAAAAGTGTTAATTAGATCAATTCAAGACTGTGAAATTGTTTATTCCCTATTCCCTATTCCCTATTCCCTGACTTCTGCAAGAACTATCAAAAAAAAACTAACTAAAGCAGAATCTGCTGATGAACCAAGAACAGACATTATCCATAAGTGACCAACTGCCACTCGTAACTTCTCCAGATATTCTGAAAAAAGCTGTTATATATAAGCTTGATAGCCATATTTCAGGACGTGGTGAGTTGGCATTTCCATGTCTGCCTGGTATGCTTGAGCATTACATAAATATTGTAGAAAGCTTGTTTTCTCACCTGGGTAGACCAATGCCCAAGGAAAGACAACTACAATTGCGTCAAATGATAGAAAGGAAGTTGGCAGAAGGGTTTAATGTTTCCACAACTTCAATATTAGTTATTCAGTATGAATTAGTGAAGCCTCCCAAAAAAGGTATGGCTTGCCAAGTAACTGTTCGTAGTCCAACTTTAGGGGAACAGTATGAGTCTTGGGTAGAGAAGAGAAAGCCTCCTTTGTTTGGTTCTCACCCTGATGCTAGAGTATTAGCAACTGTGGCAGAATTTCGTAAAAACACTTCATTAAAAATATTAGATGTGGGTGGGGGAACGGGTAGGAATGCTTTACCCCTGGCACGAAAAGGTCATGATGTAGATGTTTTAGAGTTAACGCCTGCTTTTATTGAACAGTTGCAAACGGCGATCGCTACAGAAAATTTATCTATGAATGTGGTTAAGGGAGATATTCTCGATCCACTGATACGAATGCAGCCAGCTTTTTATCAGTTGGCGATCGCTACAGAAGTAGTTTCTCATTTTCGGGATGTAGAGCAACTGCGGTTATTTCTCGCAAAAATGTCTGATTTTATTTGTCCTGGTGGTATGCTTCTATTCAATATATTTTTAACTGTAGATGGGTATGTACCGGATGAGTTAGTCCGAGAGATGGCACAGTTATCTTGGTCGAGTTTGTTCACTGGTAAGGAATTTGCAACAGCGATGCATGGTTTACCCTTGGCGATCGTTTCTAATGAGTTAGTTATAGAATATGAACGTCAACATTTGCCTCAAACAGCCTGGCCTCCTACAAGTTGGTTTGAAAGTTGGGCGACTGGTAAAGATATATTTCCTCTAGCTAATGGTAGACCACCTGTAGAGTTGAGGTGGATATTATGTAGGCGGATGTAGTCAAGATTTAGTAGTTTTTGTGAGGAGTCAGGAGTCAGGAGTCAGGAGTCAGGAGGGAAGAAAGGAGGAATACATAGGAGATATTGGAGATGGAGTATTGATAATTTCAGTATTTCTTTGGCACTGTCGATACTATTCAGTTTTTAAGTTTTATTATAACTGATTATCCGAACATGATATAAGTCTTGAAAGTGGCCTACTTAAACAAACTGAATATCGCGGTTAACATCAAAGTTCTGTAACTCATCAAAGTTTGCTAAAGTAGCAATTTGCTGAGAACCAAACGATAAAGCACCATTGGTTTGGTCAAAGGAGAATTCACTTTTATCCGTCGCTCCGAACTCAACTTGGTTAATTTGAATTTGATCAACCAATATAGTAAAGTCCGTAATGATGTCAATTCCAGTTGAGGGGGTGTTAAATATAAAAGTGTCGTTCCCCGAACCACCTGTTAAGGTATCGCTACCATCATCAACAATAACACCTGTTACATTGATATTGTCATCGTAGATTAATCCCCCACCATCAAGGGTATCGTTGCCACTTCCACCCCTAAGTTCATCGTCACCTTTACCTCCTTGTAAAATGTCGAATCCATCATCTTCGTAGGTAATGTCAGCAAAGGTAGGTGTTGCAGAATTAAAACCACCGTTGAGAAAATCATTTTCCGTACTACCTTGAATCAAATCGTCACCAAATAAGCCAACCAATTCAAAGGAACCAGGTGCACTCCGCCCCGTAGCTAGCTGTTCGCCAATAATATGATCTCCTGCAAAAGTTCCAATTTCAAAATTCAGACCAGAATTGAGTGGTTGTACTGTAATGGGTGTTTGATTGAAGGTGCTAATAATTGAGCCAGAATCAGTATTGTTATTTCCCGAACTTGTCAAGAGATTGCTGATTTGGTCGGTAAAATCTGTGTTATTCAGACTTCCATAGTTATTCTCGATAAAGACAAGATTGGAGTTTTCAGTACCTATTTGTGCCTCGATAAACACACCATTTTGATTGTTTAATATTCCTGATTTAATGGCATAACCAACATTGGCAACACTCGATACTGAAGGTAAGAAGATGTTATCTACGCCAATTTGGAAATCTTCGATTAGCACTAAATCTCGGTTGGTTTGGGTAATAGTTCCCCAAGCTTCTGTATTGTAGTCAGGATTATTGACAGCATCAATTGCAGCCTGTTTTTGCGCGTCTACTTGAGCTAAATCAAAGGCATAATTTGATAAGGTTTGTTGCATTGCAATAGCTGTTGATGCTGCGGCTCCAAAGACAGGAATAGCACCAGTTAGACCTCCAGCAGCATCCAAAAGAAGATTGCTGGCTAATCTGGCATCTTCAATATCTTGGTCTGGTAGGGTAATGTCATTGATAAAACTTGCTAGTTTACTGGTATCAAAATCTAAGCCCAAACCAGTTGTGCCTTCAATGTCGATAACGAAGTTAGTTGCTGCTATACTGCCACCAACAATAGAAGTGGAAGTATCGGTATTGTCAGTGCTTTCATGCACTCCTGCAATACCCAACACTGTGTTTCTACTAAGATCCTGATCTAGACTTGTATTGCCATCGAATAATAACTGAGAAATATTAGTCAGGGTATCACTTCCTTCGTCCCCGTCACTTGTATCGATGTCTGTTACGATAACACTCCCGTCGTCGTTGATATTAAGATCAAACCCATTAATGTTTCCTTGGTAAGAAACAATATTCAGACCATCTCCACCATCTAGGATATCGTTACCTTCACCTCCTACCAAGATATTGTCACCAGCATTACCATTGAGGGTGTCATCACCAATACCACCTTCTAGGGTGTCATCACCAATACCACCATTTAGAACATCGTTACCATCTCCGCCGTTGAGCAAGTCATCCCCTTCACCACCATTTAGAACATCGTTACCATCTCCGCCGTTGAGCAAGTCATCCCCTTCACCACCATTTAGAATATCGTTGCCAACTCCGCCGTTGAGCAAATCATCTCCTGAACTACCCTCTAAACTAATATCTATTAGATTAGAAAAAATCTGGGCAGTATTGACATTTTCGTTATCTACGGAGCCATCTTCTTGACGCAAGATATCCGTGAAACCATCACCATCAAAATCACCAAAATACAAATTGGTATCCGTACCTAGATCCAAATCTTCTCTATAGAATCCTTGATTAAAGTTACCATTACCATCAGAAAAGAAGATTCGATTACTAATACCAGAACCGGGTTTTCCTTGACGGAGAAAATCGTCGAAACCATCATTATTGAAGTCTGCAACATGTAAATTGGTCAGGTCTCCTTTGATATCAAAGTTTTCTGGTAACAGGATTCTGTCGTTTATGGTGAAGTCTACACCAACATCTTCCCTGAACAAGATGTGGGCTGTGTTTACATTGTCATCGTCGGACGGCCCCTTTTCTTGACGGAGGATATCGTCTTTCCCATCTCCATTGAAGTCCCCAATATGTAAATTGGTCCGGTCTCCTTTAATCGCCAAGTTTTCTGGTAATGTGCGTTTACTAAAAGGAGCATTTCCGAAGAATACGCCATTGGCATCGGAACGAAAGAGTTGGGCCGTGTTTACATTGTCATCGTCAGAAGGTCCCTTTTCTTGACGGAGGAAATCGGCTGTTCCATTTCTACTAGAGTTCAGAACATGTAAATTGGTCAGGTCTCCTTTGAGTGCAAAGTTTTCTCGTAGAGTAGTCCTACGACTTGTGCTGAAATTGCCATTGCTATCGGCAGAAAAGATTTGGGCTGTGTTTACATTGTCATCGTCAGACGGCCCCTTTTCTTGACGGAGGAAATCGTCGAAACCATCCGCATTGAAGTCCCCAACATGTAAATTGGTCAGGTCTCCTTTGAGTGCAAAGTTATCTGGTAGAGTAGTCCTACGACTTGTGCTGAAGTTACCATTGCTATCGGCAAAAAAGATTTGGGCAGTGTTTACATCATCGTTATCAGAATCGCCTTTTTCTTGACGGAGGAAGTCGTCGAAACCATCCCCATTGAAGTCCCCAATATGTAAATTAGTCCGGTCTCCTCTGAGCGCAAAGTTTTCTGGTAAATTGGTCACTGATGTTTGTTGCTCGATAGCCATTTGTTGACCCTCAATATTTACTACAGCTTGATCGTTTTTTAATCCTTCAATCTTCGCTTGTCAGTACATATTTCTAACTTACAAGAGGTTATGCAAATTGCTACATGATTTATTCTAGGGAAGACTTTGCAAAACGGGTTTATTGTACGCGCTCGGAATCAACATGACTTCCAAAAGTATTGTTTTATAAAGCTTTCAGCCCCCTTTGATTTTCACTTTTTCAATATACTTTTGCCGAACCAATAATCCTAGCCTGGACTACGAATTTCAAAAATTTGACCGAAAAAATGGGTCTCAAGCCTCGCCCATAAGCGGGCGACTTTTTATTGCTTGCGGGTTGATTTTTTTTCAATAAATATGCTAACCTATATGTTAGTTTGATGCGTCAAGTTATGAAAGCTAGATTTAAGTACCGTATATATCCAACCCCGGGACAAAAATACCGAGAGCGCCAAGCTATTTGGCTGTGTCCGTGTGGCGAGTGAATG
>NZ_JAAHHG010000126.1 GCF_010692555.1 Okeania sp. SIO3B5 | reverse complement strand
GAATCTCAGATTTTCCTCCTGTGGATTTAGCAGAATTATTCAGAGCTGAGAATCTGAAATACTTCAATTTTGTGATTCTGAGAATTCAATGAAATGTCTTGTTATTTTTAATCCAGAAAAAATTCTCAAAAGTTTTGGAATCTCAGATTTTCCTCCTGTGGATTCAGCAGAATTATTCAGAGCTGAGAATCTTAAATATCTCAATTTTGTGATTGTGGGAATTCAATGAAATGTCTTGCTATTCTCAATCAAGAAAATGTGGTCAAAGGTTTTAGAATCTCAGATTTTCCTCCTGTGGATTTAGCAGAATTATTCGGAGCTGAGAATCTGAAATACCTCAATTTTGTGATTGTGGGAATTCAATGAAATGTCTTGCTATTCTCAATCAAGAAAATGTGGTCAAAGGTTTTAGAATCTCAGATTTTCCTCCTGCCAATTTAGCAGAATTATCAGGAGCTGAAAATCTTAAATATCTCAATTTTGTGATTGTGGGAATTCAATGAAATGTCTTGCTATTCTCAATCAAGAAAATGTGGTCAAAGGTTTTAGAATCTCAGATTTTTCTCCTGTGGATTTAGCAGAATTATCAGGAGCTGAGAATCTTAAGTACCTCAATTTTGTGATTCTGGGAATTCCATGAAAAGTTTTGGAATGTCAAATTTTCCTCCTGCTGATTTAGCAGAATTATTCAGAGCTGAAAATCTGAAATACCTGAATTTTGTGATTCTGAGAATTCAATGAAATGTCTTGCTATTTTTAATCAAGAAAAAATTCTCAAAAGTTTTGGAATCTCAGATTTTCCTCCTGTGGATTTAGCAGAATTATTCAGAGCTGAAAATCTGAAATACTTCAATTTTGTGATTCTGAGAATTCAATGAAATGTCTTGTTATTTTTAATCCAGAAAAAATTCTCAAAAGTTTTGGAATGTTAGATTTTCTTCCTGCTGATGTAGCAGAATTATTCAGAGCTGAAAATCTTAAATACCTCAATTTTGTGATTCTGAGAATTAAATGAAATGTCTTGTTATTTTTAATCCAGAAAAAATTGTCAAAAGTTTTGAAATGTTAGATTTTCTTCCTGCTGATGTAGCAGAATTATTCAGAGCTGAAAATCTTAAATATCTCAATTTTGTGATTGTGGGAATTCAATGAAATGTCTTGCTATTCTCAATCAAGAAAATGTGGTCAAAGGTTTTAGAATCTCAGATTTTTCTCCTGTGGATTTAGCAGAATTATTCAGAGCTGAAAATCTTAAATACTTCAATTTTGTGATTCTGAGAATTCAATGAAATGTCTTGTTATTTTTAATCCAGAAAAAATTCTCAAAAGTTTTGGAATGTTAGATTTTCTTCCTGCTGATGTAGCAGAATTATTCAGAGCTAAGAATCTTAAATACCTCAATTTTCTGATTCTGACAATTCAATGAAATGTCTTGCTATTCTCAATCCAGAAAAAATTGTCAAAGGTTTTGAAATGTTAGATTTTCCTCCTGCTGATGTAGCAGAATTATTCAGAGCTAAGAATCTTAAATACCTCAATTTTCTGATTCTGAGAATTCAATGAAATGTCTTGCTATTCTCAATCAAGAAAATGTGGTCAATGGTTTTGGAATCTCAGATTTTCCTCCTGTGGATTTAGCAGAATTATTCAGAGCTAAGAATCTGAAATACCTCAATTTTGTGATTCTGGGAATTCAATGAAATGTCTTGTTATTTTTAATCCAGAAAAAAATGTCAAAAGTTTTAGAATCTCAGATTTTCCTCCTGTGGATTTAGCAGAATTATTCAGAGCTAAGAATCTGAAATACCTCAATTTTGTGATTCTGGGAATTCAATGAAATGTCTTGTTATTTTTAATCCAGAAAAAAATGTCAAAAGTTTTAGAATCTCAGATTTTCCTCCTACCAATTTAGCAGAATTATTCGGAAATGAATATGAATTATCTACCTCGAAAGGATATATTCAAGCCAAAAGTTACCCATTGAAAACTCAAGAAAATCAACAAAATATCCAAGACTCAACTAACAATGTTTTAACAGACTATTTGAAATTAAAAAATCGTCAATATGGGATAGCTTTAACCCATCAACATAATTTTAAGAATGAGAATTGGACCTAGAATCGTAATACCAATTAACTTTAAAGGTGTCACAAATATTTTAAAACTTTAGATGTCAAATAAGTGCCTGAAATTACTGTACAATCAAAGTCTCAAGCCGATAAAATCTTACTTTTGACTTTTGACTTTTGACTTTTGACTTCAGCAGCTTTAACCAATCAATATAATTTTGATAATTAGGGCTTGCTGATTAAATATCAAAGCTTTTACAGATAAAGGTTTTAGCCTTTTTAGGTATTGAAAAAGTACCTTGTTTTTAACTCCAATCGCTCAAAAATTTAGCATTTTGGGCATTTCGAGGAGAAGAAAATCAAGGGAAGATTCTTCCTCCTACCTCTTCTATAATTCCCATTCCTTCTGAATTCACCGATTCTGAATTCTGGATTCTCCCCTGGCAATAAAGACTTTTTCAGCAAACCCTAATTAAAATTGAACCTTGAATAGTAAATACCTCAGTTTTGTCATTCCAGTTTATAACGAAGAAGCCACAATCAAACCCTTGTTTGAGCGAATTTTAGATGTCACGAATTTAGCTGAAATTGATAGTTATGAAATAATTTTTATAGATGATGGTAGTAACGACTCGTCTTGGATAGAAATTAATAAATTAATCAAAGAATATCCCCAGAAAATCAGAGGAATTAGATTTAGAAGAAACTTTGGTAAATCTTCCGCCTTATCTGCTGGATTTAAAAAAGCTACAGGAAATATTATCTTTACTCTAGATGCAGATTTACAAGATGACCCGGCAGAAGTACCTAAATTTTTGGAAAAATTAGAGTCAGGATATGATTTAGTTTCTGGATGGCGAAAACATCGTAATGACCCTTTTTCCAAAACATTACCATCGAAATTATTTAATGGAGTAACATCAATTTTAACTGGAGTAAAATTACATGATTTTAATTGTGGCTTAAAAGCTTATAAAAAAGAAGTATTAGACTGTATCAAAGTCTATGGAGAATTACATCGATATATTCCAGTATTAGCCCATAGTTTGGGATTTAAAATTTCTGAAGTAACAGTACGACATCATCAACGGAAACAGGGAAAATCTAAATATGGTTTAGAACGTTATACCCGTGGTTTTCTCGATCTATTAACTGTTTTAGCAACTACTCATTATTTACATAAACCAGGTCATTTATTTGGAAGTTTAGGATTATTCTTCGGTGCTATGGGAATGACATCTTTAGGTTATTTAACTGTACTTTGGTTTATGGAGATTCGACCTATAGGTACTCGCCCTTTATTTTTATTTGGAATTTTGTGTATTATTCTGTCTGTACAGTTAATATCTTTAGGCATTTTGGCAGAATTAATTACTAAAAATATAGATGATGATTATGTGGATAAGCAGATTTGTGAAGTTATAGAAGAGAGCGAAGAAAATGTTTAAGCATTCAGCAGTCAGCTATCAGCTATTTGTTATTAACTCATTATCATACTAGAAGGAAATTATCCACCAAGGAGAATTAAAATTCATTAATGAAATTGGCTATAACTTAACCTCAGTTATTGCTTGCATAAGTTCAAATAGCTGATTGCTGTTTGCGGAGCATGACCTAGAAAATACTAATAGCTGAATGCTTACCCACAGTTAACTCAGAAATCGTAAAATACACTATCAAAAATAGAACGAGAAATTCTAAACTTGATGTTAATGAGATTTTGATAAAATTCGTTTTTATCATTTATTTCCATTTTTTCTGACTGAGCTAACTTTTTTAAAATTGCTAAAGTCCCTCTAACATTTAGCCCTAACTTAGTAGCCATCTTTCTAGCAGCCAAATCATCTAAAATAATAAAATCAGCTTGTAATTCTGTAGCTAAAGCAATAGTCTCTGACTCCCCTCTTCCCAAATTAACATTAAGACTATTAAACAGAGATATTAAATTAGTTCCCTGTACCAAAACTTTTTCTTTTCCTAATAACAGCTCACTCTGTTGACTAATTTCATCATTCTTAGTCTGAATTTCAGTAATAACCGATGGAGTTAAATAAAAATCATCATTAGCATTAAGAAATAACTCTAAAACTTGCAACCTGACTAAAAAAAATAATCGGAGACGAATCAATAAAAATTTTCAAATCTTTTACCACTTCTGCTCCAGTTCTCCATCCTCTGAAGATAGATAAGAAAATTCAACTCCTAATAAATCTAACGTCTGCAATAATTCCTCAGAATCAATACCCATAATTTCAGCACCCTTCTTCAAACTAATTAATCGCGTCATCAAAGCACCTATTAAAAACAGAATTTTTTCTTTTTGTTCCGTTTCTAAAAAAACTGGCAAAGATGCTGCAATATCTTTATAAATTAACAATGCTTGTCATTTTTATCCTGCCTATTAATCAATTTATATCATGTTCGGATAATCAGTTATAAATAAAATTTAATGACCGATAGTATCGACAGTACCAAAGAAATACTGAAATTCTCTTTACTTTTCTCCAATATTTCCTCTTTTTATCCTTTCTTCCCTCCTGACTCCTGACTCCTGACTCCTGAGGACTCACAACAGTTATTTATAAGTATTCAACTATTTATAAGTATTCAACCGAACATGATATTATTTAATCTCAGAATTAGGTTCATTAGAAAAATCAAGTTTGTAGAGAAATAGAAGTGGGAAAAATAAAATTCAAAAGAAAAAAATCAAGCAGGTAATTAATATTTATAATCAAATATAGTGCTTCACAAGATCATGAGGTACAGTTATCTTTTTATCTTTTTATTCCCTGTTCCCTCAAGCCTAAAATTTTGTATCTCACGAGTATGGGAATTGCTATATAAAAATCATATTTATAATATTTCAGATGTAGAAATAGTTCCTAATAATTAAAATTCAATATTTTGATTTAGTAGCTCACATAATCACAAGCAAAACATCAAAAAGCCTGGGCCATGCAATTTAGCATTGGTGTCAGGCTTTAGGTACTAATATTGCAGACTTCTTTGAAACTCTTCATAACTTGCGCCATCTGGCATTATGACTCCTTGGAGAGCTGCTCCATCTATATTAAAATTGGAAATATTAGCACCCAAAAGACTTGCTTCATTTAAGTCCGCAGCACTCAAAATAGCCTCTGTTAAATCAGCTCTCATTAAACTTGCTCCAATTAAATCAGCTCCTGCCATATCTGCTCTGGCAAGGTTAGCTCCAATTAAGTCTGCTTCATTAAGAATAGCGCGTCGGAAATTCACGCCATATAAGTTGGCCCCGTGCAGGTCTGTTTCACAGAGGATAGCTCTTGAGAGGTCAGCATTAATCATATTAACTTGACTAAAATTAGAACGACTTAAGTCCGCTCTGGTAAGTTTTGCTCCTGTTAAGTCAGCTTTGTTGAGTTTAGCCCCTGTCAGAATAGCTCCAGATAAATTGGCCCCACTTAGGTCTGCTCCAATTAGATTAGCTCGACTAAGATTAGCTTTGGCCAAATTTACTCGACTGAGATTAGCCCGACTCAGGTTGGCACCTATTAAGTCTGCTTCAAAAAGATTAGCCCCTTCTAATTCAGCTTCTAGCAAGTGTACTTCATGTAGATAAACACCACTGAAATTTCTTTCTCCTCTTGCGTATTGTCTTAATAATTCCTCTATTGTCATAATATGTTCATCAAAACTTTTCTTTAAAATATACTCCCTTCAGAATAGATAAACAGGATTTTATTAATGGATAATGGATAATTGATAATTGATAATTGCTTAATTTGGTCTAATACTATTTCTCTGTAACAATGCGCTTAATAATTATTGCTCAGACCTTATTAAAGTAACTATTCTCATCTTTATATTAAGTGCAACTTCACGGAGAAATGGTATAACCTTTTCTTCCCTTCTGCCCTCTGCCTTCTGCCTTCTGCCTTCTATCGATTATCTGAAGCTTTCATAAGGAAACCTACCTTTTTCAGGGTCAAACCACTGATGCAAAAGTTGGGTATTTTCATCACTAGCAATAGTACTATCAACAAATTTATCCCAACCTGGATTTTGTAATGGCAAAATACAACCATAATTTTCAAAAGTAAAAGGAATTTTAGGTATTAGTTCAAACTCATTAATATTTTTATTTTGTTGCCTAATTTCTCCTAGTAATAAAATTCCATCACTAGCAACAGCATCAATTTTACCATTATCTAATTGACTAATACCTTCAGCTCTGTTGGAAAGTGACTGCCAATTTCCATTGGGATAAATAGGGCGAAATTCTTCATCAGTAGTTGAGCTTGCTAAAAATCCTATAGATACTTTTCCAGTAGTACCTTTCATGGGGTCAAATCTTTCTACATCTGTTTTTCTTACTAACAATTGAATACCTGTAGTAAAAAAAGGAATGGAAAAATCTACTATTTCTTCTCTCTTATTATTAATAGTTGTAGCAGCACAGACAATATCTAGTTTTCCATCTTGGATTATTTGAAAACGGTTTTCTAGAGATACTTCTTGCCACTCCAATTTAATCGATCTACCAAGTTCTTGTTCTAGACGTTGATGAATTAATTTAACCAATTCAACAGAATAACCTTCTAATTTATTGGTTTCACTGCTGATATAACTAAAAGGAGCAGCATCACTTCTAAAGCCTGCTTTTAGTACCCTCGTTTGTTGAATTTTTTCTAATACAGTTTCTTCTATAGTTTCTTCTACAGTTTCTGCCAAACTTGTTAGAGAAAAACTGATTAAAAATATAGCTATTAAGAAGGAAGAGGGAAGAAGGAAGAAGGAAGAAGATAACTGGAACATCAAAATTAATAAACTGATAATTTAAGTGAATTGATTAAAAAGGAAGAAGGAATAAGGAAGGAAGAATATAATTGGATTATCGAAATTAATAGATTAATAATTTCATTATTTGTGTAACAAAGTTAGCTTGTTGACAAGGTAAGCATTTCCTACGTAATACTGCGCAAACAGCTATTAGCAGTCAGCTAGCCTCCTAGGTCGGAACTGCGTTAACAGCAATAAGACCTTGCCTTTAAGGAAGGAGTTTAAATGAATATAAAGTTTAACAATTTTTGTAATTAAGATTTAACTCTGACGAGATTAATACAGCTTTGAAACTACACCAAAAGTAATAGCTAATAGCTGACGGCTGAATGCTTACTTGACAAGTATTTTATCTGAAATAAAAATCAGATGTTAAATTATACCATACTTGACAATCAAATTTCTTGATAATTGGTAACAATTTACTATTTAAGTAGGCATTAAGATTAGAAAATCACCAAAAAACTGCTGAGGAGATAATACAATGGCAAAGGTGGTTTTTTATGAGAAACCAGGTTGTAAGAACAATACCAAGCAAAAGACTTTGCTGGAAGCAGCAGGTCATCAATTAGAAACTCACAACCTGTTGAAAGAAACTTGGACAAAAGATAATTTGCGTTTATTTTTTGGCGATCGCCCAGTAGTAGAGTGGTTTAATAAAGCTGCTCCAAAAGTTAAATCTGGAGAAGTAGTTCCCGAACAAATTGATGCTGAAACTGCTCTAACAATGATGCTGAGTGATCCATTACTTATCCGTCGTCCTCTAATGCAAGTGGGCGATCGCAGAGAAGTGGGATTTGATGTAGAAATTGTAAATAACTGGGTTGGTTTACAAGCTGTAGATGAAACCCAGAGGGAAAAAAGTGAGGAGTTAATGAGTCAAGACTTACAAACTTGTCCAAATAGTCATCATCACGGGCATTAACTGATATTGGTTTGAGGCAATTTATGTCTGGAAAAAGTATGAGCTTTTCACAAGCTATTGTGAAAAAAGTGAGAATTTTCACGCCCTGCACGCAGCCGAAAAATCACTCTGACTATTATGAATGGCCACTGAATCTGTAATTCTCATTTCTTCTACGCCCTAACTACTCCCTACTCCTTTTTTCCCCTCCTGGGAGGGCTATGCTTTACCCACATATTTCTTAACATAAAACTTGACAAAACTGACAAATTATGGGTAAGTCTTAGTTCGGCTTTTTTGGGAGAAAAATGTATGAAAAAGCACATTTATCTGTAAAATTTTAAGTATTTTTATTTAGATACTATGATTTTTTCTCCGTGTCTCCCCCTCTCCGTGTCTCCCCGTCCGCACAAGGGTTTCAGGAGTTATGGGTAAGGGATAGCTGGGAGGGGGAGGGGCGAGGGGTGGGTTCCTACTCCCTACAAAAAGCAAAAAGACTTTTTCAGCAAACCCTAATTATTAATTATTCGGTAATTGTTAATTATTAATTATTAATTATTAATTGTTTAACTACTAGCTAATTAAAGGTTTTGGTCTAGCAATTCCATAACCCTGAGCATAATCAACACCTATTTCTTGCAACCTTGCTAAAATAGCCTCATTTTCCACAAACTCAGCAATTGTTTCCATCCCCATCATATCACCAATACGATTAATAGCCTCCACTATTTCACAGTTAATCGGATTATCCACAATATCTTTAATAAAAGAACCATCAATTTTGATGTAATCTACAGGCAAATTTCTTAAATAACCAAAAGATGACATCCCACTACCAAAATCATCTAAAGCAAACTTACAACCTAACTCCTTTAGAGAGCGAATAAACATCTCCGCTTTCTTTAAATTAGCGATCGCCGCAGTTTCTGTCACCTCAAAACAAATCATTTGAGGTTCTATTTGATGAGAGTCAAATTGCTGATGTAAAAATTCAACAAACTTCTCATCATTAATACTATCTCCAGAAAGATTGATAGTATACACACAGTCAAATTTCCTTACTTCTTGAAAACACTGTTCTAAATATGCAAAAACATGGCTCACTACCCAGCGATCGATTTGATTCATCAAATTATAGCGTTCTGCTGCTGGAATAAAAGCCATCGGAGAAATAATCTTCCCAGAACTATCCTGCAAGCGTAAAAGTATTTCTTTATGTTCCGAAACAGAATCAGTTGCTATCAAAGGTATAATAGATTGATAGTACAAACAAAAGCTATTGTCCTCCAAAGCTTGAGGAATTTTTACTGCCCACTTAATCTGATTGCGCTGTCTGACTAACTCATTATCATTTACTTGATAAACATGAACTCGATTCCTCCCCAAATTCTTCGCAGCATAGCAAGCAGCATCTGCAGCACTCAACACGCTAGCCAAATCTTCTTGAGTACTGCTGTCGATAGAAACTAAACCAATACTCACTCCAATTCTAAAAACCTTTTCCTCCCAAATAAATCGGTAATTCATAATTTCTTCCCGCAGTGAATTCGCTATCTGCTTTGCTGTTTCTAGTTTTACATTGTGTAACAACAAGCCAAACTCATCACCTCCTAAACGTGCTAAAGTATCAGTTTTTCGTACTGAACTTTCCAGCAAATTACTAACTTGACGTAACAATTCATCCCCTGCTACATGACCACAGGTATCATTAACAATTTTAAATTGGTCTAAATCAAGATAACAGAGAGCATGACTATTAGTAGGATTTCGAGCGCTGAGTTTCAGCAACTGTTCAACTTGTCGCTCAAATTGATAGCGATTAACTAAACTTGTCAACCGATCATGACTTGCCTGCCATAATAACTGATTTGCCAGATATCTTTCTTGGGTAACATCCCGAAATACTAGCACTGCTCCAATAATCTCACCAGCCAAATTGCGAATGGGTGCTACTGAATCATCAATGGCATATTCGCTACCATCTCTAGCAATGAGTACAGCATCTGTATCTATATTCAAAGTCATGCCAGAGTTAATCGCTTTTTCAAATTGATTTTCTATGGGCAAGCGAGTACTTTCTTGAATAACTGAAAATACTTGCTCCACTGGCAAACCTCTAGCCTCCATCATTGACCAACCTGTGAGTTTTTCTGCGATGGGGTTCAACCCTTCAATCTTACCCTCTGCATCAGTTGTAATTACAGCATCCCCAATTGATTTTAGAGTAACTTGAGCAAGTTCTTTGCTTTGACGCAACTCTTCTTGGGAAGATTCTAAAGCTGCTAACATAATTGCACTTCTCAGTTCTAGAGCTACATCAATTTCTTGTTCCTGCCATGGATGAGATGTTAATTTAACTTTTTCTTTCCACAATTCAAATGATTTCCGTGGAGACAATCTTATTTCTGGTTCTTCATGAATTTTGACGATTTTATTGGGTTCTCCTCCCCAGTTTACAGTATGAATAAATTCTGGTCTAAACCAAACAACTTGATAAGATTTTTGACTTAGATTTATGGTAATTACCAGTAAACCACTAACTGTATCTTTAAAATTTTCTGACTCTGGATAAATTTTAGCTAGAGAGTCTGTATAAAAAACTTCTTGATTTATATTAGTTTTTAACCATGAAATTAATTTTTTGAGATTTTTTGCTGTGGGTGTTTTACCTAGTAAAGTGCAGTTATCTCCCCAACATACTATTCCGCCTTTAGCATTTACTAAGTTTAGCAAACTATTTGGTTCTTTAACTAATCCTTGCAAAAAGTTTTTGCTGTTAGTCATCGATTCAATAATATTATTTTTTAGATTTTTTAAACCTTGAAGATAATAATAATTTATTTCTGTATGTTCTTTATAAACAAGTTCTACAGACATTACTTGAGATATAAATTCACAAGCCTTCCTCAGTTCATAAGAAACAAACTTGGGTAAATAGTGATGACAAGCAATTAATCCCCATAATTTTTTATCTTTAATTAAAGACATAGATAGAGTTGCTTTTACTCCCATATTTTTTAGATATTCTATATGTATGGGAGAAACGCTTCTTAGCACGCTAAAACTCAGGTCTAAAGGTTGATTAGTAATTGGATTATTTGTGGGAAAAATTGCAATTGGCTGATAATTTATATCTGGTATTATTCTCAGGCAATTTAAAGTATATAATATCCTGGCTTGCTTGGGAATATCCATTGCCGGATAATGTAATCCTAGGTATGATTCTAAATTTTTTTGTTTGTCTTCTGCAATGACCTCTCCATTCATTTCTTTATCAAACTTATATACCATTACCCGGTCAAATCCAGTAATTTTTCTGACCTCTTTGACAACAAACTCAATTAATTCTTCAAAATTTAAGGTACTTTGAAGTTTGTATGTAGAATTTCTGATTAGATAATAAAAATTTGAGAAAGAAATATTGCTAGATTGATAATATTTTTGTTCTAACTCTAGAATCACAACACCATTGTAACGATGAATAATGCCATCTAAAAATGTATCTCCTTTGTCAGGAGTTTTGACTAATAAACTTATCTGATTAACAATGTCTACTTGTTTTTTCTTGTTTAAAACTGATTGAATTTTTTTTATTTGGGATACTTTGAGAATTTTATCTAATTTCTGATTAATAATTTCTTCACAGTCAACCCCTAATAATTCCTGAGTATTTTTACTACTTTGTAAAATAATTAATTCTGGCTCTTTTAGTACCAAGAGTATTCCGTGAGGCTGAATTGCACCAGGAATATGAATTGCTTCCCGGTCACAGCTAATTAGATTGACTTCTGACGAAGTTACCCATTCAATACTATTCATAGTTATTTATTAAGTTATTTAACCAAGATTTGAAGATTGCATTGCTGAATGAAAAAATCTATGTGGGAGACAAATCGCAAAATTTGAAGTATAGAATAGGGTTTCACGTTCACCTCAGTATTAAAGAATATTATAGCTTATTTTAATTTTATATTACCTATAATACCAACAACTTTGACAACTTTTTGCTACAAATAGTTAGGCTATTTATTAGGATTCAGGAGTTATTTCAGTTATCAGTTATCAGTTATCAGTACCTCTGCAATCAGAAGCTTGACATAAAGTACGAGTTATGGGTATTGAAATATTATGTTTAGGCTTAACCTGCAAAAAATGAAAGTATTAAAGCTTGTTTGTAAGCATTCAGCATTCAGCTATTAGCTTTATTACCTTTAGTGGACAATTTAAGCTCGTTGTTCTTGTGCTTCAGTTCTTTGTTCAAAAATGCAGTAGAAGTTAAGCAAATACTTGGTTCATTCATTTTTATTACGCTCGAGCTGACTGCGAGCTAGCTGAATGCTTATATCATGTCCGTTTGAATACTTATAATTAAGATAGTAGGGGAGTAGGGGAGTGGGGGAGTAGGGAAAATAGAAAGATTTACTGTTGAAGCACTCATAATAAGTTTTTTCATCACGCTCTTATCCGGACATGATATTACGCTTGTTTTTAAGGTTTATGTAGATAATTCAAAGGTTTTTGACTAGGTACACCAACTGGACGAGGATAATTTATCGGAGTTTTATTGACTTTCTGCAAATATATACAATGACGAATACTGTTAGTTAAGGGAGTTTTAAATTCCTCAATAGTATGTATTTTTCCTCCCAAAACTTTGACCACTTCTCGCAAATTAGTCTGTTCATCAGTTGTAAAGTTTCCCCGATATAAAATTGCTATGCCACCTATTTTTAACATTGGTAAAGCATATTCAGCACAAACTATTGTAGGAGCAACAGCTCTTAAAAGAGCAAAATCGTAAATTTCTCTGTGTTGAAATATCCGACCAATTTGTTCAACTCTGTTAGTTAAAGTCAAACAATTTTTAATAGCTAAGTCTGCTAGAATAGTTTCAATAAAATTAATTTTTTTGCGTGTTGAATCTAGTAATGTAACAGTATATTTAGGTAACGTAATAGCAATTGGTAATCCTGGAAAACCTGCACCAGTTCCAATATCAATAACCTTTTTTTCTTCTTGGGAGTTTATCTGATTTTCTAAGATAAACTTAATGCCTCTGAGGGAATCCCAAAAATGTTTTTCCCAAAAATCTTCTGGGGTAGTAATTCTAGTTAAATTTAACTTTTTATTGCCAATAAGAATCAACTGATAAAGTTGTTGAAATTGCTGTTGTTGTTCTGCTGTTGGTTGCCAATTTAATGTTTCCTGCCAAAGAGAATTCATCTCTGGCAATATCTGGGTATTATTATCGTTCATTTTCACAGAATTCAAAAGTTAAAAGTCAAAAGTCAAAAGTTAAAAATAATATTTTATCCCACATTCCGCATCTCAATTTGTAACATGAAAATTAGTATAAAATCCTTTAGGTTGCTTAAGTATTTAGGGCTTGCTGAAAAAGTCTGATGGTGATTATAGGTAACAGGGAACAGGGAACAGGGAACAGGGAACAGGGAACAGGGAACAGTTTAGACTATCTACTACGGCCAAATTTTCTGATAGTCAGGGGAAAAATATTAGCATTTTGAGACTAATGAAGCCAAAAACCTTGCACCCCCTCAGCAATATTTAACCCTGGAAGCCTTTACAGGTATTGATTACAATTTTATTCAGCAAGTCCTATTTAGGTAAGCATTCAGCCGTCAGCTAGCCTCCTATGGTCAGAACTACGTTATCAGCTATCAGCTATTGCCTTTAGTTAGTGATAAAAGCTTTCTTAATTGAGAAACGAAAAATCTTACTACAAAAGTCAGCTCCAAAGTCTATATTCATTTAAACCCCTTTCTTAAGCACAGAGTCTTATATCATGTCCGGTTGAACAGTTATAAATAAACTACTCAGAATTCAGAATTCAGAATCCAGAATTCAGGAGGGAAGAAAGAAGAAGAGAAGGAGAAAGTTTTTTTATCACTAATTATCCGGACATGATATTATTGCTGTTAACGCAGTTCCTCCGGAGGAGGCTAGCTTACGGCTAATAGCTGAATGCTTACGGTATTTATACTATATAAATTATCTTCATTTATCTCGATCAGGAGTCAAATTTTCAGTTAAATATTAAGCATAAATACTTACTAAATCCTTGATTTCGATTGACCACGATAATTTTTTTCTTAATTTTTAATTCAAAATTTAGAATTAAAAATTCTTACTTTTGACTTTTGACTTTTGACTTTTGACTTGAAAAGACTTTTGACTTTTGAATTAAAAATTCTTACTTTTGACTTTTGACTTTTGACTTTTGACTTGAAAAGACTTTTGACTTGAAAAGACTTTTGACTTTTGAATTAAAAATTCTTACTTTTGACTTTTGACTTTTGACTTTTGACTTTTGAATTCTTACTTCTTCCTCCTGCCTCCTGCCTTCTGCCTCCTGCCTTCTGTACATAACTGACGATCGCTATCAGAAACATTAGGATTAGTATGTAAATAATCACTCACCCAATTACAACCTTTCTCCAACAAATCATCCAATGCCAAATTCCACAAAATAACAGTATTATCTCTACTACCTGAAGCTAAAAATTTACCATCAGGACTAAAACTAACACTCATCACACTATCTCCATGACCGCTCAAAGTCTTCAACAAATTCCCATCATTAAGACCCCATAACTTCACCTTACCATCATAACTAGATGAAGCAATTACCTGACCATCAGGACTAAAACTAACACTGGTTACACTATCACTAGAACCCTTTAAAAAAGTCTTCAATAACTCACCATCCACACTCCAGAGTTTAACCATATTATCATAACTAGCCGTAGCGATCGCCTTACCATCTGGACTAAAACTTACCCCCAACACCCAATTATCGTGAGCAGGAATAGTTCTTAACAGCTCACCATCTATACTCCAGAGTTTCACAGTACCATCATCACTAGCAGAAGCAAGCATTTTGCCATCAGGACTGAAACTAACACTATTGACCCATTTTTTATGACCAACTAAAGTTTTAAGTAATTTACCTCTGCGGTTCCACAACTTAACTGTTTTATCTTTACTACCAGAAGCAATAATTTGATTGTTCGGACTAAAACTGACACTCATTACACTATCACTATGCCCTATAAGATTAATATTTTTAAACATAGGATAAACAGAATTATAATTTACATTCCAATTCCAATCAAGACAAATATTTCTAATATCCTTTGAACAACATTCTAGTCTGGTCGCAACTTCTGCTTGTAGGGACGCTGCATGCAACATCCCTAATGGGGCGATATTAGTCAAACTACTATAGTTTCCTGCTTCAAAATATTGATTGGTGGAAAAATTGAATTGTGGCAGAAGGGTAAAGTTATTGGGAAGTAAAGAAAGAATTTTACTAAAAGGAACTATGCAAAAATCACCTACTTTCACAAAACATCCAATCTCCCCCACTCCCATCTCCTCATCTCCCCATCTCCCCATCTCCCCATGAGGAAACGGAGACAGAGGGACGCGGGGACGCGGTGACACCCCATCTCCCCCTCTCCGTGTCTCCGTGTCTCCCCCTCTCCGTGTCCTCAAGGACCCCCACTCCCCTACTCCATGACCTATCGGCATATCCGTGCCATAATCTGTGTAAGCTGCGCTCCAGATTTTATCTGGATAGTTAAGATGCCATAATTTTACTGTATTGTCATAACTACCAGAAGCAAGAATTTCCCCATCTTGACTAAAATTTATACTTGCGACTCTATCTGTATGTCCCTCAAGAGTCTTAAGTAACTTACCTGCACGACTCCACAGTTTAATTGTATTATCTTGAGATGCAGAGGCTAAGATACTACCATCTTGACTGAAACTCACACCCAGAACTCTGTGTTTATGTCCTTGTAGAATATTTAGAGAACTGTTTTTGAGACTCCACAATTTAATAGTCTTATCATAACTTGCTGAAGCCAAGGTTTGACCATTGGGGCTAAAACTAACCTGAGTAACTTTGTCTCCATGACCAGAAAAAGTCTTCAATAGACTTCCATCTCGGTTCCAAATTTTGATGGTATTATCCGCACTAGAGGAAGCTATTGTTTGACCATCAGGGGAAAAACTAGCACTGAGAACTTCTTGCTTATGCCCGACAATTTTCCTTTCTAGAATAACTCTGTTTCTCGAAAAGCGCCAAATTTGAATCGTTCGGTCTCCACCTCCTGTGACTATCCTGCGACCATCAGGAGAAAAATTGACACTATAGACTGCGTTATTATTCTTGCCATTTCTATGTTTTAAAGTTGCTAATAGTCTGCCTCTAAGATTCCATAGTTTGACGGTGCCATTTGCATTAGCTGCTGCAACAACTCGCCCATCTGGGCTAAAACTAACCCAATTGACAACAGCTCTGGTTTTAATTGTTCTAAGTAATGTTCCTGTTTTGCTCCAAATTTTGATGGTTTTGTCTTGGGAACCTGATGCTAATATTTTGCTATCTGGACTGAAGCTGACTGCTGTTACATCATCCTGATGGCTTTTCAGATTCAAAGGTTTAATTTTTGTTTGCTGAAGGTTCCATATTTTAACTGTGTTGTCATGGGAAGCAGAGGCTAAATATTTTCCATCTGAGCTAAAACTAATTCTGCTGACACTATCTGTATGACCTTTTAATGTCTTTTTTAGTTTGCCATCGTGCGTCCATAACTTAATAGTTTTATCTACACTAGCAGAGGCAATTAAATTACCTTCAGGTTGAAAAGTTACACTCCAAACTACGTCACCATGTCCTTCTAAATGATTATATTCTTTGACTCCATAAACTGCTTGTTGTAGGGATGCTGCTATGCGATATTCGGTTTCATTTGATAGATGATTTTCACCTAATGATTGTTTAATCTTTGTCCATTTTTCACCTGCTCTGAGACTTTCTATGAGAGCATCAAATTTATAATCTGAGAAAAACAATGCTTCTGAAACAGCAGTCATGCTATTAATATCTGCTCGATATCTTTGAGCATCTGCCACCTGTTTTTGAAATATTGTTCTCTGCCAAAAACCTAGTGTGGCGATAGTTGAAAGTGACATTGAAATAATTCCCACAATTGCTACTGCTAGTTGTCGTTTTAAAGCGATATTTAGTTGAGTTTGACTAATTATTTTTTCGTTTTCTGCTTGTTTTTTAGCGATTTCTGCTTGCTTAATTTCTACTTCAGCTTGGAGTAATCTCTCTTCTAAGTTAAATCTTTGACGGATTGGTTTTACTAAATAATCATGAACTAACTGATAGTGTTTTTCATGGGATTCTTTTCTGACAAATAATAATCCTGAATCTATTAATATTTCTAATATTAATTCTGGCAGATTAATTTCTTTGCTATCAGTAAAATTAAGTTGATTTTTGGTTATTTTATCTAAATTATTATTAGTTTGTTTGGTAAATTGTTCAATTCTTTCTAATAATTCTGTTTGAGTACGACTAGCTCTGGTCAAATTATCATTAGTCAGTGCAAACAAAATTTGCATAGTAGTTTCTTCATTTTTCTTTCCACAATCTACGATTACTTGCTCCAAAAACTTTTTAATCAATTTTTCTTTGGCTTCTTGTGGGTTAATACCAAATTTTTTCTGGAATTGAACTAAGGTTTTGATGGGAGGTTTTTCTTCTTGTAGTTGACTTCCTACTACTTGCAATTCAATGGGGCGAATATTGTTTCTTTCATCTGCTAAACCATCAACAATTACATCTATTAATTTTGGCTCTAAATTAAATTTAGCTCTTTTTGTCAAACATTCTATGATAGTGTAAGCATCTTCTCTAGAAAAATCTCTTAAGTGGTAACGAATTTGTTTGTCTAAAATATTATTGTTAATGGCATCTAGATAATTAATAAAGTCACATTCTAATAAATAATGTAAATAATCTTCTCTCATGGATAAAATTATTTTTACAAAAGGTAGATTGAGACAATCTCGCATAAATGTATAGAATGCTTCTCTCTCTTCACTGGTGTTGCTAGTAAAGAAAAATTCTTCAAATTGGTCGAAGATTATTACTGTTAATAAGTTCCTCTCTGCATTGTTTTTTAAAATTTCTAAAATAGATGATTCTATAGCTTTAAACTTATCTGTAATATGACGCAAATATGGAGTAATTTCCTCTGTTTCTAAATCAGAATTTATTGAGTTATTTGATGCTATATTTTCTGCATAATTGATTTCCTGTTTTATGAGACTTCGTTCCTGTCGATATTTTCCTTTGTTATATAAAGCTTTTTGTAAGCAATTTGCCAATGTTTCCAGCCAGTCAGTATATACTTGTACTACTACGGGTATTGTATCTCTTGCTGAAATACTAATATTGTTTAAAGCTGGTACTAATCCAGCATTAACTAAAGAACTTTTACCAACACCAGAACGACCATGAATAATGGTTAATCTGCAGTCATCTCGACTCATTCTTTCTAGCAGATTATTAATATCTTTTTGCCTACTAGAAGCAGTTATTTCTTCCGGTAAATTTTGATGATAATCTAGTGATTCTTGAATATAAACTTGTTTTTGTGGCTGTAATTGAGATGCACCAATAAAAGCTATCAGTCCATATTGATGACCAATTTGCTTCTGTGTTTTCTTGAGACGAAAAGCTTGTAGATATTTTCCTTGGTCATAATAAAGTGCCCGCAACTCTGTTAAAATCTCTAAATAAATTTTAGGGTCTCTAGCTTTTTGAGTTTTTAAACTATTTTTAATTGCATTTCTTTCTGTAACTTCAGCTATTTCTAAATATTCAATAGCTTCTTTTTGGCGATGTAGTTTTTTGAGGCTTCTTGCTAGTAAATATAAGTATCTATTTTTTTCTGTTGGTAATGTTATATCAGTGGCATAAAATAAAGCATTAAGTGCTTTTTCAGATAGCTGTAGCGCCTCTTCCCAATTAGATTTTTGTAAAGCTACTTCTGCTAGAAAACCATAATCTTGTGCTACTTGTAAATCATTTCCATATTCTTGATGTATTTTTAACCCTTCTATAGCAATAACCTCTAATTCTCCCCAAGCTTTTTTCTTTTCTATAACTTGCCCTAGTGTTGTAATAACTTGAGCTACTAAACTAAAAGAATTAACCTTTTCAAATAACTTTTTTGACTCTTGAAGTTTCAGTCTTGCTTGTTCTAGCTCTGGAAGTTTAGGTGGAGCAATTTGAGTAGATTTCAGATAGTAACATAAAGCTATATTATATATAATAATTCCTTGTTTTTCTAAGATTAATCTATTGTTAATAATTGACACATCAGAAGATTTAGTTTCATCTAGATAACATTGTTCTCTAACTTCATTTTTCCATAAATTTAGACTTTCTTGATAATGAAAAATAGCATAATCTATCTTTTCACTGTAGTAATCATCTCGACCAAGAATTAACTCTATATTAGCCTTGAGGATTGGTTCTAAATATTGAGCGCGGTCTTTGAGGTCTTTGAGAGCCAACTCAATTTCTTGACGTTGATTTTTACCTAATCCTTGAAAAGACGAAAAATTGCGATGTTCAATGCAATTGTAGGGACGTTGTATGCAAGGTCCGTACAAAGTAGAAACTGTATTATTAGTTGATAATGGTATTATTTGTTTTTCATCAGTAAACTCATTTATCCAATAATTTTCTACTTCCAGTCTTAGTAAACTTATTAAATCACAAGCTGCTAATTCAAATTTGATTGTAGCTGCTGCCCAACTTTTAAAATCAGGTGCTAGTTTAATTAGTTTAGCTAACAAATCATCTGTTATCCATAAAACTAAAGGAAAATTAAATTTTTTCCGAAATTCATCTCTTACCTGATTAGTAGATATCAGTAATTCATCTATTGCCTCTACCTTCTCTAAATCAAACACCATTAATGCCGATGATTTAGGGAATTCATCTAGTTGTTTATCAATTGTTGTGTAAAGAGTATTGACAGTTTTTGGTAATACTATTTCTTGAACTTCTACTGAAGATAATTCTCTTAATTGTCTCATAATTGTTTCCTGCAAACATTCATAGTTACAGAAAACTAAAATGAGTGAAAATTGCCCTTGAGAAAGAGTAATAGACCTAATCAATCTTTTGAAAGACCGCTGATTGTAGATGATACTTTCTTCAAGGTTTTTCAAATCTTTCATAGTGAAAAGTCATGTGAAGTCAAAAGTTAAAAGTCAAAAGTCAAAAGTCAAAAGTTAGAAGTTAGAAGTTGAAAGTTGAAAGTTAGAAGTTAGAAATTAAAAATAAGATTTTACAGGCTCAAAACTTTGGCAACTGATAACTGATAACTGAAATGACACTACAGTAATTTTACCAAAATTATTTCAAATCTTAGACTTGAAACTATAGCGATCGCCGAACCAGATGTGAGAATTTTATTTCTTTGGTGTTTCCCATTCTCTGTTCCCTCTCTTGATGCGCTTTCCCCCTCTTGGTCAGGGTTCCCATGGCGAGAGGACCTCGCCCCGGGTTCCAACCGCTTGCGTCTGCCACCGATGCGGGTTCCAAACGCTTGCGTCTGCCACCGACGCGGGGTCGCACCGCTGTTCCCTACTCCCTAAAAATCTAATTAGGGTTTGCGCTCAAAAGTATGAGTGGTGAGGGCAGGAGCCAGAATCCTGCAATCCTGCAATCCAGGAGAAATGGGAATTATAGAACAGAAAGTAAGAATTTTCAATTCAAAAGTCATGCATTCAAAAGTCAAAAGTAAGAATTAAAAATTTAGCGCCAGTAGGGTGTGTTAGCGCTAGCGTGTCGTCAAAATATCATCCCTTGATTTTCTCCCCCTCGAAACGTCCAAAATCCTAACTTTTTGAGCATCAAGAGCTGAAAATCAAGGTATTTCAGACCTAAAAAGGCACTTACCAATATCAGTCAAAGCTTTCATATTTATTCAGCAAGCCCTAATTACTATTAACCCAATTAGCATACTTTTTAGTTTCTGCCAAAACCGGATTAATTCCAAACCAATGACCATCCCGGTCTCGATATTCAAACACAAACATACTTCGCAGTAAAGTTTGACATTCTTCCTCACCAGTAACCCTTTGATTTTGTACTACTTTAAATAACAATTCCCACTCATCAAAAGTAATAGCTCTGAGCAAATCATCTCGGTATTCCTGAATTACATTTTCTAAACATTTGCGGGAAAAAGGAGGGTCTTCTTGCTGTAGACAGCTATAGAGCAACATCAACAGTCGTCGCATATGACCCCCACTAATACGGCAAAGTCGGTTGAGGGTTTCAGGGGCATCAAATAGACTTAAGATTAATTCTAGACGTTCTTGAGATGATATTTCTGGAAAAGCTCTAGCTAATACCATCTGTTGTAACAATGACATTCCTGGATCGTAATCATTAGGTTCCATTGTGGGTTTTTTGCTCCTGACTTGTACAGGCACCATCGGTAGTACTTTTGGCTTAACTCCAAATCTACTGGATAATCTGCCATAGTCATTAGAGAACATTAAAGTCAGGGGTATTGTGTAAACTACATGACAGTTTAATTTTTTCAGTTGTTCTCCCCGGTCTACAAATAAGTATTCTGGTTGAGTACGTCCCCATGATTTGGGTGAGTTATCTACGCGGTCTAGGTTATCAACAATCACTACAAGTCCTTGTTTGCCTCGGCGTTTAAGTTCAATATTGGCTCGTCCTAGTAATTCTTGATTGATTGATTCTAGAATGGTACTGGTTCGTGGTTCTAGATATTGTCTTAACTGAGAACGTAGCTTGGGAGAATCTTTTGTTTTAGCAGTAATTTTAGCAATACCAACAGATACTTCTGCCTCTGCTGAAAGTTGGATCGGGGTTTGTAATACTTCTGATATTTCCGTAAATAGTTTTTGGAAGTAGCCTGGTTTTAGTTTAATGTTGGCTTGCTCCATACTTTCGCTGACTTGACGAGCGATCGCCAGTAAAATGTCACTAATATCTACATCCCCCATATCTAAGTCTTCAGAGGATTCAAAGTAAACAACATGATATCCTTGTTTTTCTAGTTTATCTTTCAGTCGAAATAGTTCAGTGGACTTACCACAACCGATGTGTCCTGTAAATAATTGACAAGTTGGCTGATTTCCAGATAGTAGTGTTATTGTTCTTTCTAATTCTCGAATAATGTCACTACCTCTAACACTGGCAAAATCTATGTAATATTTTTCATCTTCAGGATGTCCTACGATCAGGGTCTTACTAGGGTTACAGGATTTGTAAAATTTAATTAAGTCAAGAGTTTCTAACACAGGTTTTCCCATAACAAAAAAAAAGGTGGTATTATATAGTACTTAAACTGTTTTATTCTCTTTAATTTTTTGAATATGGGCAAGAGGTATGTTAGCCCCTAGGTGCTTAAGCCTCAGAAGTAATAATATTCGAGAAAAGATGATTAATGGCATTAAACTTCGTTTAGCGATCCGGGATATAGAACGTGCGATCGCATAATCGAACCGTTTGAGTCAGCTATAATTATATCATGTCCGGTTGAATACTTACACTTTGGAGATCCGAAGGCAGGAGGCAGGAGGCAGGAGGCAGAAGGAAAGAAAAGGTTAGAAGGGAAAAGGTTTTTTATCACGCTATTATCCGGACATGATATTACCTCTCAAAAAAGCTATAATAGGGTTTGCTGATTAAATCTAAAAGTCTTTATAGATAAAGATTTTAGCCTTTCATGTCCGGTTGAATAATTAGGGTTTGCTAAAAAAGTCTTTTTTCAGGAGTAGGGGAGCGGGGGAGTAGGGGAGTAGGGGAGTAGGGGAGTAGGGGAGTAGGGGAGTAGGGGAGAATTTTTTTGCCCAACTATGCGCTCTTTAATGCGCTCCATGCATGACCATGAAGAGCTGAAAACCATGTACTTTTTCAATACCTAAAAAGGCTAAAACCTTTATCTGGTAATTATTTGAAATTTAATCAGCAAACCCTAATTAGGGTTTGGTGGAACGAAGGCAGAAGGCAGAAGGCAGAAGGTTTTCTCCCATTGTCACTTTAATTTTATACACAAACGATGCTACCGGACATGATATCAACCATTATTTGCTAGTTTTTCAGCAAATTTATATAGGATTACATGAAAATAATAATTATAGCAATCACCGAATCAGATGTGAGAATTGGGGA
>NZ_JAAHHG010000125.1 GCF_010692555.1 Okeania sp. SIO3B5 | reverse complement strand
TCATAAATAGAAACACCAGAACGAATTACACCCACCCCTGCAGTATTGATAAATAATTTGTCCGCAGCACCTCGGTGAACAACTTTTGTGTCTCCAGTAACAATTTTCACTCCGGCGACATCTGCTGCTGCTTTCATACTTTTTGCTATTTCTCGGAGGGAGTCAACGGGGAAACCTTCTTCAATAATCATTCCGCAGGAGAGGTATAAAGGTTTTGCTCCACTCATTGCTAGATCGTTAACAGTGCCGTTGACTGCAAGTTCGCCGATATTGCCTCCGGGAAAAAAGATGGGATCAATTACATAAGAGTCGGTGGTAAAGGCGAGCCTGTCTCCTTGAGCGGTGAGAGTTGCCAGGTCAAATATTGCTTGGTCTTCAAGTTGGGAGAGGGTAGGGTTGTCGAAGTTGCGGACAAAAATATCTTCTATGAGGTCGCGCATTGCTTTTCCACCGCTACCGTGGGCGAGGGTAACGTTGGTGTCGCGAACTTTTGTTGAACGACGTCGTGCTTGTTCGATTTTTTTAAATAAAGGATTTTGGATGGGTGTCATTTCAGTTATCAGTTATCAGTTATCAGTTATCAGTTATTAGACATCTCCAGAAAAGAGGGAGTAGGGAGTAGGGAGTAGGGAGTAGGGAACCCACCCCTCGCCCCTCCCCCTCCCAGGAGGGGAAGAATTGATAATTTATTTGGTATAATTGATTTTATTTTTTATTATTGGAGATGTCTATTAGTTAAATTAAATAATGTAGACATAATTTTTTTTAATTCCCTTTTCTTTTGTGAGTTTAATACCCCACCATTAACGATAGTGCTTAAAAATGTTTGGGGTTTTAATCCATAAAGAATTAGACCTTCTGCCTCCTGCCTCCTTCAATGAATTTCCAGGCGACATAATCTCACCTTTTCTATAATATTGGCTCCCATTTTTTCGTAAAACTTAATACCATTATCGTTGTTAATATTGACAGTCCAATCAATTCTACCGCAACCTGTTTCTTCAGCTATTTGATACAGACGAGTCATTAAAGCTTTACCAATTTTTTGACCTCGGTATTCTGCTTTTAAATATAAATCATCTAGCCAAATTCCAGGTTTAGCTAAAAATGTAGAATAAATTCTATGATAACTAGCAAAACCTGCAGTTTTATCCCCTACTTCTGCTAATAAAATAGAAGTAAGGGGAGTTGTGCCAAATAAATCGTTATTTAGTTTTTCGGTTGTTGCTTTTAAAGATTCGGGGCAGCCGTCAAATTCTGCTTTTAGATACAGCAATTCCATAATTATTTTTATGTCACTGGGAACTGCATATCTGATTACTATTTCTTGATTCAGCATAATTATTTAGACGGTAATTTGAAAATAATTAATTGCTTACTTTTTCAAATTAACCGTCAACTTTTTCCAGGTAAGTTAATTATTTTTTAGGTGCATCTCATATTTGCAAAAATACTTTTTTCTTATTCCCTATTCCCTATTCCCTGTTCCCTGTTCCCTGTTCCCTGTGCCCTAAAAGCGATAAATTTTTGGCTTTATTCCAAATTGATATCCACCCTATTTTTTTCTACTTTTTCTGCATGACGACCGGGATGTTTATCAATATGAAGTTGACCGCCGATCGCCCAATTTTCTCGACTAAATTCGTCGATATGAACTGTCACCCATTCTGGTTTTGTTCCTAAAGTAGAAACAACTGTATCAGTGACAGCTTTTGCTAGTTTGCGTTTTAATTCAACGGAATGACCGTCAGCAATTTGAATTGTTATAAATGGCATAATTTTTTCCTCCTAATTTGTCTATAGCAATTCCCATGCTAGTTTTGTTAATTTTTCCTTTTCTCTCAGTTATGGACTAAGATGCCACCACCTCAGCTTTCTTTCCCTCTTCCTTCTTAAACAACCTTCCATATTTATAATAAGCAGCACAAGCACCTTCCGAAGAAACCATGCAAGTACCGATGGGGTTGTCAGGAATACAAGCAGTACCAAATACTTTACATTGCCAAGGTTTCAAAACACCTTTGAGAATTTCCCCACATTGGCAAGCTTTAGCATCAGCAACTTTTTTGTTAGGCACGCAAAACTTAATTTCCGCATCAAAACAAGCATAAGCATCAGTAATTTTCAACCCAGACTCAGGAATATCTCCCAAACCTCGCCACTCAAACTTATCCCGCACCTCAAATATTTTACTCATTGCTTCCAGTGCCACCCTATTACCACCTTCCTTAACTACACGACTATATTGGTTTTCCACCTCGCAACGACCTTCTAGCATTTGCTGTAACAACATCCAAATAGATTGCAAAATATCCAGAGGTTCAAACCCCGATACTACCAAAGGTTTCTGATATTTTTCGGAAATCACATGATATGGTTGAGTACCAATAACCATACTCACATGACCAGGTCCAACAAAACCTTGTAATTCTAAATCTGGGTTACTCAATAATGCTTCTAAAGCAGGTACAACTAAAACATGGTTACTAAAAATACTAAAGTTTTCAATGCCTTCCGCTTCTGCTTGCAAAATAGTTAAAGCTGCACTGGGGGCGGTAGTTTCAAAACCTAAACCAAAAAAAACCACCTCTTTGTCTGGATTTTCCTTAGCTATTTTCAAACTATCCAGAGGCGAATAAACCATCCGAATATCTGCACCTTGAGCTTTTGCTTGCAAGAGACTTTTCTTGGAACCCGGCACTCGCATCGCATCGCCGAAAGTTGTAAAAATAACGTTGGGTTTTTCGGCCAGAGCGATCGCATCATCTAATCTACCCCTGGGCATTACACAAACCGGACATCCAGGGCCATGTATTAGTTCAATATTATTAGGTAAAACTTCCTCAATGCCGTACTTAAAAATAGAGTGAGTGTGACCGCCACAAACTTCCATTATTTTGAGTGGGCGATCAGTGGTGTATCCTAATTTTTGACTGAGTTTATCAATTTCTTTAACTAAACCTTGAGCTTTGTGGGGGTCGCGAAATTCTTTAACATATTTCATATATTTTCTCCTATATAAAATTAAAATATCGTAGGTTGGGTTAAGCGGTAGCGCAACCCAACAAATATCTATAGCAATGAATAGGGAACAGTCGTAAAAGTAGATTTTTAGGGAACAGGGAATGGGAAACACTGAAGCAATCAAATTGTCACATCTGATTCCTGATTGCTATATATAAATGATAATGGGATTGCACGTTATGGAATGATATTGCCAAAAATTAGTTTAGACTTTGACTCAAAAAACTATTAATTAATCATTCTAGGAATTATCAAATCCAAAATCATTTTCATCAAAAACCTAAAATAATTCGTCACTGTGCAACGCCTAAATAATGGATATCCTGTTTCTTTCTTCAACCCAACCTAATAATAAATAATATCATGTCCGGTTGAATAGTTATTGTATAGTTGGGAGTAGGGGAGTAGGGGAGTGGGGGAGTGGGGGAGATTAAATATTTAAGTAATTAGGGTTTGCGCTCAAAAGTCTTATATCATGTCCGGTTGAACAGTTATAAATAAACTACTCAGAATTCAGCAATTCTGCAATTTCCTACGGAATGCTACGCAAACAGAATTCAGAAGGGAAGAAAGAAGAAGAAAGTTTTTTGATCACGCTCTTATCCGGACATGATATAATAAATAGACTTGTCGCTTTATAACTTCAAAAATCCCCAAAAACCTTGTTCTATAAGGATTGTAGCTATTTGCAGCTAAAAAGTTGTGGAATTATTGCTCTGTCTAGGTTGGAGCGATTTTTTCCCTATATTTAGCGACAAGTCTAATATATAGACCAAATAAGTTAGGCTTCTTTCTTCAACCCAACCTACGTTTTAATTCATCACCGCAGCAACTTCCTGCAATAATTTCAAAGTTTCTGCTGCCTCTTCTTTATCCAAACGGTTCATGGCAAAACCAACGTGAACTAACACCCAGTCACCAATACAAGATTCAACTGAATGTTCTTCATCAACTATGCAGGCAATATTAACCTCCCGCTTCACTCCACTAATATTAACAGTTGCCAACTTCTTAGCAAAATCAGTTATTTCTATAATCTGACCGGGAATTCCTAAACACATTTTTCTTAAATTAATCAACGTTTAATTAAAATTAAAACAAATTTTTTTATCCATTTTTGAGTTGCTAGAGAGTGCATCAATATAGTGTAGGCAATATTTTAATTTTACCTGCCTACTCCCCTACTCCCCTACTCCTTGCCGCAGCAATAACAATTTGACCCAGAGATAAACCGCCATCATTAGGTGGAACCTGACTGTGAGTCAAAACTTCCAACCCCATCTTAAATAGACGATCGCTCACTCCAGAAAGCAACAACTTATTTTGAAATACCCCACCGCTCAAAGCCACTTGATTAAACTCACAACTCTGATGTAACTCAGCCACCATCTCAGAAATAGCGATCGCTAATCCTTGATGAAACTTCGCTGCCATCAGAGCCGGAGAAGCACTTTGTTTTATGTCTATCAGTAAGGATTGCCACATTGGCCGTGGCACCAGATAAGTAAGAGGGAATTTACTATCTGTATCTAACTTGAGCATATTAAATTGATAACCTTCTATTTCTTTAGCATCATTTAATAAATACTCCGTTGCCAAAGCCTCCAAATTTATCGCTGCTTGGCCTTCATAACTACAAAATTCTCGGCAAATTCCAATCGCAGCAGCCACCGCATCAAATAACCGTCCGCAAGAAGAAGCTAGGGGAGAATTAATCCCTTTTTCCATCATTTGATTCAAAGTGGCCAGAGGTTTTGTTTGGAAAAAATTAAATAATTCTAAATCTTCGTAATCCTTAAGAAAATCTAAACCAAAAGCAGTTACTAAATGGGCATAAGTATTGCGCCAAGGTTGATAAATAGCTTTTTCTCCCCCAATCATTGCCACAGGATTAAAAGTTCCTAAACGTTCAAACCCGCGATAATCTGCTAATAAAAATTCTCCACCCCAAATACTTCCATCCTCTCCATAACCCAACCCATCCAAAGCAATTCCTAAAACTGGCTTACAATCAATATTTAAACCATTTTCTGCCATACAAGCTGCAATATGACTATGATGATGCTGCACTTCAATCAATTTTAAATCATTAGCTACAGCCAAATCTTTTCCAAGTTTTGTTGATAAATATTCTGGGTGTTTATCCACAACAATTGTATTAGGTTCAGCCTCCAATAAACCTAAAAAAAGATTCAAAGTTTTTTCATAAGCTGTAGCAGCCAAATTATTTTCCAAATCCCCAATATGTTGAGACAAAATAGCCTGCCCATCACGCAACAAACAAAAGGTATTTTTCAACTCACTTCCCATCGCCAAAATCGGAGAAATATTTGCAAATCCTGGAGGTAAATTAATCGGCGCTGGCGCATAACCACGGGCACGACGTAACACTTGCGGAACTTCCTTAATAACTCGCACCACCGAATCATCAACTCGATTAAAAATAGGGCGATTATGTATTAAAAAATAATCAGCAATTTCTGATAGTTTTTCCCGCGCTTCTTCATTATCAATACACTGAGGTTCGTCAGAAAAATTACCACTTGTTAATACTATGGGAACATCCAAACGACGCAAAGCTAAATGATGCAATGGCGTATACGGAAGCATAAAACCTAGAGTATTTTGTCCTGGTGCAACACTAGGTGCTAACTGTTGTCCAATAGTTTTTTGTGACAACACAACTTCTGGTGCAACACTAGGTGCTAACTGTTGTCCAATAGTTTTCTGCAACAACACAATAGGAGCAGCAACACTTTCCAATAATTTCTGTTCCGCATCAGTAATATGACAATATTCAGAAATTATCTCTATATCTCGCGCCATCAAAGCCAGAGGTTTATCCGGACGACGTTTGCGATGACGTAACTTTTGCACCGCCTCCTCATTAGTGGCATCGCAGGCAAGATGAAAACCCCCTAACCCTTTAATAGCAACTATCATTCCCCGTTGGATGAGAGTACAGACTGCATCCACATCATCCAACATTGAAAACATATCGGCACTAACTGGTTTACCATCCGCTCTTTCTAACCAAGCTTTCGGTCCGCAAACATGACAAGCAGTAGGTTGAGCGTGGAAGCGACGGTTAAGTGGTTCGGAATAGTTTTCCTGACATTCCGGGCAAAGGTGAAAATTTGCCATAGTGGTATTTTGGCGGTCGTAAGGTAATTTTTTGATAATACTCAGACGAGGTCCGCAGTGGGTACAATTAGTGAATGGGTAGCGATACCAGCGACTCATGGGGTCGAATATTTCGCTTTTGCACATGGAGCAGGTGGCAGCATCGGGAGCTATTTGGGTACAAACTGTATTGGTGGTGCTGGGGGCAATGATAAAATCCGCGAAATTTTGGTTGGGGAGTTGGTGTCTGGTGATGGTTTCGATGTTTGCCAGGAGAGGGCGTTCAGAATGTAATTTTTCGATAAATTCGTCAATGGTTGAGCGATCGCCCACAACTTTGATTAGTACACCTTGTCCGTCGTTACTAACTTCACCGCGCAACCCTAATGTTTTAGCAATGCGGTAGACAGTAGGGCGAAAACCGACACCTTGTACGGTGCCATAGATGCGAATTTTTTCTGCTGTTTGAGACATATTAACAATAATGATAGAGATATCGTTTCAGACTTCTTAGTCATAGCTAGAATTAAAAAGTATTTGTCAAAAATATTTAACAAATATTTTTTTTAGTATAATACCAATTACCAAAAATAATGCTATACTTCCAATGCGACTTCAGTTATTAAGTAATAATAATGATTCAGTAATGTTCGTAAGGATTATAGGCATTAATCCAAAATATATTATTCCTTCTAGGAAAAAATGGAGTTCTCACTGTAGAATAGAATAAACTTAGTAAACAGTTATCGTAATGGCTAACACAATAAGCGATCGAGGACAAATAACTATTCCTCAAGAAATTAGGGATTACCTTAAATTGAATGCAGGGACTAAGATAGAATTTGTTATTGATGAAGAGGGACAAGTTAAAATAATTCCTCTGAAGTTCTCTGTGGAAGATTTGTCGGGTATTCTACATCGTCCTGGAATTGAGAAAGCAACTCTTGAGGATATGGAAAATGCAATCCAGGAGGCTGCTATTGATTGGAGTTGATACCAATATTCTAGTTCGCTATCTGACTAGAGATGATGAACTACAGTGGCAAAAAGCACTAGAAATTATTAGAGAAAATCAGCCATGTTTTGTTTCTAATATTGTGTTGTGCGAGTTAGTTTGGGTTCTGAAAAGTCAAGCATATAAATTTAGCAAAGACCAAATTATTAAGACCTTGGAAATGATTTTGCAGAGTACAGTCTTTGAGTTGGAAAACCCTTCTGTTCTTTATCAAGCTATTGAGCGTACAAAACAGGGGAGTGCAGATTTTTCTGATTATTTGATAGGAGCAATTGCTCGCCAAGCAGGTTGTGTAGAAACTGTGACATTTGACAGGAAATTAAGAGGAGAAGTAGGTTTTAACTGTCTTGAATAAAAGGCGATGTTGCATCCATTATAATGTTGAGGAGTTTGAGGAAGATATTAAAACTTTGCAGGAAATGGGTAGGTTACGATCATTGTCAGTCTACTACAAACTTGAGCAGGCTACAACTCTAGGGAGCGTTGGCGAAGCCTAGCGGCAGCTATCTCGCCAAACTTGCCCCAAAAAATCATCCCTGCATCTGTGGCAAGATCCTTGTCTGCTGGACTTTTAATTTTTAACTTCAAAATCTTACTTTTGACTTTTGACTTAAAAATATGGATGAACAACGAATTGAAGCTTATCTGAATCTGATTAACACCTTACTACTTAATCGTGAGAGTGAGGCAGAATTTGACAAAATTATGAATGATAATCGCGAATTAATAGATTCTGGGTTATGGCAAACAATGTTCAAAGAAGCACAGAAGTTGGCATCAGCGGGTAATCATGATACTGGATTTTTACTCAAAGTGGCAAATTATCTGGCATACCAAGACTATAAGAGTTTCTTGATGGAGGTATTGCAGGCAACAGTAAACAGCGGGGACTCGAAAGTAGTCTACCCACTCCTACAACAAAACTTAGATAAACTTGACAATAACTTTGTCAATGTATTGCAAGACTGGGCAACTGCTAAATTTTCAGAAGTGGAGGCGGATGTAGCAGAAAGCATTGCTAAATATATTGGTAATTTCAGTATCCTCATTCAGGAATTTCCTCTGGGCAACAAAGCAAATAACATGGAAATTAGCATTGCAGGTTATGAACTAATGCTAAAAGTCTTTACCTCTGAGAGTCACCGGGAAACTTGGGCATCCATTCAATACCGTCTCGGCGCTGCCTACAGAAAGAGAATAACAGGAGACAAAGCTGAGAATATGGAATCTGTCATTGCTGCATACCAAAATGCTTTGCTGGTTTACACCCAAAAAGATTTCCATATCGACTGGGCAATGACTCAAAATAGTCTCGGCGCTGCTTACAGTGAGAGAATAACAGGAGACAAAGCTGAGAATATGGAATCTGCTATTGCTGCATACCAAAATGCTTTGCTGGTTCGTACCCACAAAGATTTCCATATCGACTGGGCAATGACTCAAAATAATCTCGGCCTTGCCTACTGGGGCAGAATAACAGGAGACAAAGCTGAGAATATTGAATCTGCCATTGCTGCATACCAAAATGCTTTGCTGGTTTACACCCAAAAAGATTTCCCTATGGACTGGGCAATGACTCAAAATAATCTCGGTCTTGCCTACTGGGGCAGAATAACAGGAAACAAAGCTGAGAATATTGAATCTGCTATTGCTGCATTCCAAAATGCTTTGCTGGTTCGTACCCACAAAGATTTCCATATCGACTGGGCAGCCACTCAAAATAATCTCGGCATTGCCTACAGAGACAGAATAACAGGAGACAAAGCTGAGAATATTGAATCTGCTATTGCTGCATTCCAAAATGCTTTGCAGGTTCGTACCCACAAAGATTTCCATATCGACTGGGCAATGACTCAAAATAATCTCGGCACTGCCTACAGAGACAGAATAACAGGAGACAAAGCTAAGAATGTTGAATCTGCCATTGCTGCATACCAAAATGCTTTGCTGGTTTACACCCAAAAAGATTTCCCTATGGACTGGGCAATGACTCAAAATAATCTCGGCCTTGCCTACGAAGACAGAATAACAGGAGACAAAGCTGAGAATATTGAATCTGCTATTGCTGCATTCCAAAATGCTTTGCAGGTTTACACCCAAAAAGATTTCCCTATCTACTGGGCAGGCACTCAAAATAATCTCAGCATTGCCTACAGAGAGAGAATAAAAGGAGACAAAGCAGAGAATATTGAATCTGCCATTGCTGCATGCCAAAATGCTTTGCTGGTTCGCACCCTAGAAGCAAACCCTATCAACTGGGCAAAGACTCAAAATAATCTCGGCGCTGCCTACAGAGAGAGAATAACAGGAGACAAAGCCGAGAATATTGAATCTGCCATTGCTGCATTCCAAAATGCTTTGCTGGTTTACACCCAAAAAGATTTCCCTATCTACTGGGCAGGCACTCAAAATAATCTCGGCGCTGCCTACATTAACAGAATAACAGGATACAAAGCAGAGAATATTGAATTTGCCATTGCTGCATTCCAAAATGCTTTGCAGGTTTACACCCAAAAAGATTTCCCGATCAACTGGGCAGGTACTCAAAATAATCTCGGCGCTGCCTACGCTGAATTTTTACTCAATATAGCAAGTCAGCTACCATCCCAAGACTATACAAATTTCTTGATGGAGGTATTGCAGGCAACTCAAGACAGCAAGAGTGACTCGAAAGTTGTCTACCCACTCCTACAACAAAACTTAGACAAACTTGACAATAACTTTGCTGATATATTGCGAAACTGGGGAACTGCTCAATTTTCTGAATTGGAGGCGAATATAGCAGAATACTGTGCTGTGGTTATTAGTGAATTCAGTAAGCTCATTCAGCAATTTCCTCTGGGCAACAAAGCAAATAATATGGAAATTAGCATTGCAGGTTATGAAGTAGTGCTAAAAGTCTTTACCTCTGAGAGTCATCGGGAAAATTGGGCAGCTATTCAAAACAATATCGGCTTTGCCTACAGAGATAGAATAAGGGGAGACAAAACCGAAAATATTGAATCGGCCATTGCTGCATTCCAAAATGCTTTGCAGGTTCGTACCCAAAAAGATTTCCCCATCGACTGGGCAATGACTCAAAATAATCTCGGCACTGCCTACTTTTACAGAATAAGGGGAGACAAAGCCGAGAATATTGAATTTGCTATTGCTGCATTCCAAGAAATTTTGCTGGTTTTCACCCAAACTGACTTCCCCATGCAATGGGCAACCACTCAAAATAATCTCGGCAGTGCCTACAGTGAGAGAATAACAGGAGACAAAGCTGAGAATATTGAATCTGCCATTGCTGCATACCAACAAGCTTTGCAGGTTCGTACCCAAAAAGATTTCCCCATCGACTGGGCAGACACTCAAAATAATCTCGGCAATGCCTACTTGTACAGAATAAGGGGAGACAAAGCCAAGAATATTGAATCTGCCATTGCTGCATTCCAAAATGCTTTGCAGGTTCGTACCCAAAAAGATTTCCCCATCGACTGGGCAATGACTCAAAATAATCTCGGCCTTGCCCACAGTGAGAGAATAACAGGAGACAAAGCCGAGAATATTGAATCTGCCATTGCTCTATACCAACAAGCTTTGCTGGTTTGCACCCTAGAAGCAAATCCTCTTGAGCATCTTAAAACAACCCATACCTTAGGCAACCTATATTTTGATAACCAAAACTGGCAACTCGCCGCCGACAGTTATGAAAAAGCTATAAAAGCAGTAGAAGTTAGTCGCAGTTGGGCAACCACTGACGAACGTCGTCAGGAAATTATAGCAGAAGCAATACAGGTTTATCAAAATCAGGTGCAAGCATACATCAATTTAGAGCAATGGGATAAAGCCATAGAAACAGCCGAACGCAGCAAAGCTCGTACCCTAGTAGAACTCCTTGTGAAGCGCGAACTCTATCCTAAAGGTAATGTTCCTCAAGAAATTATCTCCGAGCTAGATCGACTGCGACGAAACATACCATCACTGGAAAGACAATTACAGATAGTTATAGAGCAGCGTTCAGCAAGTTCAGGCAGATCGGAACAAAAACGCCTACAGCAAGAATTAGAAAAATCACGGCAGGAATTAGATGAGTTACTAAATCAAATTAAACCTATAGACCCCAGTTTCACTTTAACTGAGAGAGTAGATCCAATTCTGTTCAGAGATATTCAAAACCTTCTTGATCGAGATACTGCAATGATTGAGTGGTACATTACAGGGGATAAAATTATCACTTTTATCATTACTGCTAACAGTCAGCACCCTATAGTGGAACAATCATCCGCTGAAGATTTAGAAAGACACTTTAATTGGGGTAAAAACTATTTTAAAGAATATTATCTGGAAAAAAATCAGTGGATAAATAATTTACCCTCTCATCTGAAGCGTTTAGCTGAGATATTAAATATCGATCGCCTCCTTACCCAAATAGATAACATCTTTGAAAAACAAGGAATTAAATGTAACCGTCTTATCCTTATTCCTCATCAGTTTCTTCACCTGTTTCCTCTCCATGTAATGCCCCTAAAAAATGGCGATCTGTTGATAGATCGCTTTGACAGAGGTATCAGTTATGCCCCCAGTAGCCAAATATTACAACTCACTCAAAAACAAAAACGTCCCCACTTCAGTCAACTGTTTGCCGTGCAAAACCCTCAAGATAATTTAATCTACGCTGACTTAGAGGTAGAGACAATTCGTCATAATTTTGATTTAGCTGAAGTCTTAATTAAAGAAGATGCTAGTGAAGCAAAAGTTAAAACTAATTCGCGCTTGCAATCATCCCACTGTAATCACTTCTCCTGTCATGGCAACTTCAACCCAGGTATAGCTAATGCTTCTGCCCTTTATCTAGCCAAATATGATAGCCCAGAAGATGGAGAGCTTACCCTAGCAGAAATCTTTGGACTTAACCTAAGTCAATGTCGCCTTGTCACCCTCTCTGCTTGTGAAACTGGGTTAACTGATTTCAAAAGTCTAAGTGATGAATATATTGGTCTTCCTAGTGGATTTATATTTGCAGGCAGCCCCAGTGTTGTCTGTAGTTTGTGGACAGTAGCTGACATTTCTACAGCTTTTTTAATGGTCAAATTTTATCAAAACCTCAAAAGCTACCCAGAATTGGGAGAAGGTACTGTAGCAATAGCTTTAAAAGATGCTCAAATGTGGTTAAGGAATCTAACTAGCAAGGAAGGGGAAGAATTTCTAGAGAAAATTCAACCCTACATTGACATTATCTACCAAGGAAAATCAGAAATTCTCAAGGAAGTATTTGTAGATGGAGCTAAAGCAAGCATAAATTCCCAGCCCCATCCCTTTAATTCTCCCTATTATTGGGCAGCCTTCACAGCAGTAGGATTTTAACTATTCTTGGCTGTGAGAATCACACCATTTTTTGATACCTTTTTGATTCAGGTACATCACTAATAGGGCTGCCAAAGCTTCCGGAATTTGACCTGTGAGCAAAAGTCCTATAGCAGCACTTGACAGCCCATTTTCTAAATGATCTATAAACTTTTCATTACAGACAAGATTGCGTGATTTTTTGGCTAATTCCTCAAGAATGTCAGGAACTGCCCTAGAGACTACAACATTGTACTTTGGTGCTAACATACTAGCAGCCTTAGTTACATCTCCACCCAGTGCCTCAATCACATCAAGAGCATAGAGGGCTTCTTTTTGGTCATTTTGAGAAAATTGCTCTCGGTATAGAGCAATATCTTCAGGAGTTAATATAATAAGACCGCTCATTCTACAAATTTAGGTAATTAATTTTGTATATCATATACATTCAATTAATCTTACTATCAGTACAAAAAGCGATCGCTAATAACTGAACTTTTGAAAAAAAATGTGTTAAAGGGGAAAAGCTCAGATATAACTGCCTCTAATTATAGAATAGAGGTAAATATATTTTACTTTTTTTCAAAAGTCCAGGTGAATACTTCTATTACTTATTTCACAACAAAGCCAAACGCCGCTCAGACGAATAACCAGAAAAAACCCGTGCTATTTGCGATCGCTCTATATCAAGATGCTGTTCTAACACACTAGAAATCACATTCCGAAAGTCCGTTGTCACCGCTAAATCCCGTTTCTGAAACAATTCTGACTCATCCAAACCAGGCCATTGTCCATAAACCTGACCACCACGCACGCCACCACCTAAGACCCACATTACGTTACCATGACCGTGATCGGTACCACTATTACCATTTTCATTAACTGTGCGACCAAATTCTGACATTACTAAAATCACAGTATCTGAATAAAGTGGACCCAATTCCTGAACTAAAGTAACTAAACCTTCCCCCAAAGGTTTCAGTCTTCTTGCTAAAGCACCTTCACTGCTTCCTTGGTTAACATGGGTATCCCAATTACCAAAAGCCATAAATCCTAACTGTGTTTTGGAATCACCAACCATGATTTGAGCTAAATTTTTGGCATCAGCAGCAAAACTTTGTGGAGGTGGTGCGCCTGCGGAAGCTGCTTCCATTTCTTGCTCTAAGTCAGCTAGCAGTAAATCTCTTGCCTGACGCCCTTCTTGGTAAACTCTACTAAGTTCGTCATTGCTGCTATAAAGGCGATCGAATGCTTCATAAATTCTGGGGCTGTCTATGGGTAAACTACGGCTTGATTTTCTCCCGGTGGGTAGACTGGCAACTGGCATTGCACCCATGAGGATACGAGGTGGTGTATCTCCTAAGTTTACAGCTTGAGTAGGTTTATCTTTTGGGAGATTTGCTAACAAACGGTTCATCCATCCATCGGGTATTTTTTTATTACCTGGAATACCTGTTTCCATATAATATTGAGCATCAAAATGGGAGCGAGTGTTGTTATTTAAACCGCAGGCGTGAACAAATGCTAAACTACGATTTTGCCAGAGGGGTATGATACTCGCTAGAGCAGGATGTAAGCCAAATTGCCCGTCTAAGTCGATCGCTCCTTCTGCTTCTCCTGGAGCAGGAATTGCTATGTTTGGTCGTGCATCATAATAATTGTATTCCTGGTGGGGAATAACTACATTTAATCCATCGACTCCACCTCGGAGAAAAATAACTATTAATCGTTTACGGTTGTTGGTTTGAGCTAATCCTTTTGTTACCCAACCATGACTACCAACAGAGATTATTCCTGAAGCTGATAGTAAGCTAGCAAATTGTAAAAAATTACGTCTTTTCATAGTGTCTCTAATATTAAATCTGGTTGAATATTTATTATATAGTTGGGAGTCGGGGGAGTGGGGGAGTAATACGATGTCCGGTTGAATAGTTATAAATAACGACAGAGGAGTCAGGAGATCCCCCCTAACCCCCCTTGAAAAGGGGGGAACTAGAAGTCCCCCTTTTTAAGGGGGATTTAGGGGGATCATTCATTGATGTACTTCACGCCTTATGAAAACTATTATATAAGGAGGACAAGTTTTTTGATCACTAATTATCCGGACATGATATAAGACAATTAATAAAGCTTTATATCCTAAACTAAAAGCAATAGCTGATAGCTGATAGCTGATAGCTTACATTTATTTTTCCATCATTTCTGGACTACCTAACATTAAAGCTGCTTGTAAACCAGCAGGACTACTGCTAATTACTGCTTGAGTTTGAGCAGAAAAATTATTTCCTAAAGTTGCCCTAAGTTGTTGATGATTTACCCGTTTTGGTTTCCCTTGATTTAACTGACCACGAGATATAATTGTCGCAAAGCTAATTCTACGCATCATGGCATCGGAATTTAACCATGCTTCTTGAGTGTTTTTATAGCCGTCAGGAGTTTTACAGGCATAAAGCTTCATTCCTAATTGTTCTAAAATTCGTTTAATTTTCCCCCATCTTGGTTTGTCAGTATTGGTTGCTCTAGCAGCAGAAACAATATATTGATAAGGGGTTTTAAATTTGCTGCCGTAGTATTTTTCCTGCCAGAATTCAGGACTATTAAATAAAGTTTCTAACACATCACGAATGTTGCCATTAGTTTCTTGAAATCTTTTAGCTAGTTTATTAACTAGGCTACCAGGAGGTGTATCAGCAACAAAATATTGAGCTAATTTATAACTAATATAACGTGCCGTAGATGGATGACTTGCGAGAATATCTAAGGCTTTTTCTCCTTCTTCTATTCCACCTGCTTTAATAGGTATTCCTAAGAATATTTTATCGCTATTATCATGGCGATTTTGCTCGAACTTAAATCCACTCCCATCCCCACCACGACGTTGTATTCCCCAACCTGTAAAAATTTTTGCTAAGGTTACTATATCTTGTTGTGTATAGCCTCCATTGACTCCAATAGTATGAAGCTCCATAAGTTCGCGGGCATAGTTTTCATTTAAGCCTTTAAATCTACCACGAACACCTTTACTACCAGGAGCAGTATTTAGCCAATTATCTAAATAAAATAACATGGCTGGATGATGGGCTGTTGCTCCTAATAAATTACGAAAATTACCAAATACATAAGGTCGAATAGCGTCTCTTTCGTAAGTGCCTACCCAGAGGCGAGTTATATTACCTTTCTCTACAGAAATATTGAAGTGGTTAAACCAAAAATCTACCATTACTTCCTGTAGTTGTTTGTTGCTAAATATTGCTTGAAGTAAACGTGCATTTTCTGATTCTTGTAAAACTTTTCTGATACGTCTGTTAGTTTTTATTTGTTCTTTTCGAGTCAGTTTTTTAGCTCCGTTTTTTGGTAGAGGAACATATTTTTTGAATATTTCTGTTGGAGCTAAGTAGAAGTTAGTTAATTTAGCCATTTTTTGTGTTAATTTAGGAGATTCTCTAATAGTTTCTGGTCTGAGTTGAGATTGAATATAATTATTAATTCCCATTGATTTAACTCGTTCTATATCTCCTGGTCTGGGACCAAAACTTAGACGATTCAAAACATGGATAGTTTGGGCATTAATAGATTGGCTATCAGCATAGCTAGGACTTGGTAATCCTAACCAGATAATTAAGCTTAATGCCAAAGATATAATCCAGTACCTAGAGGCTTTTTTCATTATAATTATTGCAAAAGTTAGGGAATAGGGAATAGGAGAATGAAATTGTTGATTTCATAATTTAGGGAATTTAGGGAATTTAGGAAATAGGAAATAGGGAATAGTAGGAAAAAGATTTCCCTGCCTAAAAAGGATATCTGAAAAGTTTTTTGATGCTGAATTTTGCCCCCCTAGCCCCCCAACTTTGGGGGGAACAAGAGTCAATTTGCTTCTAAAATCTACATTTTACACCACAAGTATACTACAATAGTATTTTTAACAAATAAGGTGAATTATAGTTATTATAAAAACTACATCTTGTGGTGCGGAACCTGGGCTAAAAGTCCCCCAAAATTGGGGGATTTAGGGGGCTTAGATTTAGCAAATGGGACTTCTCAGACAACCTCTAAAGATTATTATTAATCTATTTCTGTGCCCTATCTACATATTGCTTTATATATATTTGTATGAGAGTCTTATTCTGAAAGTTTTTGATTTTAGTAAACATTATTTACAACAGCATATATCAGCAATCATAACTTAAATATTTTAATTTTACCACTACAAAATTTATCTGTAAAAATCGGGAATTACCTTATCTTCCCTAAGTACCTAAACTTGATTTGGGTACATCTCATATTTACAAAAATATTTTTTTCTTCTTCTCTATTCCCTATTCCCTATTCCCTATTCCCTATTCCCTATTCCCTGTTCCCTCCTAATATCATGTCCGGTTGAACAGTTATAAATAAACGATTAAGGAGTAAGGAGTAAGGAGTCAGGAGTCAGGAGGGAAGAAAGAAGAAGAAAGAGAAAGTTTTTTTTATCACTAATTATCCGGACATGATATAAGTACCTAAACTTGATTTGGGTGCATTTCATATTTACAAAAATATTTTTTTCTTCTCCCTATTCCCTATTCCCTATTCCCTATTCCCTACTAAGTACCTAAACTTGATTTGGGTGCATCTCATATTTGCAAAAATATTTTTTTCTTCTTCCCTATTCCTTGTTTCCTGTTCCCTCAAAATTGAAATACACCCCTTAATTTAGATTGAAATTAAGGAACTTTCCAAATATTAATCTTCCGGTCCCAACCACCGCTAACTATTGTTTGACCATCAGGACTAATTGCCACTGTACTAATATAACTGGTGTGTCCGTTTAAACTACCTTTTAAGTTACCTGTACTCAGTTCCCAAAATTTGATAGTTTTATCCCAACTACTACTAATTAAAGTTTTACCATTAGGAGTAATAACAATTGACCATACTCCATCTATATGTTCTTTTAAACTATGAATTAATTCATCTGTCTGCAAGTTCCAAATATTAATAGTGCCATCACTACTACTACTAGCTAATATCTGACTATCAGGACTGAAAACTACAGATAAAATTGATAAAGAATTAGTATTTATATTACGAATTAGTTGACCTGTTTGTAGGTTCCATAATTTAATCTGATTATCTTTACTACCACTAGCTAGAAATTGGCCGTCAGGACTAATGGCGATCGCATTAACTATCTCAGAATGTCCTTCTAAAGTTCGGATCAACTCTCCACTACTTAAATTCCAAATTTTAATAGTTCGATCCCAGCTCCCACTTACCAACATTTCACCGTTAGGAGCGATCGCTACTGCATCTACCACATCGTCATGCCCAGTGAGAGTCTGCACCAGAGTAATATCAGTGACATTTTTATTTTTGGGTAGTTTCCAAATTTTGATAGTTTTGTCATCACTACCACTGACAACTAATTCTTCATTGGGAGATACTGCCACTGAATTTATTGATTCTGCGTGAGCTTTCCAAGTGGCTATGATTTCGCCATTATTAATATCCCTGACTGAAATCATCCCGTTACTACTACCACTAATGATATAGGAATTCAAAGCAACTACAGAATTAACTATTCCACCTACTTCGTGAGAAATTGCCTTTGCTAAAGTAAAATTTACAGCAGTTTCTGTTCCATTTTCCTGTTTAGAGATATTTGTAGAAACAGGGTTTGTTACTTCTGTTGGAGTAGTAGCTTTAGCAGTCTGGGGTTGTTGAGAAATAGTTGGCAACGAAACCTGTTGTCGCCACTGCCAAAAAGTATTAATTTCTATTCCTCCAGAAACGATCGCATCAGAATTTTCTTGTAACTTGACAATACCGTTAATAGCAACTAGACGACCTTCTGTATCTAACACTGGTCCTCCACTCATCCCCGCTCTGACTAAGTTATCATAAAGTAAACTATAACCACCGATAGGTTGTTGACGCCCTTTGACTACCCCTGGTGTACTCAGAAAAATTCGTTGTTGGAGGTTACTCCCAGAACGCGGCCATCCCCCAACAAAAACTGCTTTTCCTGGAACTAACTGAGCTAGATCGCCTGTTTCGGCAACAGGGTAATTTTGAGAACTGGTAAATGGCACAACCGCTAAATCTACGTTTGGTACTTGTTTAATGAGACTGTAGTAAACTGGATGCATTTCTCCATCAGGTGTGCGTACTTGATAATCTCCTACTTTATTGACAACGTGCCAGTTGGTGAGTACATAATATGTATTTCCTTGTTTTTCGACAATTACTCCTGAACCGCCTCTATTTTGTCCATCAATTCTAACTGTAATTTCTCCTGCTATTTTGTTGATTTCTGATTCTGTTAAGCTAAGAGCAACTTCTGATGTTATTAGTGGTATTAGGATAGTGATACTAATAATTAAGCTTCTGATATTAATAGTTTTTAGGGGTAAAATACTAATAATAATTATGATAATGATTCTCTGAAAATTCATTTTTTGTCAGCAATAGTCTTTTTTATTCAGATGTTTAATCAAAGATTTTATATCAAATCCGGTTAAACAGCCATAGAATGGTTAAGTTAGGAGGAGTCAGGAGTCAGGAGTCAGGAGTCAGGAGGAGAAAGAATTACAAAGATGAGCATAGTTATGACGATTGAACAATTTTTTTATGTCCAATTAAACGGATTTGATATTACCGAATAATTAATAATTAATAATTAATAATTAATAATTAAATAATTCGGGTTTAAAGCCTCCCCTTTTAAGGGCAAAAAAGCGGTTGAGGGATGGATGGGTTTCCTAACCATATCCAATCGACCAAGAGAAAAAATAATATTTCCTTATTTTCAATTCCGTAACGGTTTTAACCAGAGGTAATTATCAATTATCCATTATCAATTATCCATTATCAATTAATGAATTAGCTTCTCAACCGAAACAGGTATTTTTTACCTAGTAAAAATACTATTACATACATTATATCATGTATCTGTGTCTAACCTTTCATTGTTAATTTTTACTTCAAATATTTTATCTCTAAACAAAGAATAAAATATAGCTGCTAAAGTTAATTACTAATAGTTCAATAGCAACTTTTGTGTAGCATAAATTCGGTCCAGTGGTATTATACTTATCAAACTAAACTAGGGCAAAAATGCTATAATTTAAACAGTCATACGGTCAAACTTCATTTTCTTAGGCTCAAGTAAAATATTGCTACACTCTCGGACTGATAACAGTCATTAAATACTTTTGGAGCCTTTACTATCTGCAAAAAAAATGCTATGATTTGTGCTAATAATAAAAAAACTTTACCGAAAAATTTTGGTTTAAAGCCTCCTCTTTTAAGAGGATAAAAGCGGTCGTTTTGCTAACGCAAAGCTCCGCTAAAGGCTGTCGCCGACATATTTGCGTAGCATTCCGCACCGAAAAGCGGAGCTTCCCGAAGGGTGGGATGGCGTTTTGCTCCGCAACAACATATAAAGCGGAGCATCTCTGTTAAGAGCAGGTTTCCTCGCCATATCCAATCGACCAAGAGAAGAAAAATTTTCCTTTGAGTCAATCCTTTTCTTTTTAAGGAAAGGTAATTAATAATTAATAATTAATAATTAATAATTAATAATTAATAATTAACAATTATTCATTACTTCTATTCGGGTGCATCTCATAGCAAGCCAAAATACTTTTTTCCTATATATTCCCTGTTCCCTGTTCTCTGTTCCCTAAAAGCGATAAATTTTTGGCTTTATTCACGCATTGAGATGCACCCTTCTATTCCTAAAACTATTGCTAGTGATTATGAAGTTTTAAAAACATCATGTTGTAGCCTATATAAAACATAGATTATAATAAATTAAACTGATTTTATTGAAGTGATTTTGATATGGTGGAGCGAAAAAATATCGAGTATCAAAAAATACTAAAATCTAGCAAAGAACTAAATTTGCTAATTGTAGAAGATGTGATGGAAGATTTAGCGCTCATAGTACGCACCTTAAAGTCTAATGGTGTAGAATTTACCTATAATGTTGCAGACAGCAAACTAAAATATCAAAAATTACTTCAAGATAATCTATATGATGCAATATTGTCAGATTATTATTTAGCAGATTTTGATATCTTCGAGGTGCTGAAATTACTGCAAAAATTAGGACAAGAAGTTCCTGTGATTTTAATCACAGATGATTTACCAGAAGAGAAAACTTTTGAATGTTTAAAAGCCGGGGTTAATAATTATGTTTTTAAAGATAGATTATTGAGTTTATCAATTATTTTAGAGCGAGCAACTGCTGAATTTAGAGCGAAACAAGAACAGCAAAGTGCCATTATCAAATTACAACAACAAGCTCAACAAGAAGCAATTATTAATCGCATTGTCCAAGGAATGCGTAATACTTTATTACTAGATGAAGTCCTGCAAAATACTGTGGAACAGTTACATGAGATTTTGCAAGTTAGTCATTGTGTAATTGTGAGGCTGGACTATCAGAAAAACATTAATCTTTGTCACTTAGATGATATAACGGTTGAATGCGATAATCAAGTTAGTTTTTGTTACGATGTTCATCAATATTATTTAGAGATACTCGCTAGAGGAAAACAAGTAAAAATTAGTAAATTCGATACAACCATAGACTCAGAAGTTAAAAATCTTATTGACCAGTTTCAAGTTATTTCAGTCTTGATTACACCGCTATTGTATCAAGATACTTACCAAGGTGGGATTATTTTAGACCAGTGCGATCGAGAAAGAGAATGGACAGAAGATGAACGATCTCTATTAACATCAATTGCCGATCATTGTGCCATTGCCATTCATCAAGCTGAACTATATCAACAAGCACAAATAGAAATCGCTGAACGCAAGCGAGTAGAGGAGCATCTACGCAAAAGTCAGGAACGCTATGCTCTTGCCATTGAAGCAAGTCAAGTGGGAATTTGGGAGTGGGACTTACAAACGAATGTAATTTACCTCGATCCTATATTGAAAGCAATGCTTGGCTATGAAGATTGGGAAGTTAGAAACATGATAGATGATTGGCATCAATTGGTGCATCCAGAAGATCTAGAACAGATAATGGCAGCAAAAAATGCTCATTTAGCAGGACTGACTCCAAAATATGAAATCGAACATAGGGTGCAACACAAAGATGGCAGTTACCGATGGTTTTTTTGTTGCGGAATTGCTATTCAAAATGAAGAAGGAATAACCAACAAAATGATGGGAACAAATACAGACATTACCCAATATAAGTACACAGAAGAAACTGTTATTGCCAGTAAACAGCAACTTGTAGCTATGATGACACTGATTCGTAACATCACGGAGTGCAAACAAGCACAACAAGCTTTACGAAATCATGAAGTGAGGTTTCATGCTCTAATTGAAAATGCTAACGATTTAATTTTGATTATTGATGCGGAGGGAATTTCTCGTTATATTAGTCCATCACTAATCAGAGTTTTGGGATATAAGCCAGAAAAAGCTGTTGGTCAGGGTATCTTCGATCTCATTCATATAGATGATTTATCCCTCATCACCCAGACTTTTCACAAAGCAATTGAAAATCCTGGTATTAGTCAACAACCTATTGAGTATAGAGTTAAGCATCGTAATGGTTCTTGGTGCTTTTTTGAAAGTGTTGTCACTAACCTTTTACACGATCCAGCAGTGGAAGGTATTATTGTTAATAGTCATGATATTACTCAACGTAAGCTAATTGAAGAACAATTAAAACATGACGCACTACACGATCCACTGACTCATCTTCCTAATCGTACTCTGTTTATGGATCGTTTAGAGCAAACAATTAAATATTGGGAACGTCGCAAAAATTTTTCCTTTGCCGTCCTATTTATAGACCTTGACAGATTTAAAGTTGTTAATGATAGTCTTGGTCATAGCATTGGAAATCAACTGATTATTGCGATCGCCGAACAACTAACAGCATTGCTTTCTCCTGGAGATACAGTTGCTCGTCTTGGTGCAGATGAGTTTGTAATTTTGCTAGAATATATTTCAGGAATTAGTGATGCTACCTATATTGCTAATCACATACACGAACAACTAACTTCACCAATTATTTTAGAAGGAAATGAAGTATTTATTACTGCTAGTATTGGTATTGCTCTCAATTCCACAAATATAGGGTCAGCAGAAAATTTTTTACGAGATGCAGAAATAGCCATGCAATCTGCTAAAAATATAGGCAGAGGGTGTTATCAAATTTTTTGTACTTCTATGCACACTCAAATTCTCAAACGTTTAAAGTTGGAGAACAATTTACAAAGCGCTCTAAAATTTATTAAAAATCAACCTACTGCTCAGTCTCAATTTGTGCTTAACTATCAGCCAATTGTTTCCCTTGCTACAAACAATATTATTGGTTTTGAGGCCCTAGTACGTTGGCAACATCCAGAATTAGGTTTAATTTCTCCTGTTGAATTTATTCCTGTGGCAGAGGAAACAGGGTTAATTATACCTCTTGGTTTGTGA
>NZ_JAAHHG010000124.1 GCF_010692555.1 Okeania sp. SIO3B5 | reverse complement strand
CCCCATCACCCCATCACCCCATCACCCCATCACCCCATCTCCCCATCTCCCCATCACCCCATCTCCCTATCTCCCTATCTCCCAAATATATAATAAGTATTCAACCATATTTTATATTAGTAAGTATCGTTATATTCATATTCATAATTATAAGAGTCTTCAAAATTAGTGGCGACTCTAACTCCATTAGGATCGACAGTACATACAAACTTATTTTTTTCTCCATAAACATTTACCGATCCTCGCCACTGCCAACCTTCAACAGTTTTAGTTACATTCTGAGTAGAATACCACTGACTATTACTAGGAATTCCCATTTCATATTGCATAAATTCTTTACAAGAACTTACCACACTAATATTACTTTTATTAATGCGATCGCTACCTCCATAAAAACGATCGGGAAAATAATCAGGATAAGTTTCTTGATGAAAATATGCTGTTACTTCATTGTTGTCAAGATTGCAAATAAAATTGCTTCGTTCCCCATCAAATTCTACGGAACCTTGCCATTGCCAACCAGATGTAGATTCAGTTATATTTCCTGCTGAATACCACTGACTATTACTAGGAATTCCCATTTCGTATTGCATAAATTCTTTACAAGAACTTACAACATGACTGGTATTAGTATTAGTTGGAATACGATTTTTAATTCCTACTTTTTTACGATTTATATAGTTAGGATAACCAGAACTGTGATAGCCATCATTTTTAAGTTTAATATGACTATTGTTACCAACGTCACAGGCTGTTAGAAAAACAACTGTAGCTAAAGTTATTGCTAGGTTTTTGCTATTCATTATTCTGTACTATAAAATAGAATTTATAATTTATAGTAGCACTAAAGGTGACTTTTAGAGCAGATTTTTTACAAGAAAATCAAAATCAGCTAATACCGTTTCACGGAAGTCAAAAGCGAGTGCTAATTGGCGAGGTTTCCTCAGAATGTAAGATGCACTCAAGACAGTCAAAAGTCAAAAGTTAAAAGTTACTTGAATTAAAGAATTTATTAAAATTTCTTTACTTTCTATGGTTCAAAATTTTCCCATAGAAGTGACTTACCAAGACGTTGAATTAAGAAATCAATGAAAGTTTCAACTCTCAAGGAATTACGACGATTCGGTAGATAAAGTGCGTAAATACCTGTATCCATATCTATGTGGGGATAGAACTGAAAATCGTTAAGTACAGCTTCGAGAAGACCCCCACGGATATCTTTTCCAATTAACCAGGTTGGCATTAAAATCAAACCAGCACCATCTAAACAAACTTGCCGAAGGACTTCTGAATTATTTGCTACCAACGAGCCATTCACTTTAACCTCACACACCTCTTTGTCTCGTTTAAATCGCCAAATTTCATAACCAGTGGAGTAGCTAAAGCACAAACAATTATGCAGTACACGACAAAGGTAGCAAAATATTTTTACAACTTTGGCACGCTGGACGAGTTGCTCATCCAGACTTACTAGAAGAGGGAGACATTCCGATCGCTCCTAGTTCTATTGCGGCTGATTATTTAGCGGATCTTCCCAATGGACAATTTCCCCACGTTATTCCTAGAGAACTCAAACTAGAAGAAATACCTCTGATTATTGAGCAGTTTCGACAAGGAGCGAAAAACGCAAAAGAGGCAGGTTTTGATGGAGTGGAAATTCATGCTGGCAATGGTTATTTACCTGACCAGTTTCTCCAGGATAATTCCAATCATCGAACAGATGAATATGGAGGTTCGGTAGAAAACCGAGCGCGTTTCCTTCTAGAAGTGACGCAAGCAGCAATAGATGTTTGGGGAAAAGAAAGAGTAGGGGTGCGCTTATCTCCTAGTAGTACTTTCAACGATATGCATGATTCTAATCCGACAGCTACTTTCAATTATGTTGCGCAAGAATTAGACCGCTTGGGGATAGGTTATCTTCACGTTGTTGAACCCCGTATCAAAGGTAACGTAACAGTTGAAGATGATGGTAAAGGTTTGGGAGCAAAATTTTTCCGTCCGCTATTTGGTGGAGCAATTATTACCGCAGGTGGATATACTCGCGACACAGGAGAGGAAGCTCTCCAAAATAACACTGCTGATTTCGTAGCTTATGGTCGTCTGTTTGTAGCGAATCCCGATTTGCCTAAACGTTTTGCTCTGAATGCTGAACTTAACAAATATAATCGTAATACTTTTTATACCAGTGGTGAAGAAGGATATATAGATTATCCCAGTTTGGGTGATGCTTAAAGAAATTTAGCTTTTCTAGTCTAACCAGAACCAGTGCGGGTGAAAAAGACCTCATTGGTTTAATAATAGCAGGACTTACACATAACTGCCATATTTGGTAGGGGCGAATGGCATTCGCCCCCTATAGATAGCGTATTGTCTAAGAATTTGCGTAAGTCCTGATACAACCCAAACAGATAAGAGTTTCATATCAGAACTTACCCAGAGACTCTACACATAGCGAGCGCAAATGGTATTCGCCCTCCACAAAGCTCCGAATAGTGATCCTACAGATGGTGGTTTAACAGTAACAGGACTTACGCACAGTCACCATATCTAGTAGGGGCGAATGGCATTTCCTAACGGAATGCTCCGCAAACGCCCTTACAGGTGGTGTATATTTTCACATTTTGCGTAAGTCCTGAGTAAATTTGCGTAAGTACCGATTTATTATTGCAGAATAGTTTCAAGGAAAAAGAGCGATCGCGCTAAATATTTCGAGCTTTATTTCAGAATTATGAAGTTGGCATAACGTCGTCTAGTCGCAGTTTTAAATTTGGAAATAAATCAGAATAAATCGGTTCACCCAAGCGATATTGTTGCTGTCGATAAACACCATTAACTAACTGGCAAATTGTGAAAGTAGGTTGTTTAGGATTGCCAATAAATTGTAAACCTCCTAATGCTTTAAAATCGATAATCCAATATTCTGGGATATTTAAAAAAGCATATTCTTCTACTTTTCTAGCATAATCATCTTGCCAATTTGTGCTAACTACTTCAACAACAAGTTTAATGGTACTACCGTTACAAATTACAGGTTCTTTTTGCCAAAGAGGTTCTTTAGTAAGTTCGATTTTATCTAATACTATTACATCAGGTCGTAGTGCTGTAGTTTCAGTATATAGGGGTTTGATTAAGCAATTTTTGGGAATTAACCAATTAAAATTATTACGAAAAATTTCGACATAAATTCTACCAGCAATACTCCCGGCAACAGCTTCGTGAGGGCCTGTGGGTTCCATGTCTCTTAATTCTCCGTCAATTAGTTCATAACGTGTATTATCGCCGTATTGGGCAATAAATTCTTCAAAGTTAAGTTGTTTAGATGAGGTGTAAGTCATTTCAGTTATCATTTATCAGTTGTCATATTATTGTGTAGTAGGTAGAAGATAATTGAATTTTAAGTTTTATCAGTGATGAGCTGGACTTCATAGAATTAAAATTATCCAAACAGGATAGCATTATTACCATTTTGTTTCCTATTTTCCTTCATTTATCTATTACTAGATTAGGATATATTTTCAATTATTCTATGAGTGAAAAAAAGTAGAAATACTCAAGTTTTTTAACTTTTATATTAGGGTAAGAGATCGCCTCTTGTAGATGAGAAGGAGCGATCGCTTCATTGATTTTACTTAACTGACTAATTTCAAAGCTAAGAGCGACTGTTTGATTTCTGCCAACTTCTCCAAATAACTATTGATTTTATGTTTTTGATTCTCAAGATAGGCTAGAATTTTAGGAACTTCTACTTCCCTAGTTTCTCGTTCATTCAGTACGCGCTCGAACTCTGATTGAAACCTGTTGATATAATCATTTATTTGTTTTTCTGCACTCTTGAAGTCGTCTTTTACCTGCTTTTCAATGACTCGATTCAATAGTTCTTCATTGATAGCTTTTTGTTGGTCTATTCTAGAGTGAATTAACTTGACAGTCTCCCGTAAATCAATTTCATAAACATCTTTTTTCTCTTTGTATGGAACATCTACTTCATAAGACCTATCCGAAGCACAGCATCTACTTTCTGACCTGGTTTCTTTGCGAGTTCTTTCATATACTTCTTGCTGATATTTAATTTGGGCATCTATTCCCCGAAACTCAAAATCAGGAAATAAAATTTCGTTAGCGTTCAGTTGGACTTGTAGATCGGCACCAAGGTAATCAGATAGTTCGTTAGATATTTCTTGGATTTGCTGTTTAATTTTTAAAGCTAATTCTTTCCTAATTTTTCCCCCATCTATGACAAGTTTATCTTGAGTATCTAGCCACCAACTCTGGATATAGGGAGCCACAAACTTACTGATTGTTTCTGCCGTTTTTTCTGCTTCATCCTGACTATTAAACCTGATTTTGTAGAGCCTACTACTTGACTTTTTTGTTTCATCTGAACTGTAATTATTGAAGTTTGGTACTTCTTTTTCCAATTCTTCCCACAAAGGGGTAGTTACTTCAAAAACTAATTCCACTGATTTACCAATAAAACTTAGACCTGTAATAGCCTGTAACACATTGGAACCAAATTCACCTAAAGTTCGCCACATATCAGCAAAATTCATACCGTTTGATTGCTTTTGGTTAACCTTAGCAGTTTGATTATTCGCTGAAACTTCAGTTTTTACCTTTGAAGAAGACCTAGAAACAATACCATCTATTTCTTGCTGTATCTTTGCTTTGGCAGTTTCAGCGAATAAGTTCAGTCCCTGACTAAATCCTTGGACTAAGACTTTTTTTTCCAGATCGACAGATTTTTTGACATCCTCAACCTTTCTTTTTGCCGATTGCGATCGCAGCTTATAGTTTTCAACTTTTTGCTTCAGGTCCTCAATTTCTGTCTCCCAACCTTTTATTTGTACCTGTAAACTATTTTCAATTGCTTTAGCAGATTTATCGATTTTATTCAAAACATCATTTAACAAATTCCAGCCAGCATTCTTAATTATAGTTTGAATTACTGTCTCTTGAATAGCAGGAATGCCACTATCTTTTAAAGCTTGAGGTGCAATTTTTTTAGGTCCAGGAATAATTAAATCTCCCTCTTCATTTTCTCTAGCATAGCTGGCACTAAAAAACTTCTTAAAATCTTTAATTTGTCCATCTGTTGCTTTATTACTAATAATGAGTTTTGCCAAAAGTCCTTGGAAAGAACTAGCAGGGTAAATCTTAGGATTAGGAAAACCAAATTCAGTTATTTGGGTCTTCAAATCTTCAATAAAATCCGGAATATCCTGGTCTTTTTCTGTTTTCTGGTCTACCTTATTTAGAATGAAATAAACTTTGTCTTGAACTTCAGTTGCCAAAAGTTCTTTGCGTTTTTCAAGAACTTCCTTAAACAAATCAGACACAGCATTATCTTTGCAAGATGTGTAATCTAAAACAAACAAAATTACATTGCAATTTCGCAATACCTCTAGAGCAGTTTGTTTGAGTGAAACTGTTTTAAATTTTTTTGACTCCCATTCATTTGGACCTGGAGTATCGACTAGCGTAAAACCTGCTAAATAGGAAAATGAACTAATGGCTTCAATGGGATGCTCTATTTCAAAGCGTGTAGTGAAATCTTTATTATTGTTTTTTCTAATTTCACGAGTACGACTTAAAAAACTAGCCTGTATTTCTTTAAGTTCACCTTCAGCAAGCAAAACAGGTTTTCTTTGACCATCTCGGTATTCTAAAAGTTTAGGAATTTGCCCTTTTGGAATATGTTTAACATCTGTGCGACATACAGTACAAGCTGCTGTTTCACTAGCTAAAATATCAGCACCTATCATAGAATTTGAAAAGGTACTTTTGCCTGCTTTCATAGGAGCAACGACAGCAACTTCATACTTTCGTTTTTGTAAAGCATTTAGAGCAGATTCGATTTCATTTTTTATTTCCTGAAGTTTTTGATTATTCTCTCCACAACTACTCATTCCTTTTTCCAGCTCTTGGAGGTATTCTAAAACTCTATTGCCTGTAGAATTTATAATTTCAGCAATATTTTGAAAATCTTTAGAAGACATGGATGAAAACTCCTTAACAAATAGTTAGAAATGAAAACTTACCATTCAGTATAGCAAACGAGGCAGGCGGTAGATAGTTAAAAACTACACTACTGCAATGCCTCCCGAATAGTTGAATAAACATGAAATAGTAGGGATTTTCCATAGAAAATCCCTACAAGATTTTAGTTATTAGGACTTTGAAAAAAAACTAATACCAAGTCTAAATTCAAGAACCGTAACAAGTTCTTATGCGGATTAATTGCGAAGAATCTGGAATTTGACCTTTGGTTTGTCTAGCCGCCAAAGAAGGAGCCTAAGCCTACTATGAAATCTACTATACCAGACATAGCATCGGGGTCAACATCCATATCCACATCAGGCATATCGGGCATATCAAGATTAAGACCTAGATCGTCGAGACTACTGGCACCACCATCACTAGAACTGTTTAGCCCTGGTATTGGTTGCTGTTGTTGTTGAAGTTTATGCTGTAAATACTGGCTAGCGCGGTATTCCTCGCGAATGCTAATGTGTTTGATGAAAGGGTTCTCGTGCATGATTAACAATTCCCTATGAGTTAAATTAGATGTCTTTAATAGAACTAAGTTTTAGCTCTATTAAAAATGTAATTTATCTAGTCTTTTTTTTTGACATCAAAAGTCATTAAAATATCAATAGCAAAACTTAAATAGTCATAAAATGTCACAACCACCTGGAACTAAAAATAAACTGACAAACGCTGAAGAGGCAATAGAGTTTGTTGAGTCATTACTAAAAAAGAATAATAATTCACTAGAGGATATAGAAAAGGATATTTTTATAGGAACTTGGAATAATCTGAAGTATCCCGAAATAGCAGGAAAGTATAGTTGGGGTTATGGAACTTTAAAGAATACAGCTTCTAAATTATGGAAAAAGCTTGAAGAAGTATTAAAAGTAAAAGTAAGTCAAAAGAAATTAAAGGGAGCAGTGGAGCTAGCATCGAAATCATCGCGCCAAGAGCAACAGCAACCACGATCTCCACTGCTTCCCAACTGGCAAAACCCTCAACTGCTTTACTCTCTAGCTGAACATCAAAAAGGAGTTGGTTCTGTTACTATCAGTCCAGATGGTAAAACTCTAGCTAGTGGTAGTTGGGATAATACTATCAAACTTTGGGACTTGGAAAGTGGGAAACTACAACGCACTCTCACCGGACATTTGCAAGATGTGGCATCTGTAATTTTTCTAGATGAAAAGACACTCCTAAGTGCTAGTTATGATAGGACAATCAAGCGATGGCATCTAGATACTGGGGAGTTATTAAGTAGTCTTTATAACTATTCTACTCCAATGGAATCTCTCACTATGAATGGACATTCACAATGGATTGAGTGCTTTGCTCTTAGTCCAGATAGACAAGTTCTGGCAAGTGGTAGTTATGACCAAACAATTAGACTGTGGAATATTCGTACAGGGGAAGAAATTCATATTTGTCGCCATGGAGAACAAATAATTTCTGTTGCTTTCAACTTAGATGGATGGATTTTAGCTAGTGGTAGTACGAACGGTAAGATTAAGCTTTGGGACCTAAAGCAGGGTAAACTCAAGAATACTCTTTACAGTAATTTAGAATGGATTGTTTCTCTTGCCTTTAGTCCTGATGGAAAAGCTCTTTTCAGTGGCGGTAAAAATGGAAAAATCGAAAAATGGGATTTAGACAGTGGGCAACTAATAGATACTTTAGATGGCCATTCGGGGGCAGTTTTTTCTCTTACTTTCAGTCCAGACGGTCAGACTCTAGCTAGTGGCAGTCAGGACAAGACTATTAGGCTTTGGAATTTCCATAATGGTGGGGTTTTACAAACCTTGGAAGGTCATTCAGATATGGTAATGTCTGTTAACTTCAGTCCAGATGCTCAGAGACTTGTTAGTGGTAGTAGGGACAAAACCATCAAGATTTGGCGTGCAACTGCTAATGACCAAAAATTATATAGTTTCGTATAACATAAAAGAAATAATTTGTCAATTTATTGTCTTGATTTTATCTATCTCATGTATAATGATTCATCAAACTAGACTATAACAGCAAATTAAAATTATAAATATTATAGATATTATGTCTAAAGTTCGGATAATTATTACTCTTAATAATCCTACTCTAGATGAACAAGAGCTAGATAAGGCAAGAGAAGAATTTTCTAAAGAAATGCAAATAAGAAGAGAACAAGTTAAGGAGATTAAAAACACAACACCTCAAAAGGGAGGAAAAGCAGGTTCCTATCTACCAGAATTGTTAGAAGCAGAAGTTGAATTATCTAATCTCAAGGAGATAAGTAGGGATGCGCATCAGGCTTCCAATGGGAAAAGTGACATAACAATCACCAATGGTCAGGAAAAAAGGACAGTTAAAGCTGCTAATCGCAGTCGGGAAGAATTTGCAGAGGAGGTTGAGAAAGCTGGAAAACTTATAGCATCATAATTAGAGGTTAAAAGTTAATGGCAAAATATGCACTACTAATTGGAGTGAGTGATTATGGGAATGGTTATCCAAGGTTGCTTACCCCTCTGAATGATATACAAGCTTTGAGAAAAGTTTTACTTGACCCAGACAAAGGTGGATTTGATGAGGTCAAAACTTTACCAAACCCTGATGCAGTTGAGATGGAAGATGCCATTGATAATCTATTTCAAGGAAAGACAAAAGATGACATAACCCTACTTTATTTTTCATGCCACGGTATTAGGGAGCGTGGAGAATTTTACTTTGCTACTCGTGCTACTCGGAACAATGAACAAGGGAATTTGCTAAAATCAACGGCTTTGTCAGCTAGTACAGTACATTCAATAATGAGTAGCAGTTCTTTGAAAAAACAGGTGGTGATTCTTGATTGTTGTTTTAGTGCGACATTTGCTGATGGTTTGCTGGCTAGGGAAAAGTTGCAGGAAAAAGGGCGAGTTATTCTTACTTCTTCTACCTCAACTCAACCTTCCTTTGAGCAAGAAGGATTACCTTTATCTATTTATACCCATCACTTATTTGAAGGAATTAACACAGGAGCGGCAGATGTAGATGAAGACAGTGTAATTTCTATTAAAAATTTACATGATTATACTGCAAAAAAAGTTAAAGAAGCTTTCCCAAGAATGCAACCGGAGATTTATTCGGTGCAACCTGAGTTATTAGAAATTTCTGTTGCTAAAGCACCCATTCGTAATCCCAGATTGAGGTATAGTCGAGAAGTTAAGTTTTTGTGTCCGGATGGGGAATTTTCAACGGTTACTCGCGCTCAACTGGATGTTCTACGAGAAGAGTTAGGTTTATCCCTAGAAGATGCGACTGTAATTGAGGATGAGATTTTAAGACCTATTCAACAATATAAGAGAAATTTGCAAATATTTGAAGATTACTTAAGGGAGGAAATTAACCGTGAACTTTCTGAGTGAGAAGGTGGAAATGAAGTTGAAGAGTTTACAGGAATCTTTGGCTCTCAAAGATGAAGATGTAGCTAAAATTTACCGTAAACTGGGAAATGAACTGGGAGAGCAAAGTAAACTTAATGAAGCGATCGCTTTGTATAAGGAAGCTATTAGTAAGGACTCCATTAGTGCGGAAGTCTATAAAGATTTAGGAGATGCTTTATATACCAAAAATAAAGTGCAAGAAGCTAGCACTGCTTATCAAAAAGCTCTTGACCTCAAACCAGAGTTTGCAGAAGCACACAAGGGATTAGGGGATACTTTAGAACATAAAAATTTATTGGAAGCAGCTATTGAACGGTATCGAAACGCAATTCGCCTTAAACCAAATTTGGCTGAAGCTTATAGAGATTGGGGCAACGTGTTATATAGTCAAGGTAAAATAGATGCAGCAATAGCTAAATTTAGAGAAGCAATTGAACACAATCCCGATGATGGTTATGCACATAGTTTCTTAAAGAATGTTTTAGAAGAACAAGGATTGTTAGAAGAAGCAGAAACTGAGTCGAAAGTAACCGAGATAAAGCTTAGAGAAGCTATAAAACGTAATCCTAAAGATGCAGACGCTCGTGCTAAGTTCGGTAGTTTTCTTTTCCGGAGGCGTTTGCTAGAAGAAGCAACTATTGAGTGCAAAAAAGCTATTCAACTCAATCCCTACAATGAAGAAGCTTTTGGTGGATTGGGCTGTATACGGTACACTCAAAATAAGCTAGAGGAAGCAATAGAAGCATGGAACGAGAGCCTTTCCCTAAAACCTAATCAAGCAGTTATTTATAATAATTTGGGATGCGCTTTTCATGCTCAAGGGAAGTTAGATGAGGCGCTTACTGAGTTGAAAAAAGGTATTGATATTAATCCTAGTCTTGTATGTCTTCATCAAAGTTTGGGAAATGTTTTATTTGCAAAAGGAAATTTAGACGAAGCGATCGCCTCCTATGAGACAGCAATTCGCCTCAATCCTAACGATACTGTTTCTCGCCACGGTTTAGCGCAAGTACAGAAGCAAATAGGTAAGAATGAGGATGCTGTAGAAGAATTTAAACAGGCAATAGAGCGTTATAAAGAACAAATTCGGCTGAATCCTAAGAATATAGATGCTCATACTAATTTAGGAAATGCTTTGAGAGAATTGGGTAATGTTGAGGAAGCGATCGCCTCCTACCAGGAAGTTATTCGGATTAATCCCAAATTGGCATACGCATACAATAACTTGGGTTTGGCTCTTCTAGAACTAAAACAGGAAAATAGTATAGAGGCAGCAGTCCTTGCTTTTGAAAATGCAGTCAGTCTCAATCCTAAAGATGCAGTAGCTTACACTAACTTAGGAGATGCTCTATGGCAGCAAAAGAAATTAGGGGAAGCAATTACTAAATATAAGCAAGCGATTCGCCTCAATCCAACATTGGCGAGAGCTTATAACGGCTTGGGAAATGTTTTTAGGGATCAAAAAAAGATTGACGAAGCGATTGAAAAATACCAGGAAGGGATTCGTTTAAATCCTAATGACGCATGGCTTCAAAGTAATTTAGGGAATGCTTATTATAATAAAAAAAAGCTAGACGAAGCGATCGCTGCTTATCAAAAAGCAATTCGCCTCAATCCTAACGAAGCTAGATTTCACAACTTTTTAGGAAATGTTTTTTATAAACAAAATAAGCTAGATGAAGCAATTGTTGAGTATCGAAAAGCAATTCAGCTTAATCCTGACGATTCAATGCTCTATAATAGGCTAGGAAATGTTTTGTTTAATGACAATAAACCAGAGGAGGCTATAACAGCTTACCAACAAGCAATTTACTTAGCCCCTAATAAAGCAGTATTCCATGCTAACTTGGGGTCTACTTTGCGCTATCAAAGTGAACTTGATGAAGCGCTTAATGAAGTCAAAAAAGCAATTCAGCTTGATTCAAAGTATCCTTGGTTTTATGAAGTATTAGGAGATATTTTGAAAAAGAAAGGTGAGCAACAAGAAGCTATAAAAGCACTAGAGAAAGCTAAAAATTTATATGAAGCAAAGGGCAATACTGCAAAAGTTGATGAAATTAATCAGAGCATCAAGGAAATTATGTTTGGGCAAGTAGGAGACATAGCTGTTGAAGCAGCAAAAGGGATTTATCACCACTTCTTTGGGTGATTAAAACAAAAAGCAGTAGACCAAATCTGAAATAAATTATACAAAAAATTATGTCTGTTTATTTATACCGATACTACCGGATTTGAATAATCTCAAGTGTTTGTCATTCAATAGTTTAGCGACGGATTTGATATCACAGATAATAGATATTTACGTCATTCAAAATGTTAGATTGGAACAGTCTATATGCAGCAATATTAGTTTTTCAAGTTCGAGGGATATCAATGTGTAAGTTTGCCCATTTTTATTAGCAAATTCTACTTCAAAAGCTTTTCCTCGATCGTAAATTTCTACCACAGTTCCTACTTTACCTCTCGGTAATATTATTTCTTTATCAGTCAAAAATTGTGTAGTTTTCATATTCTCTGTTAAAGCTACAGTGTCATGTAGTTTGATGTCATTCATAAGAAAAGAGGGAACAGAGATCAGCACTAATTTACTATTGCGCAATATTTTAATAAAAACAATTATTAATTATTGAGGTATCTTTTGAAATCCCATACCAACTTGAATAAAATGAGCATCTCCCGTTAAAACATATTCAATACCAAATTCTTTCATTACCACCATTGAAGTTAAGTCAGTAAATGAAATTAGAGGTTTATCTACAAACTTAATCCTTAATTCTTGTGCTTTAAAAAAGCGCTATTCTGTAATCCAAACCAGATTAAAATTTTCTGCCTTAAACACCTCTATCAACAATTTCATAGACTGACTTGCAAGAGCAGGATGTAGTCTCTTGAAAAACAAGGTAAAAGTTTCATCTAAAACATAATTCTGTTGTATAAATTCTCTGATTTTGAGAGGTGAAATGCCGATACAAATTTACAGTTTCCTGATGTTTTGACTCATTTTTATCGTGCAGAGTTAACCATACCCATGTATCTACAAACAGTTTTATTTGTGTTAGTCTACTACTGAACTCTAACTCATTTTCTTCCTCAACTCTCTTAGCATTTTACTGCTACCCATCGTTAATACCTGGTTGACTAAATTAGGAATTAATTCTAAAATAGGTAAATTGGGAAAAGTAGGACTGATAGATGATTCTACATATAATCCATCGGTAAAGACCTGAATCGTGAATTTTTCTTCAGTATAAATCCATAATTCTGGAACTGCTAAAGCTTCATAAGCATCAAGAGTAGTTTTGGATGTGACATCTACCTCAATAGCTAAATCTGGAGGTGGATCTACAGTCAAATCTATCCTCATTCGAGAGCGCATTTTTTGAGCGTTTTGGATATAAAAACAAGTATCAGGTTCTAGACCGACTTTTTTAGCTTTTTTCCTAAAGGTTGTTGAACCGAACTCTTCCCAGTCTCGCTCTTGACTATCCAGCAATACTTTCACAATATCACTAATAATTCGGTGCGATCGTTCGTGGGCAGGAAGAGGAGACATAATGGTTAAAGTTTCTTGACTGTAAGCGACTCGTGTCTTGATTCCGTTAGCTTCTTTTTCTTCTAGAAATGCTTCAAACTGTTCCCAGGTTAAGTCATTTAGGGTAATGAGACTACCTGGGTGAAGCTCAATTTTGTTAATAGGTATGGTGACTGTCATTTCAGTTATAGCGCTACGCGCTAGGGAACAGGGAACAGGGGACTTTTAAAGGCTTTTCCTAGGTCATGCTGTGCAAACGGGATTTAGAAATGTCCTAACCTTACAGCAGTTTTCATGTAGATATACCACATTAGGGACGTTCCATGGAACGTCCCTACAAGGTTTTGATGGTGACGATGTGGTTCATTTGTCTGAAAAGCGCTGTAATTCTTAGTGCTATATTAATTATACCAATTTCATCAGCACGACTTACGCAAAGCAACCAAGAAACCGGGTTTATGGTCATGGTATTGTGGTTCAAACCACTAAATTTCCTTGATAAACCCGGTTTATTAACGCACTCTAAAAGTTTTACTACTTAATCGCAGGCGCACGCATCAACTCAGACTCACTATTCAACGCCACCTCCCCAGATTCAATCAACGTTGGTACAGCATCTCGCAACCGCGCTGTCAACTGTACTGTCGTCGCATCATAAATCTGAGTCACAATTTTGGGATACAAACCAATACCAATAATGGGCACCAACAAACAAGCGATAATATACACCTCACGGGGTTCAGCATCCCTAAGAACTTCATGTTCTACCAACTCCTTATTCTCAGGGCCGTACAAAATCTCCCGCAACATTGACAACAGATAAATTGGAGTCAAAATCACTCCCACTGCAGCCAAGAATATTACCAACACTTTGAAAGTTGGATTATAAGCATCACTGGTAGCAAAACCAATAAACACCATCACTTCAGCTACAAACCCACTCATTCCAGGTAACGCCAAAGAAGCCATGGAACAAGTCGTCCACATAGCGAACACCTTCTTCATCTTTTGACCGACACCACCCATTTCATCCAATATTAAAGTATGGGTACGGTCATAAGTAGCTCCCACTAAAAAGAACAAACTCGCCCCAATTAAACCGTGGGAAATCATTTGCAGTACAGCTCCACTCAGACCAATTTCGGTAAACGAAGCAATACCAATCAACACAAAACCCATGTGAGAAATTGAGGAATAAGCAATTTTCCGCTTCAAATTTCGTTGAGCAAAAGAAGTCAAAGCGGCATAGACAATATTGACAACCCCCAAAATCACCAAAATAGGAGCAAACACTGCGTGAGCATCAGGTAACATTCCTGCATTCATCCGCAACAGAGCGTAACCACCCATTTTCAACAGAATTCCTGCTAGCAACATATGAGCGGGTGCAGTTGCTTCCCCGTGAGCATCAGGCAACCAGGTATGTAATGGGAAAATTGGCAACTTCACAGCATAGGCAATCAAAAACGCTCCATATAACAATAGTTGCAAATTCAGAGCGTAATCTTTTGCAGCAACTGCCCTCATATCAAAAGTAACAGTATCGCCATAAAACGCCATTGCTAACGCTGCTATCAAAATAAACAGCGAACCACCTGCGGTATAAAGAATAAACTTAGTTGCTGCATACAACCGTTTTTTACCACCCCAGATGGAAAGAATTAAGTAAACTGGTACTAACTCCAATTCCCAAACTAGGAAAAATAGCAACATATCCTGCACAGCAAACACAGCTATCTGACCGCCGTACATGACCAACATTAAGAAATAAAACAGCTTTGGCTTAAAAGTTACAGGCCACGCTGCCATAATTGCCAGAGTTGTGATGAAGCCAGTCAGGATAATTAGTGGCATGGATAAACCATCAGCTCCCACTGACCAATTTAAGTCTAGTGGTGGCACCCAAGCATAACTTTCTACCAACTGGAGGTCTGGGTTATTGGTGTCATATCCAGTACAGAAGGCAGAAATGATAATAGCAAAATCAATTAATCCAATAATTAAGGCGTACCACTTTACCGTTTTGCCGTCTTTATCCGGAATAATCGGAATTAGCAACGATGCAATTACCGGAAATAGGATGATTGTAGTTAACCAAGGAAAATTAGTCATAAGTATTTAATTCTCACTTTTAAAGTTTTTATAGGGAGTAGGGAGTAGGGAGTAGAGAAAGACCTAACTGATTCCATCATCCGTATATCCGTGACCTAATCCCTGTCTAGCTATTAGGGAGTAGGGAGTAGGGAATAGATTTTATAGCAGTCGCCACTATAGTTAGGACGTCGGGTAATTATGATGATTTATGACGCGAGCAAGATGCTCGCACTAATTGTCCTAACCGCCTAATTATGATGATTTATGACGCGAGCAAGATGCTCGCACTAATTGTCCTAACTGCACTTGGCGGTTGCTATAACTAACAAGAAGTTTACCAAGCTACTCATAATATCATATCCGGTTGAACAGTTGTCATTACGAACGCAGCGATAGCGGAGTGAAGTAATCCCAAAGTGCTGTGATTGCTTCATCTTCACTTCGTGACCCTCGCAATGACATATCGTAACTGATTTACCGGACATGATATAAGTTCAAAGTAAAAAAGTTTACCCAAAACCTACAACCTACAACCTGATTCAAACGCCAGAAAAGACTACTAAACCCAACACTGCTACAAATACAATGAGGGCATAAAACTGAGCGCGACCATTTTCTAAATATTTCAAACCTTCTCCAGTCAGAAGTGTAATAAAACCTGTTAAATTAACAGCTCCATCAACTACTTTGTAGTCTACTTCCAAAACTTGACGTGCTAGACGACGACTACCTTTAACAAATAGAAAGTCGTTCAGGTCGTCTAGATACCACTTGTTGAGAGAGAAATTGTAAAGAGGTTTGATTTTTTCAGCGATCGCACCAGGGTCAATTTTACGACTCAAGTACATTAGCGAAGCAAAGGTAATGCCAATTAAAGCAATACCAACAGAGTTACCTGCCATAATCAAAAATTCAGTCAGGTCAAACTCCGCTAGTCCCTCTAGCACCTCTGCCAAAGATTCTCCTGGTGCATAGATAAATTGCTCAAAATAATTAGCAAAAGGCGTTCCCAACAAACCAATAATCATTGAAGGAATCGCTAAAACCATCAACGGTAAAGTCATGCTAATAGGAGACTCATGGGGAGAGTCACTATGATGACCGTGATCGTGGTCATGGTCATCATGGCCGTGTTCTAGTTCTTTCGGGTCCATAGCACCAGGTCCGAAAGCTACTGCTGGAGTCATCTCAACCTTTTCACCTGTAGAGTTTGCAGCCATTAATTGCTGTTTAATCTGCTCATCATTACCCCGGAACTCTCCCTCAAAAGTAGAGAAATACATCCGGAACATATAAAAAGCAGTCATTCCAGCAGTTGCCCAACCAATCAACCACAAAGCGGGGTTTGCTCCAAAAGCACTGCCCAGAATTTCATCCTTTGACCAAAAACCAGCAAAAGGAGGAATACCGCAAATTGCCAGAGTACCAATTAAAAAGCAAGCAGAAGTAACAGGCATATATTTGCGCAGTCCACCCATTAACCGCATATCTTGTGCCAAAACTGGGTTATGACCGACAACAGCTTCCATACCATGAATAACTGAACCGGAACACAAAAACAACATGGCTTTGAAATAAGCATGGGTCATTAGGTGAAATAGTCCGGCGCTATAAGCTCCTACACCCATTGCCATTACCATATATCCCAATTGGGAAATAGTGGAATAGGCAAGACCTTTTTTAATGTCATTTTGAGTAATGGCGATCGTTGCTCCTAGAAAAGCTGTGAAGGCTCCTGTCCAAGCAATAATGTTCATTACTACTGGCAGATGTTCAAATACTGGATACATCCGTGCAACTAGGAAAACCCCAGCAGCTACCATTGTCGCTGCGTGGATAAGAGCAGAAATTGGTGTAGGGCCTTCCATCGCATCTGGTAGCCAAACGTGCAATGGGAATTGAGCTGACTTGGCCGCAGGTCCTAAAAAGACTAAAACACCAAATAGAGTTGCTAAACCAGCACTCAGAGCGCCTGTTTCTACCAGTTGTTCTAGACGAACGCCCATGACTTCAAATTCAAAGCTACCAGTCGCCCAGTAAATTCCGAGCATTCCCAATAGCAGACCAAAGTCACCGACGCGGTTGGTAACGAAGGCTTTTTGACAAGCATCTGCTGCTGCTTTCCGGTCGTACCAGAAACCTATTAGTAGGTAAGAAGATACACCTACCAGTTCCCAAAAGATATAAACCTGGACGAGGTTTGGAGAGACAACTAGACCTAACATTGAGGAGCTAAATAAGCTCAAGTAGGCATAAAAGCGTACATAACCAGGGTCGTGAGCCATGTAACCATCTGTATAGACCATTACCAAAAAGGCAACGGTAGTGACAATGACTAACATGAGGGCAGTCAGATGGTCGATGGTGTAGCCCATACTGAGTTTAAAGTTACCTGCTGCTGCCCACTCAAACATTTGAGTATAGGTTTCATGGCCATTAATTTGACTCCAGAGGATGGCAAAGGAGAGAACCATTGCAGTTCCTAACAGGGAGACTATGAATATTGCAGATCCCCGTCGCAAATTACTTGTGGCTTGACTATAGGATATTAGTCCCAGGCCGACTACCATTGCTCCAAGTAGGGGCAATAGTGGAATCAGCCAGGCATATTGATAAAGGGCTTCCATAGTTTATGGTTACTTTATAATTTCTAATTAAGTAGACAAAACTAATAAGCATTCTTACACAGAGTTTCCTGGGATCAAAACTAAAGATCAATTTTTTTAATGGTTATGCGGAGATAAAAGTCAAAAGTCAAAAGTCAAAAGTCAAAAGCTTATATGTTGTAGAGTTAAATTTTGGAAATAGCATTTTTTTGGATAAAAGTCAAAAAAGTTGAGCATGAATTTTGATGAATATTCATACAAACCACATTCCGCACCACAAAATGTAGTATAAAGGTCAAAAGTAAATTATAGTGGTCAATAGGAGTCAAGGATTAAGTAAGTATTTATGCTTAATATTTAACTGAGAATTTGACTCTTGATTGAGGTAAATGAAGATAATTTATATAGTATAAATACTTAAGTTTGCCACGGATTTTATACTAATTTCCATGTTACAAATTGAAGTGCGGAATGTGAGATACAATTTTCTTATTCACGATTTTAATCAGCAAACCCTAATTAGTAGTCTATACAAAGTGGAAATTTTAATTTTTTTTCAGTAGAATAGCTTAAGTAGTTCTACTTGTGAAAGCTAATGTTTAATTTTGGATTAAACATATGACTTTTAATTTGATGTTGTGATAAATCTCACATCATAGTTCAGTATTTGTGCTGGAATGAATCACAATCAGTATCAATACAGTTGCAAATACATAAAGGTATATGTTAAAGTTTTATCATTGTTGTATATAAGTGATAAATGTGTCAGGCATACAAGTATAGAATCTATCCAACATCAGAACAGCAATTGGCTTTAACCAAAAGCTTTGGTTGTTGTAGATGGTTTTGGAATTATTCACTAAACTTATGCCATCAAACCTACAGAGATACTGGAAAAAGTCTCAGTAGAGCAGCTATTCAAAAAATGCTTCCTCAACTCAAAAAAGAACATGAATGGCTAAAAACAGATACTTATTCTCAGTGTCTCCAAGTAGTAGCATTAAATTTATCTACAGCTTACAAAAATTTCTTTGATAGACAGGCTAAGTTACCAAAATTTAAGTCTAAAAAAGGTAGACAATCTATTACTTATCCTCAAAATGTAGAATTTCAGGATGACTACATCAAACTACCTAAAATTGGATTAGTTTATTATCGTCGCCATAGAGATTTTTCAGGGGAAATCAAGACTGTAACTGTTTCTGTTAATCCAGATGGTAAATATTTTGTTTCTGTTTTAGTTGAAGACAATCGAGTAAATCCTAAAAAATCAGCAGAAGGAAAAGCAATAGGAATTGATTTAGGATTAACTCATTTTTGTGTAACATCAGATGGTTCAAAATATAAAAATCCTAAGCATATTGCTAAACACGCTCTTAATCTCAAACGGAAGCAGAAGAAATTAGGTCGTAAACAAAAAGGCAGCAATACCCGAAATAAAGCACGCATAAAAATAGCTAGAATACAGGGGAAAATAGCTAGATGCCGTGAAGATTTTCTACACAAGCTATCCCGCAAGATAGTAAACGAAAACCAAGTAATTGCAGTAGAAAATCTAGCTGTAAAAAATGTGGTAAAAAAGCAGTGTGATTATGCCTCAGAGAAGGACGCACCTGGTAACGCACCAAGACACAATAATTTAGCTGTATCTATTGGTGATGGTGCTTGGGGAATGTTTGAAACAATGCTTAGTTATAAGGCAGAAAGAGAAGGAAAAACTTATATAGAAGTCGATCGTTTTTTGCCTTATTCACAAACTTGTAATATTTGTTTAAATCAAGTTGGTAGCTTGCCTCCTAATGTGAAAAATTGGACTTGCGAGCATTGTCATACAACCCATAATAGAGAGATTAACGCTGCAATCAATATCAAAAATGAAGCCTTGCGGATATTGCGAGTGCGTAATTTGCCGTCGCACGACAAATGTCAAATGCACTCAAGACAGGAGTTAGGAACTAGCTCTACTGCCAATCTGAGGGAATGTAAGTCACCTGGTAAAACATCAGTTTTGTTAGATGCTATTCCCAGCGAAGATGGAAACCCATCCTATAGCAATAGCTATAGCATTGGGTAGTTCACACCTCTATTCTTTAACCTGGGCAAAATGTTTAGCAAACTTCCCCTGAAAACTGTCCTCATTGTTCCTTTTGTTCTACAAATCTTTGGTGCTGTGGGATTAGTGGGATATTTTTCTTTGATTAATGGGCGACAAACCGTTGATAACCTTGCTAACCAGTTAACCCAAAAAATTAGCAGTGGTATTGAACAGCACGTTTTAGGATATCTAAACAAATCCTATCAAGTTTTAAGAGTAACCAATGATGCCATAGAAAGTGAAAATTTAGATGTTGATGATTTTGCTGCTCTGAGACTTTACTTTTGGCAAGTGGTAAAAGAACAAGATTTAGAAGATTATCTCTTCTTTGGCAATGAAGAAGGAGATTTTATTGGGGTTGAACGTTTAGAAGATGGAGATATTATTTTTAAAATTCGTAATATTGCGACTCAACCTATTAGGGAAACTTATTTACTGAATAATCAAGGTAACATCAAGGAATATTTAAAAGGAAAAGCTTACGATCCTCGTGTTCGTCCATGGTATAAAGCAGCAAAGGAGCTAGGTGAACCAACCTGGAGTCCAATTTTTTCCTCCTTTTCCCGTGAAAATACTTCCTTAGATATATCAGCAGTCAGACCTATTTTCAACTCAAGTGGGCAGTTCGTGGGAGTTCTTTCAAATAAAACAACCCTCGTGCAAATCACAAATTTCCTGAGTAACTTATATATCAGCGCTAACGGACAGAGCTTTATTATGGAGCGATCGGGAGATTTAGTAGTCAGCTCTCAAATTAAGACACCATTTATCATTACTGAAGAAGGCAAAAAGCGGAAGATCGAACGTCTACCTGCCATTGAAAGTAATGATCCTACACTCAGCGCTACTGTCCAACAGTTAAAAGAACATTTTGGTGATTTTAAAAATATTGATAGCGATAGCAAATTCAAATTTTTAATTGATGGAGCTTGGTACTATACCAGAGTCATGCCACTTAAAGATGATAAAGGTATTGATTGGTTAGTTGTTGTAGTCGTTCCTGAAAATGACTTCATGGTACAAATCAATGCCAACACCAAGACCAGTATTTTATTAAGTTTTAGTGCTTTGATGATATCTATATTAGTAGGAATAGCCACTACTCACTGGGTTACTCAACCAATTTTACAAATTAATACTGCTGCGAAAGAAATTGCTACAGGGCACTGGGAAAACACCCTTAATATTCACCGTCGCGACGAAGTAGGTGAACTTGCTAACTCTTTTGATCTAATGGCCAACCAACTCAAAAATTCCTTTCAAAGCTTAGAGGCAAAAAACGAACAACTAAAACAATTAGACCACCTCAAAGACGAATTTTTAGCCAACACCTCCCACGAACTCCGAACTCCCCTCAATAGTATTATTGGTCTTGGCGAATTTCTTTTAGATGGAGATAAAACACAACTAAATTCAGTCATTCAATCTAACTTAAGCATGATGGTTTCTAGTGCCCGTCGTCTATCTAATCTTGTGAACGATATTCTTGACTTCTCTAAAATCAGACACCATACATTAGAATTACAAATCAAAGCTATTAATATTTATGGAGTAGTAGAGACAGTAGTTAGCTTGAATAAATTTTTGGTCAGCAAAAATAAATATCTGCAATTAGTAAATAATATTCCCAAAGATTTACCCCCCGTCTATGCTGATGAAAACCGTTTACAACAAATTCTCTATAACTTAATTGGCAATGCTATTAAATTTACTGAGTCTGGTAAGGTCGAAATTTTGGCAGAAGTAATTAGCAACAATTCTATAAACCCCCATCAGCAAATTCAGGCCCGAGAATACTCCAATCAAAATATAGAGCAATCTCAAGAACTGAGGATCGTAGTCTCAGATACTGGTATTGGTATTCCCGGCGATAAACTAGACCGAATATTTCAATCTTTTGAACAAGCAGAAGGTTCAGCATCCAGAAAATATGGCGGTACAGGTTTAGGGTTAGCAGTCACAAAACAATTAGTTGAACTCCACGGCGGTCATATCTGGGTAGAGTCTGAAGTTGGTGTTGGTTCCAAATTTTACTTTACCCTACCAATTTCACAAGAATCTGTAACAGAAACTTCCACTACTTCCACCATCAATAGTATTCGTTATCTTGTAGATCCAGTAGAAACACCTCAAGAAATTACTGCTCTGAAAACCGACCTTGCTAATAGTAACTTTCATATTTTAATTGTTGATGATGAACCTATAAATCTTCAAGTTTTAAGTAATCACTTAAAAGCAAATAACTATCAAGTTACTCAAGCATTCAATGGAAAAGAAGCTTTAGCTGCTTTAGAGACTCATCAGAATATTGATCTGATTTTGCTAGATGTGATGATGCCTCAGATATCTGGTTATGAAGTATGTGCTAAAATTCGGGAAGAATATCCGGCCCAAAAGTTACCCATCTTAATGTTAACTGCTAAAAATCAAGTCGCCGATTTAGTCATGGGATTCCAATTTGGAGCCAATGATTATTTGACTAAACCTTTTTCTAAAGATGAATTATTAACTAGGATTAAAACCCATATTCAATTATCAAAAATTACTAATTCTTACGAACGTTTTGTCCCTCAGGAATATGTCAAATTACTATCAAAAGAAAATATTCTTGATGTGAAGTTAGGGGATCGTGTGAGCAAGGAAATGGCAATTTTATTTTCTAATATTCGCTCTTTCACTACTATATCTGAAAACATGACACCTCAAGAAACTTTTGCTTTTGTCAATAGTTATTTACAACAAGTTTCCCCAGAAATTCGCGACCGGAATGGTTTAATTATTAAGTTTATGGGAGATGGTATTATGGCAGTATTTCCTGATGGCGCTGATGATGCGTTGCAAGCTGCTATAGGTAAACTTCGGAAATTACAAGAATATAATCAGACTCAACAGGCAGAGGGTTTTCCTCCAATTAAGGTAGGAATTGGCATTCATGTAGGTTTTATCATGGTTGGTATTGTGGGAGAGCCAAATCGAATGTCAGGAGATGCACTTTCCGATCATGTGAATTTAGCAGCTCGTTTGGAAAGTTTAACTAAATATTACGGAGTTTCTTTATTAATTTCTGAATCAGTTTTTCAGAGTTTGAAAGATACAGAAAAATATCAAATTAGATTTTTAGACCGTGCATCTGTCAAAGGTAGAGATAAAGCTATTAATGTTTATGAAGTTCTAGATGGAGAAATTGATTATATGCGAGAATTAAAATTAAAAACTCAAGCAGATTTTGCATTGGGTATAGAGTTTTATCGTTTAGGAGATCTTGTTACTGCCAAAGATTATTTTGAGAAAGTATTAGCCATTAATTCTTCAGATAAAACAGCTCAACTTTATCTAGAAAGAATGGATAAATTAACTGTAACTGGCGTGCCCAAAAACTGGGATGGGGTTTGGGCATTTACTCAAAAATAAAGGGAGTAGGGATTCATTAATTGATAATGGATAATTGATAATTGATAATTACCTCTGGTTAAAACCGAGAGGATTGAATATGAGGAAATATTATTTCTTTTTTTTTTCTTAAAAGGGGAGGCTTTAATACCATTTTGAAAAAAGAATGTTACGAATAATAAGAATCATAAATAAACTTTCAAATAAAGTCTATTTGACGAAAAAGATAATTTACAACATCAAAAATGGTATTAAATCTATCCCCATACGAATT